>NZ_JBIWJA010000028.1:0-105136 GCF_044764905.1 Streptomyces sp. NPDC093586 | reverse complement strand
GCGACGCCCGGCACGCTCCCCCGGAGGGGGTGCCCCCACTCGCCGCACCGGACGCCGCTCCTCACCGGGCGAACGTCGCCTGCCGCGGCACTAGGCCCTCGGGTACCGCGCCAGCCAGCCCGGGGACGAGCCCGCCGGGCCGTGGAGGGCCGGACCCTGGGTCAGCTCCATGGCGAAGTCGTCGGCCAGTTCCAGGATCGTGGGACGGCCCTCCAGCTCGGCCAGCCAGGCCGGCGGGAGGGCCGTCTCGCCGTGCAGGGCGCCGAGCAGCCCGCCCGTCAGCGCGCCGGCCGCGGCGGAGGGCCCGCCGTGGCCCACGGCCAGCCGCAGCCCGTGCCGTACGTCCTCGGCGACGAGGGCGCAGTACACGGCGGCGGCGACCAGGCCCTCCGCCGTGCCCTCGCCGGCCAGCCCGGTCACCCGCGCCGCCGTCGGGAGCCCCTGCCGGACCGCGCCCAGCGCGCGCCGCAGCGCCTCCGACACCGGCTCGTGTCCGGGCCGGACGGCGAGCAGCGTGAGCGCCCGCCGCACGGCCGGTTCCAGGCCCTCGCCCCGCGCCAGTCCGTGCACGACCACGGCGTACGCGCCCGCCGCGAGGTTCCCGGTGGGGTGGCCGTGGGTCTGCGCCGCGCACTCCACGGCGAGCTGGGCGACGAGTCGGGGGTCCCAGCCGACCAGCAGCCCGAACGGCGCCGACCGGGCGGCGGCCTCGGGGCCGCGCTCGCCGGGGTTCTTGGGCGCGTCGAGGGTACCCATCGTGTCGTCGCCGAGCCCGAGCAGCAGCGCGCGGGTGGGGTCCCGCCGGGCGTACAGCCACTCTTCGCGGGCCAGCCAGCCGTCCTCCGCGCGCCGCTCGTCGGGCCCCCAGTCCCGCTGGGTCGCGAACCAGCGCCGGTACGCCCGGTGCAGATCGGTCGGCGGGTGCCAGGCCCCGGTGTCGCGCCGCACCTGGGCGCGGATCAGCCCGTCGACGGAGAACAGGGTGAGCTGGGTGAGGTGGGTGACGGCGCCGCGCCGCCCGTGGACGGGGACGAGGTCGGCCGGTCCGTCGGGGCCGTGCGCCTCCCGGACGGCGTCGGGGTCCATCCGGTCGACGGGCGCCCCGAAGGCGTCCCCGACGGCGGCGCCGAGCAGCGTCCCGCGCACCCGGCTCCGGAAGTCCTGCTGCTCGGCACGACCCCACACGGCGGCACCGCCCGTCGCGCCCACCCGGCCTCCCACGGCATCGTGCGTACGTACGACGCGAGCACTGTAATCGACCGGGGACGGTCGGTTCAGGGGGTGGCGGGGCACAGGGGGCCGCCCGCCGGATGAACACCGGGCCCGCCGGGAATGAGGTGAGCATGACCACCACTACCGCCTCGCGGGCCTTGCCCCTGGCCGCGGCCCTCCTCACCGGCACCGTCGCCCTCTACATGGCCCTGGTCGCCTTCGGGAACATCACCGACTTCGGGACGAACCAGGCGTTCGTCCAGCACGTGCTCGCCATGGACACCACGTTCGAGGACGAGGACCTGATGTGGCGGGCCGTCACGAGCGAGGGACTGCAGAACGCGGCCTACGTGGCGATCATCGCCTGGGAGACGGTGTCGGCGCTCGTGCTGATCACCGGCACCTGGTCCTGGTTCCGCCGGGACCACGCGCGGGCACGCAGGGTCTCCACCCTCGGCCTGCTGATGGTGATGCTGCTCTTCGGCGTCGGTTTCATCGGCATCGGCGGGGAGTGGTTCGCGATGTGGCAGTCGGACACCTGGAACGGGCTGGACGCGGCGACGCGGATCTTCCTGCTCAGCGGCGTCGTGCTGATCGTCACGCACCTGACGCCGGAACGGGGCGGTGCTACGGGACGACCGTGACCTTCGTGCCGGTCGTCGCGAACGTCCACAGGGCCCGGCCGTCCGGCAGGTGCAGCCGGATGCCGCCGGTCTTCGTCCCGGGGACGGGCGGCGGGGGCGAGGAGCCGTCGGCCGCGTGGGAGAAGGCGACCCAGACGCCGTCCTCCAGGGCGAAGTACACGATGTGCTCGATCGGGACCCCGTCGGAACCGGTCGTGGAGTCCCGGCGTTCGCCGACCGTGTAGGTGCCGGGGTCGGGGTCGACCGTGCCGGGCCACACGGTGAAGGTCCGGCGGGTGGCGTCGCTCGCGTCGACCAGCCAGGCCCGCTTCTGCCCGAGGGAGTAGACGACGCGCCGTCCGGTGCCGGAGCCGTCCGGGACCGGGGCCGGTGCCGTCTCCTTCGGTGCGGGGGTCACCCGGGCCGAGGCCGACGGGTTCGGCCCGGCCACGGCGGCCGTGGGGTGCGGGCCCCGGTCCGCCTGCACGGTCAGGAAGCCGACCCCCGCTATCGCTCCCACGGTCAGACCGGAGACCCAGGCCCACGAGGGAAGTCGGGCAGGCACGGGCACGCATCTCCTCAGCTACGAGAACCCCCCGACACACCGGGGGCCCGATCATCGTACTGCGAGCGGCCCGTGCCCCCGGTCCGACGACGGTCAGGCGGTCAGTCCAGCACCGGCAGCAGCTCCGGCAGGTGCCCGTCCGAGGCCGCCGCCGCCCGCCGCCGCTCCTCGGGGACCTCGCCGTACAACGTGGTGCGGGGCTTCGCCGGGCGGCCCGCCGCGTCCGCGACCGCGATCAGGTCCTTGACCGACTTGTAGGAGCCGTACGACGAGCCCGCCATGCGCGAGATCGTCTCCTCCATGAGCGTGCCGCCGAGGTCGTTCGCACCGGAGCGGAGCATCTCCGCCGCGCCCTCCGTGCCCAGTTTGACCCAGCTCGTCTGGATGTTGGGGATATGGGGGTGGAGCAGGAGGCGGGCCATGGCCGTGACCGCGCGGTTGTCCCGCAGGGTGGGGCCGGGGCGCGCGATGCCCGCCAGGTAGACGGGCGCGTTGGTGTGGATGAAGGGCAGCGTCACGAACTCCGTGAAGCCGCCCGTGCGCTGCTGGATGCCGGCGAGGGTGCGCAGGTGGCCCAGCCAGTGGCGGGGCTGGTCGACGTGGCCGTACATCATCGTGGACGAGGAGCGGATGCCCAGCTCGTGGGCCGTCTCGATCACCTCGATCCACGTCGCCGTCGGCAGCTTGCCCTTGGTCAGGATCCAGCGGACCTCGTCGTCGAGGATCTCCGCCGCCGTGCCGGGGATGGAGTCGAGGCCCGCCTCCTTGGCCGCGGTCAGCCACTCGCGGACCGACAGGCCGGTGCGGGTGGCGCCGTTGACGACCTCCATCGGCGAGAAGGCGTGCACGTGCATGCCGGGGACGCGGGCCTTGACCGCCCTCGCGATGTCGAAGTACGCCGTGCCGGGCAGGTCCGGGTGGATGCCGCCCTGCATGCAGACCTCGACCGCGCCGACCTCCCACGCCTGCTGGGCGCGGTCCGCGACCTGGTCGAGGGAGAGCGTGTAGGCGTCGGCGTCCGTGCGGCGCTGCGCGAAGGCGCAGAAGCGGCAGCCGGTGTAGCAGACGTTCGTGAAGTTGATGTTCCGCGTGACGATGTACGTCACGTCGTCGCCGACGGCGGACCTGCGGACGTCGTCGGCCACCTTGCACAGGGCGTCCAGCGCGGGGCCGTCGGCGTGGAGGAGGGCCAGCGCCTCGTCGTCCGTCAGTTTCGTCGGGTCGTCGGCCGCCGTGGCCAGCGCGGCGCGTACGTCGGTGTCGATGCGCTCCGGGGCCATGCCGGGCGCCGCCGCCTCGCGCAGGGCGCCCCAGTCGCCGTAGACCTCGTCGAAGTCGTCGCGGCGGTCGGAGGTGCGGCCGTCGGTGTCGATGGTGCGGTGCAGGTCGGTGCGGCCGGACGCCTCGAAGACCTCGTCCGGCTCCTGCCACGGGTGGCCCTGAACCGTCGCGTCCTCGCGCGCGAGGCCCGTGGCCGGGTCGGCGAGCGCGGCCACGTGCGGGAGCAGGCGCGGGTCCAGCCAGGGCTCGCCGCGCCGCACGAACTCGGGGTAGACGCAGAGCCGTTCGCGCAGCTCGAACCCGGCCGCGCGGGACCTCTCGGCGAGTTCGTCGATCTGCGGCCAGGGGCGTTCGGGGTTGACGTGGTCGATGGTGAGCGGGGAGACCCCGCCCCAGTCGTCGATGCCGGCGGCGATCAGGCGCTCGTACTCCGCGTCCACCAGGTTGGGCGGGGCCTGGAGGCAGGCGGCCGGGCCCATGACGAGCCGGGCGACGGCCACCGTGGCGACCAGCTCGTCCAGTTCCGCGTCCGGCATGCCGCGCATCGCGGTGTCCGGCTTGGCGCGGAAGTTCTGGATGATCAGTTCCTGGACGCCGTGGTAGGCGCGGGAGACCTTGCGCAGCGCGAACAGGGACTCGGCGCGCTCCTCGTACGTCTCGCCGATGCCGATGAGGATGCCCGAGGTGAAGGGGACGGAGGAGCGGCCGGCGTCCTCCAGGACGCGCAGGCGCACGGCCGGTTCCTTGTCCGGGGAGCCGTGGTGCGGGCCGCCGGGCTCGGACCACAGGCGGGTCGCGGTGGTCTCCAGCATCATGCCCATGGAGGGCGCGACCGGCTTGAGCCGCTGGAAGTCCGTCCAGGTCAGCACGCCCGGGTTGAGGTGGGGCAGCAGGCCCGTCTCCTCCAGGATGCGGATGGAGACGGCGCGGACGTAGGCGATCGTGTCGTCGTAGCCGTGCGCGTCGAGCCACTCGCGCGCCTCGGGCCAGCGGTCCTCGGGCTTGTCGCCGAGGGTGATCAGGGCTTCCTTGCAGCCGAGGGCCGCGCCCTTGCGGGCGATGTCCAGCACCTCGTCCGGCGACATGAACATCCCGTGCCCCGCCCGGCGCAGCTTGCCGGGCACGGTGACGAAGGTGCAGTAGTGGCACTTGTCCCGGCACAGCCGGGTGAGGGGGATGAAGACGCTCTTCGAGTACGTGATGACGCCGGGGCGGCCGGCCGCCTCCAGGCCCGCGTCCCGCACCCGGGCGGCGGACGCGGTGAGGGCGTCGAGGTGCTCGCCGCGGGCCTGGAGCAGCACCGCGGCCTCGGAGACGTCGAGGGCGACACCGTCCCGGGCGCGTTTGAGGGCGCGACGCATGGAGTTCTCGGTGGGGCCGGTGGTGCCGGTGGCACCGGCGGGGTCGGCGGGTCCGGTTCCGGAGGTCGCGGAGGTCGTCATCCTTCGAGGATACGAGCGGCATGATCGGGCCGGGGTGCGCGCTCCGCTCCTCCGGGGATCATGGAGGCACACGAGACCAGGAGCTGAGCGAGCGATGTCGTCCTACGCCGAGACCAAGTACCGGGCCGTGACGGCCCTCCAGCGCCGGCTCAACGCGGTCGTGCGCCGGCTTCCCGCCCAGACCCTGCTGGAGACCACCGGCCGCGTCTCCGGCCTGCCCCGCCGTACGCCCGTCGGGGGACGCCGGGTCGGCGACTCCTTCTGGCTGGTGTCGGAGTTCGGTGAGCGGGCGCAGTACATCCGCAACATCCGGGCCGATCCCCGGGTACGGGTGCGGATCCGGGGCCGCTGGCACGCGGGCACCGCCCGTCTCCTCCCCGACGACGACCCGGTCGCGCGCCTGCGCCGCCTGCCCCGGTTCAACAGCCTGGCCGTACGGGCGATGGGGGTGGGAACGGGGCTGCTGACGGTACGGGTGGACCTGGAGAGGTGAGGGACCTGTGATCGGCGTCTCCCACCACTGACGTGGTCGGCATGAACAAGGCAAACTGGCGTAGTTGCTCAGGATGTCTAGGGGGACGGCATGGACGGTGGACCGCGCGCTCCGGAGCAGCGGCTTTCCGGGGCACCGGCGGAACCGGAGCCGCCGGCCGCGCTGCGGTTCGGCGTGCTCGGACCGGTGCGCGCCTGGCGCGGCGACGAGCCGCTGCCCACCGGGTCCCCGCAGCAGCGGGCCCTGCTGGCCGCCCTGTTGCTGCGCGAGGGCCGCACGGCCACCGCGGCCGAGCTGATCGACGCGCTGTGGGGCGAGGAACCGCCGTCGCAGGCGCTGGCGGCGGTGCGCACGTACGCGTCGCGGCTGCGGAAGGTCCTGGATCCGGGGGTGCTGGTCAGCGAGTCGGGCGGGTACGCCGTACGCGGGCTCGGAAGCGGTGCGCTCGACCTCGGCACGGCCCAGGACCTGGCCGCCGAGGCGGAGAAGGCGCGGGCCGCCGGGGACCTGTGCCGGGCACGTGAGGTGCTGCGGCGCGCGCTGGCGCTGTGGGACGGCGAGACGCTGGCGGGCGTCCCCGGCCCGTACGCCCAGGCGCAGCGGGTCCGGCTGGAGGAGTGGCGGCTCCAGCTCGTCGAGACGCGGCTGGACATGGACCTGGAGCAGGGCTGCCACGCGGAGGCCGTCTCGGAGCTGACCGCGCTGACCGCCGCGCATCCGCTGCGCGAGCGGCTGCGGGAGCTGCTCATGCTCGCCCTGTACCGCAGCGGACGCCAGGCCGAGGCGCTGGCCGTGTACGCGGACACGCGGCGCCTGCTCGCCGACGAGCTGGGCGTCGACCCGCGCCCCGGCCTGCGGGAACTCCAGCAGCGCATCCTCCAGGCCGACCCGGCCCTGGCGGAACCGTCCGCACCGGCCGCGGAGTCGGCCGCGGCACCGGTCCGCCCGGCTCAACTTCCCGCCACCGTGCCCGACTTCACGGGACGCGCGTCCTTCGTGCGCGAGCTGAGCGAGGTGCTGGGCTCGGCGTCGGGCACCGAGGGCCGGGTGATGGCCGTCTCCGCGCTGGCGGGCATCGGCGGCGTCGGCAAGACGACCCTCGCGGTGCACGTGGCCCACCAGGCGCGCTCCGCCTTCCCGGACGGGCAGCTCTACGTCGACCTCCAGGGCGCGGGCGCGCGGGCGGCGGAACCGGAGACGGTGCTGGGTGCCTTCCTGCGCGCCCTGGGCACGGCCGACTCGGCCATCCCCGACTCCCTGGAGGAACGCGCGGCCCTCTACCGCTCGGTCCTGGACGGCCGCCGCGTCCTGGTGCTGCTGGACAACGCCCGCGACGCCGCACAGGTACGCCCGCTGCTGCCCGGCACGGCCGGGTGCGCGGCGCTGGTGACGTCCCGGGTGCGGATGGTGGACCTCTCCGGCGCGCATCTGGTCGACCTGGACGTGATGGCCCCGGACGAGGCGCTGACGCTCTTCACGAGGATCGTGGGCGAGGAGCGGGTCGCCTCGGAACGGGAAGCGTCCCTGGACGTGGTCGCGGCGTGCGGTTTCCTGCCGCTGGCCATCCGCATCGCGGCGTCCCGTCTCGCGGCCCGGCGCACGTGGACGGTGTCCGTCCTCGCGGCGAAACTGGCGGACGAGCGACGCCGGCTGGACGAGCTGCAGGCCGGTGACCTGGCGGTCAAGGCCACGTTCGAACTGGGCTACGGGCAACTGGAGCCGGCCCAGGCCCGTGCGTTCCGGCTCCTCGGACTGGCCGACGGCCCGGACATCTCCCTGGCGGCGGCAGCGGCGGTACTGGACCTCCCGGCGGAGGACACGGAGGACCTGCTGGAGTCCCTGGTGGACACGTCCCTGCTGGAGTCGGCGGCGCCGGGGCGCTACCGCTTCCACGACCTCGTCCGGCTCTACGCGCGTGCGTGCGCCGAACGCGACGAGCACCCGCCGAGCGAGCGGGGGGCGGCGCTGTCGCGGCTGCTGGACTTCTACCTGGCGACGGCGGCGGGGATATACGCGATGGAGCGCCCCGGGGATCGCCTGGTGGACCACCTGGAACCGACACGGCATCAGGGCCTGCGCTTCGCCGAGGGCACGGAAGCCCTGGACTGGCTCTACACCGAGGGCGCGTCCTTGCTCGCCAGCGTGCGGCAGTCCGTGAACACGGACCGGCTGCGGCGTGGCGTGGATCTCCTCTGGGCTGCGAAGGACCTGGCCGAGTCGGGTGCCAACTCGCGTCAGTACGAGGACACGGCCAGCGCGGTGTGCGAGGCGGCCCAACTGATCGGTGACGACCGTACGGAGGGACGTGCCCGGGCAACCCTCACCAACGTCCTCCTCGTGTCCGGCCGCATTCATCAGGCGGAGGAGGAAGCCAGGCTCGCCATGGAGCGGGCCGCCTCCGCGGGGGACCTCGCCGCGGGCAGTTGGGCCGCCAACGACCGCGGGCTCATCTCACTGCATCAGCACCGGTACTCGGACGGCAAAGTCTTCTTCGACCAGGCCATCCGAGCCTTCAGCGAAGCGGGCAACCGAGCCGGCGAAGCGACGACGTCATTCAACCTGTCGCGCGCCCACTTGGCCATGGGCAACATCGGTAAGGCCGTCGACATCGCTCGGGACGGACTCGAGATGCTCGCTGAGCTGGGCCGGACCATGCGCTTGGCCAACGGCCACTACGCGCTCGGCATGGCGCTCACCCAAGCCGGACGGCACACCGAGGCACTTGGCCAGTTCAACGATGCCCTGGCCATTTTCATCGCCCATCGCCAACGTCTCTGGGAAGGGACCACCCACTTCCGGATCGCCGAGGCACACGTGGCCGCGCGCCGTCCGGCCCAAGCGGCTCAGCATGCCGAACAAGCCCTCGCCGTCGGATGCATCGGAGGCGACCGGATGCGCGGCAACGTCCTCACGCTCCTCGGACGAACGCTGTCCGCGCTGGGGCAGGTGGACCGGGCAAGGGCCTGCTGGCTCGAAGCCCTCAGGCTTTACGAGGAGAACTGTGCCCCTGAGGCTGACGACGTACGCGCTTTGCTGACTCCCGTCGATGCCGCATGAGCGGGCCGACGCCACTGCAAACGGCAGCGTTCATCGTTCGTTTATCTCCCCCGGCGATGCTGGCAATCACCAGATCGTCGCGTCGGGGGGCAGGCGATCTCATGAGGAGCCGACCGGGTTGACGTTCGGCTCCGAACGCCCGCCCGGTGGCCCTCGGGGGAGCTTCCGGGCGGGCGTTACGTACCCAGACCTCGTCGTTGCAGAGGAGCACCAGTAGATGAGCGAGCAGAAGGCCGCGCCTGCCAAGCCGCTGGACAACCAGATGCCCACCCCTCCGGCGGAGGGCGAAGCGATCACCACGATGGACAACCAGATGCCCACTCCTCCGGCGAAGGACGAGGCCATCACCACGATGGACAACCAGATGCCGGCCCCGCCCGCCCTGGACCTGGACGGCAAGTAGACCTTCTTCCCACACGGGGATCGGCCGCGGCGGCGCGGAGGGGGAGCCGCCGCGGCCGATGTATGTCTGTGATCATTTCCTGAGAACGTCCGGCGCCCAGCGTGCGAAGTACTCGGACACGCGCGCCTGGTACCTCTGCTCTCACCTCCTGTCTGGACACCCTCTGGCACACAGGAGTGGGGATGACCCGCGCCAAGAGGCTTCTCGCCACCGTCGCCCTCGTGCTCGGCGCCACCGCCGCCGCCACGAGCCCGGCGTCGGCCGACAACCACACGCCCTGACGCGGGCGCTTCGCCGAAGAGACCGAGGGGAACCTCGGCCTCACTCGCGTACGGCGCCGGTCTCCGCCCCGCCCACCTCGCACCACACCGTCTTCCCACCCGCGCCCCCGCGCTCCACCCCCCACCTGCACGCCACCGCGTCCACCAGCGACAGCCCGCGCCCGGACTCGTCCTCCGCGCCGGCGTGGTGGAGGACCGGCAGGACATGTGCCGCCGGGTCGGTGACCTCGATGCGCGTGGGCGCACCCGGCGTACGCCCGACCACCCGCACGTGTACCGGCGTCCCCTCCCCCACGTGCCGGACCACGTTCGCGACCAGCTCCGTCACACAGAGCTGCGCCTCGGCACGCACCCCGGCGTCCACGTACTCCCCGACCGCCCGGCGCAGTTCGGGCACCGCCTTGGGCAGGGCGAGCAGGTCGATCCGCAGGCACGGCGGGTCCTGGACCGGCCCGCTCACCCCTCCGCCGCCTTCCGGAGAACCTCCGCCAGCCGCCGTGCCGTCGCCAGGTTGCAGTTCCCCAGCGCGATCAGCCCGGCCGGCGGACGGTACGAGCCCGCGAAGCTCGGCAGATCGACACGGAGAGACGGCAGCGTGATGCCGTGGGCGGCCAGGGCGGCGCGCAGGGCCTCGGCGCAGAGCGTCACGTCGTGGGCCGTGGGACCGGGGTCGGGGACGGCGGGGGGCTGCGACTGCATGGACGTACACCTTCCGGACTCTGGGTGATGAATCAGTCACAGCGTGGATCCGTCCTCCCTATCGTGGAAGAGGAAAACCTTCCCGGCCGCGACCCGCGGAACCGGGCGTGGTGCTGGTGGAGTCGCGGGATCGGGGAGACGGGTGGCTGGCGTGCGGCGCAAGGACATCGACGGGTCGGAGAGCGTACCGAGCTTCTACGGCAAGGAACTTCGCTGGAAGCGGGAACAGGCGGGGCTCACTCTCGGCCAGTTGACCGAGGGGAGTTTCTACGGGCTCAGCCACCTCAGCGAGATCGAACGCGGCGAGCGCCGCATGCCCCGCGAACTCGCCGAGCACGTGGACCGCGTGCTCGGGACCGACGGCTTCTTCGCCCGGCGCTGCGAGGACGTGCACAAGGCCCGCCGGAAGGGACACGCCAAGTACTTCGAGCGGGTACTGGAGTCGGAACGGCACGCCGCGACCATCGAGGAGTGGTGCCCCACCGTCTTCCCCGGCCTGCTCCAGACCGAGCCGTACATCCGTGCCGTCGTCCGGGCCACGCACCCGTTGGAGCCGGTCGAGAGGACCGACGAGAAGGTACGGGCACGGCTCGGCCGCGCCCGGATCTTCGATGACGACGACACGACGCCCGAGTACTGGGTCGTCCTGCACGAATCACTGATCAGGCATCCGATCCTTCCGCCGGCGGAGATGGCGGAACATCTGGAGCGGGTGGTGGAGCTGGCCCGGCGGCCGAGGATCATTCCACAGGTGCTGCCGTGGAATCGCGGCGCGCACCCGCTCATGCAGGGCATGGCCAAGGTCATGACCTTCGCCGACGCCCCGCCACTGGTCTACACGGAGTCCGCGTACAGCGGTGACACCATCGACGAACCGTCCGTCGTGAAGCAGTACCGCAAGGCATACGATCGGCTCAGGGCCGCCGCTCTGCCGCCGGAGGCGTCCCTCGCCATGATCGAGGAAGCGGCTGAGGACTGTCGAAATGGCACACAGCGACTTTGACGTGAACTCCGCGCGCTGGCGCAAGAGCAGTCACAGCAATGGCGACGGCGGCGACTGCGTCGAGGTCGCCCACGGCCTCCCCGGCCTCGTCCCCGTGCGGGACTCCAAGCAGGTGCGGGACGGCGACGACGGCCCCGTCCTCCTCTTCCGCCCCCGCGCCTGGCAGGCGTTCGTCGACGGGTGCCGGGCCGGCTGAGGCCGGTTGTCCACAGGGCCGGGGCCACTCCCCCGTTCCACGGCACACCGGCGCCGTGGAGCACGAACGCAACGGCCTGCGCGCGCTCGTCGAGGAAGGCGTGCTGCTCACGTCACGCGCGCTGGAGGCCGGGTGGACCCGGTCCTCGCTGTTCCGGCGGCTCGGGGCGGAGGGCTGGGGCCGGGTGCGGCAGGGCGCCTGGGCCGAGCCCGGCACCGGCGCGGAGCACGACCCCGACGTCCGGCTGAAGGCGGTGCAGCTTCTCCATCCGCGGCTCGTGGTGAGTCACCGTTCCGCCGCCCGGCTCCAGCGGATCGAGACCCTCGGCCACGGCACGACCGAGCGCCTGGAATTCACGGACCCGGCACTCACTTTCCGCCAGAGGCCCACCGGCATCCGCGTGTACCGCGTCCCGCTCGCCGACACCGACGTGGAGGTCGTCGGGCGCCACCGGCTCCGGACCACGGCCCTCGCCCGTACGCTCGGTGACCTCCTGCGGTGCGGCCCGAGGGACGACGCCCTGGTCGCCGTCGAGTCCGCCCTCGGCCACCGCAGGGTCGGCGGTGTGCGCGGGCCTCCGCTCATCACGCCGGCCGCCCTCGCCATCGAGGTCGAGGCCCCACTGCCCGGCAGCGCACGAGCGCGGAAGTGGCTGGCGCTCGTGGACCGCGGCGCCGGTTCACCGGCGGAGACCGTCGCCCGGCTCCGTATGCACGACGCCGGGCTGCGCCCCGAGACGCAGGCGGAAGTGCGGACGCCGGACGGACGGTGCCGCTACCTGGACTTCCTCTTCCGTGCCGAGGGACTGGCGGTCGAGATCGAGGGCTACGCGTACCACGGCACCCGCGACTCCCACCGCCGGGACATGGTCCGCTTCGACGAGATCTCCCGCTGCCCCGAGGTCCGCCGCCTCCTCCGCTACGGCGCCGACGACGTCTTCCACCACCCCGCCCGCATGCTGGAGGAGATCCACGGCGTACTGACCGAGTGCCGCGCGCGTCCCTGACGGGGCCGGGCGAACGGGATCGGTGCGAATGTCCCGCGCGGACCGGCGGATACCCGGCAAGGGCGGGGGCGACGGGACCTTCCGCGTGGGACAAACGCTCCCATCACTGACACCGGCCCCGGCCCCCGCCGGGGGCCCACCCCGGCCAGTTCCGGCCAAGCCGTGGCCTGAGTCGTTCGAAAGGGTCGAACGAAGCCCCGTCCGTCACTAAGGTCTTCCCGACCTGTCGGTGTACGTCGGTGATGTCCCGGGGAGGGGGAAAACCGGCCCGTGAGTCCGCGAGCGATGAAGGCGCTGCTCCGTGCGCTCGGCAGGGAGGCCGCCCAGGATCTGGACCGGCCGGCGGAGCCGGAGGCCGTCATGCGGGCCTTCTGCCGGGCCATGAGCGTGCGCGCGGGGCGGCCGGTGGAGCTGGTGTTCCGGGCGTTCCCGGCGGACGTCCCGGTGTCGGGGCTGCGGCTGGACCTGGGGCACAGGTCCGTCATCGTGGTAGAGGAACGCACCGTCCCCGAGGCGCAGTTGGTGATCCTCGGGCACGAGCTGTGGCACGAGGAGCAGGGCGACTGCGGGCATCACGTCGCCGGGCTCGCCGACGCCTCCGCGCGGGCCGGCGCACCGTCGCGGCAGGCGTCCGACGCGGTGCGGCGGGCGGCGGAGCAGATCCTCGCCGAGGCCGAGGTGCCGCGCGACGCGCTGCTGGCCGTCGCCGCCCGGGCCGAGTCGCCGGACGGGCACGAGGTGGCCGCCGAGACCTTCGGGTTGCTGTTCGGCCGCGAGGTGCGCACCTGGATGCGCGGCCGGTACGCCGAGGGCCCGGTCTCCCCGGCGACGCTGGAGGGCCGCATGAACCTGTCGCTGACCAACCGCGGCGGACGCCTGCTCTGATGGTCCCGCACCTCCCGCCGTTCCACGTCCCCTACGCCCTGCCCACCGCCCTGCTCGCCCTCGCCGTCCTGCTCAAGCTGCCGACGTTCGTGCGGGCCTGGCGCACCCCCGAGGTGCGGGCGACGACCGTGCTGCTGGCGTGCGCGACCTGCGTGCTGGTGGTCATCACGCCCGTCAACATCGAGCGGCTCAACGGCTGGACGGGCATCCCCAACTTCGCCTCGCCCTGCGCGTACTCGTTCCTGACGGTGTCCGGCGCGACCGGGCTGGCCATGATCACCCGGTGGCGCCAGCCGCCGTCCGAACGGCGCCGGCGCGGCATCCGCCGTATTTACTGCGCGTACGGCGGGATCGTGGCCGGGCTCTGGGTGACCTTCCTGCTCGCACGCGTGCCGGAACCGCGGACCTACGACCTCGACACCTACTACGCCGGCACCCCGTGGATGCGCGAGCACATCCTTCTCTACCTGGGCGCGCACGCGGTGACCGGCATCGTCGCCACGCGGATGCTGCGGCAGTGGTCGCCGGCCGTGACCGACCGCTGGGTGAAGTCGGGGGTCGTCTTCCTGCTGCTCGGCTTCGCCACCGGGCTGCTCTTCGACGCGGCGAAACTCCTCGCCGTGGCGGCCCGGTGGTGCGGGACGGACTGGGACGTGCTCAGCACCCGGGTCGCGCCGCCGTTCGCACTGCTCCAGGCATCGCTGGTCGCCGTCGGGTTCATCGTCCCGCAGGCCGGGCCGGCGCTGCGCAACGCGGTGCGCGATCAGCGGGAGTACCTGCGGCTGCGGCCGCTCTGGCGGGCGCTGCGGGTGCTGGCGCCGGCGGCGGCACCGGCCCGCTTCGGGTTCTGGGTGCCGTTGGACCTGCGGGTCGTGCAGCGGCAGCAGCGCATCCACGACGCGCTGCGGCTGCTGGCCCCGTACTTCCGCCCCGACGTCCACGCACGGGCCCTCGCCGCGGCGCGGGCCGCCCACGGTGAGGCGCGGGCCCGTGACCTCGCCGGCGCGGTCGCGCTGCGCGCCGCCATCGACGCCTACGCGGCCGGTGTCCCGGCCCCCGCGAGCGAACGGCCGCCGGGCATCGGCACCGACATCAGCGACCACATCGACACCATCTCCCTCGCCCTGTACCGACGGCGTGCCCTCGCCGACCTCGGCCGCCGGGTGACCAGCACAGAAAGCGGCCTCGACACCCATGCCTGACACTCCCGCCGTCCCCCGGCCGCACGCCGTCGTCCTCGGCGCCGGCGCGGCGGGCCTCTTCGCCACCGCCGCGCTCACCGAGTTCGCCGACGTCACGGTCGTCGAACGCGACGTCCTGCCCGAGGGGCCCGAGCCGCGCCGGGGCGTTCCGCAGGCCCGGCACGCGCATCTGGTGTGGAGCGGCGGGGTGCGGGCCCTGGGCGAGCTGCTGCCCGGGCTCGTCGACGACGTGGTGGGCCGGGGCGGGCGCCTGGTCCACATCATGGGCGACATGGTGTCCCGGGCACCCAACGAGGTCTGGTTCCGCAGGTTCCTGGCGACCCACCACCGGAACCTGGTCTGCTCGCGCGACCTGCTCGACTCCGTCGTCCGCGACCACGTCCTCAAGAGCGGGCGGATCACCCTGCGCCAGGGCACCTCCGCCCTGGCCCTGGAGGGCGACGCCCGCCGCGTGCGCGGGGTCCGCGTCCGGTCCGGCGACGGCGAGCAGGTGCTGGCCGCCGACCTCGTCGTGGACGCGACCGGACGCGGCTCCCGCGCCCCGCGGTGGCTCGCCGACCTGGGCCTGCCCCGGGTCGCCGAGCGGGAGGTCGACGCCGGCCTCACCTACGCCACCCGCGTGTACCGCGCCCCCGGCACCACCGCCGACGGCACCTTCCCGCTGGTCAACGTGCAGGCCAACCCGGCCAGGCCGCCGGGGCGGGGCGGGGTGATCCTGCCCGTGGAGGGTGACCGGTGGATCGTCACCCTGGGCGGTACGCGCGGCGGCGAGCCCACCGCCGACCCGGACGCGTTCGTGCCGTTCGCGCTGGGCCTCGCCGACCCGGTCATCGGCGAGCTGCTGCGGGACGCCGAACCACTGGGCGACGTCACCGTCACCCGCAGCACCGCCAACCGGCGCCGCTACTACGAGAAGCTCGGACGCCGGCCCGACGGCTTCGTCGTCCTCGGCGACGCCGTCGCCGGCTACAACCCCGTCTACGGGCACGGCCTGACCGTCGCCGCCCAGAGCGCCCTCGCGGTCCGCGACGTGCTGCGCCGCACCGCGCTCACCGCGCCCGGGACGGCCGGTGCCCTCCAGCGGGCCGCGGCCCGCCCGGTCGCCGGCGCCTGGGACCTGGCGGTCGGCCAGGACGCCTTCTACCCGGGTGCCGCCGGGACACCGCCGACCGTGGTGGAGAGGCTGCTGGCCCGCTACGTCGACCGGGCCGTCGCCACCGGCGCCCGCAGTCCGCGCGCCATGGGCGCCCTGCTCGACGTGATGAGCATGGAGCGGCCCCCGACCCGGCTCTTCTCGCGGGACATGCTGGTGCCCATGCTGTTCGGGCCGAAGAAGCCGCACCTCCAGGGCCCGCCGCTCAGCGGGGCGGAACGCCGGGCGGCCCGCTCCTGACCCCGGGGGCCGCGTCACGTCAGCGGCAGGATCTCCTCGTCGTCCAGCTCGCAGTGGTCGACGGTCCCGCCCCGGTCGTCGAACGCGAGGCGTACGCGGTTCACGCCTCTGGCGGGGACGGTGGTCTCCTGGCGGGTGTCGTCGATCGTGACGTCGCCCGCGTCCTTGAAGAACACGGTGACGGCGAAGGTGTACTCGCGGTCGTTCGGGTTGGTGACCTCGACCGTGGCGTACGGGTCGGCCTCGGTCGCGCAGCTCACGAGTTCCACCGTGGCGGCCTGCAGGGCACTGCTGCCGCTGTCGCCGCCGCTGCCGCCGGTGTCGTCGTGGTCGTCGTCGGAGCCGGAGCCGGAGCCGGAGCCGGAGCCACCGTAGCCGTAGCCGCCGCTCGTGCCGCCTCCGTACGAACTGTCGTCGTCGTCCTTGTAGACGTCACCGCCCGACGTGGACGACGAGGTGTCGTGGTCCTGGCCGCTGCTGCTGCACCCGCCGCCCCCGCCGCCGTCACCGTGGCCGTGGCCGCGTCCCGTCGAGAAACCGGTCAGGCTGAGCACCACCAGTGCCGAGATCGCCGTGAACCTGAGTGCTCGTCCCCGTGTCGTCATGGCCCCCACGCTAGCGAGCCCCTGTCACGGGCATGTCACTGGCCTGCCACGGCCGGGCACACGGGGTGACCGGGCCGGGGCGGGGCGCGTCACGTCGTGCGCGCCGTCCCCGTGCCCTTCTCCGCGTCCAGCGCGTACACGCAGCGGTCCTTGCTGCACGCGTACACGATGCCGTCCCGCACCACCGGGGAGCCGGTGATCTCGCCGCCGGTCGCCAGCTTCCAGCGCAGCCGGCCGTCGTCGGCCTTCAGCGTGTAGAGGAGGTGGTCGGTGGAGCCGAAGTGGATCCGGCCCTCGGCGACCGCGGGCGCGCCGACGATCTCGCCGCCCGCCTGGAAGCGCCACTTGGGCGTGCCGGTGACGGCGTCCAGCGTGTACAGGCCCTTGCCGCTGCCCACGTGGACGTGACCGGCGGCCACCAGGACCGGGTCGGTGGAGGAGCGGCCCTCCGTCGCGATGCGCCAGCGGTCGCGGCCGTCGGTGGCGTCGAGGGCGTACACCGTGCCGAGGTAGTCGGCCAGGTAGACGCCGCCGCCGGTCACCGCGGGGCCCGGCACGAAGACCGGCGGGGAGAGGAAGACGGCCGGGGCCTCGAAGTGCCAGCGGACGTGTCCGGAGGCGACCTCCAGCGCGAGGACGCGGGTGCCGGCCGCGACGTACACGTAGCCGTCGGGCGCCTGGGCCAGGCGGACCGGAACGCCGCCGCAGGACGCCGCGTCGCCGATCGGGTACGACCAGCGCTCGTCACCGGTACGGGCGTCCAGGGCGCGCAGCCGGGCGTCCTGCCAGACGTACACCGTGCCGTCGTGGACCGTCGCGCCCGCTTCCGGGGACTCGAAGTCGGTCTGGGCGCCGGTGATCTCCCACAGCTTCTGGCCGCCCGAGGCCTCCCAGGCCTGGACGCCGCCGCCGCGGGTGGCGGTGACGACCGTGCCCCGGTCGGCCTGGAGGGAGTAGACCCAGGCGTCGGTCTGGACGCGCCACAGGTCGGCGCCCTCGCGGGCGTCCAGGGCGAAGAGGGTCGGGCCGTCGGAGGCGTGGATACGGCCGTCCGCGACCGCCATCGACCAGGCCACGTCCCGGGTCTTGAAGCGGCGGCGCCCGGTGGCCACGTCCAGGGCGTGCACCTCGAAGGAGGTGACGTAGACCAGGTCCCCGTCGACGGACGGCGTGCCCCAGACGTCGTTGGACATGCGGAAACGCCAGGGGCGCCAGCCGCTCGCCGCCGCTTCGGGGGGCGTCGCGGGGGCGGCAGGCGCCGGTACGACCGGGTCGGCGCCGCCCACGCCGGGGCGCGGCCGGGACCAGGAGGCGGCGAGGGCGGACTCCGGCGGCGGCGCGGCCACCGCGGCGGCCCGCATGTCGGCGACGCGCGGGCCGGGGCCGATGGGCACCGCGGCACCGGCCAGCCGGACGGGCCCGGCGTCCGGGGCGCCGACGGGCGCGGGCACCGGGGGGCCGTGCACGGACGGCGCCGGCACGACGGGGTCGTGCGAGGGCGGGGGCGGCAGCGGGGGCGCCGGCACGGCCGGCCGGGCACCGGCCGGGCCGCCGCCGCGCCCGCCGGCCGTCGCCGCGGGCCGGGCCGTGGGGCGGCCGTTGCGGCGTTCCTCGATCAGGCTCACCGCCCGTTCGGGCAGCCACGCCGAGGCCGTACCGCTGTCGTCGGAGCCGGAGCCGTACAGGTGCGGGGCGAGCTGGGACTGGAGGTCGGCGGGGTTGGGGCGGGCCGTCGCCTCCATCTGCATGCACGACTCGATGAGCGGACGCAGCTCGTCCGGGAGGCCCTCCAGGTCGGGGCCCTCGCGCAGCAGCATGAAGACCGTCTCGACCGGGTTGGCCCCGTGGAAGGGCGGGTGTCCGGTGGCGGCGAAGACCAGCATGGAGCCGAGCGAGAACACGTCGCTGGCGCCGGTGACGCTGCGCGAGTCCTTCGCCTGTTCCGGCGACATGTAGGCGGGGGTGCCGACGGCGACGTTCGTCATGGTCAGACGGGTGTTCGAGACGCCGGAGGCGATGCCGAAGTCGATCACCCGGGGGCCGTCCTCGACGACGAGGACGTTGGACGGCTTGAGGTCGCGGTGGACGAGCCCGGCGCCGTGGATCGACTGCAGCGCCTCCGCGACGCCCGCCGCCAGCCAGCGCACGGCCTGGGCCGGCAGCGGCCCGCACTCGTTCACTATCTCCTCGAGGGAGGGCGCGGGGACGTACGCGGTGGCCAGCCACGGCACGGCGGCCCGCGGGTCGGCGTCGACCACGGCCGCCGTGTAGAAGCCGGAGACCGCGCGGGCGGCCTCCACCTCACGCGTGAAGCGGACGCGGAACAGCTGGTCCTCGGCGAGCTCCGTCCGGACCGTCTTGATCGCCACGCGCCGGCCGGACGCCGAACGCGCCAGATAGACCAGCCCCATGCCGCCGGCGCCGAGCCGCCCCAGCACCTCGAACGGCCCGATCCGCCGCGGATCGTGCTGTGTCAGCTGATCCACCACTTGCCTGCCACCTCCCCGTACGAGCCGCACCACCCACATATGTACGCGGCCGACGTGCAGCGTCTCACCACCACACCGCCGCGGCGGCACACACCCCGATTCTTCCTGTCCGAGGCGCTGGTGGCGAACCCTGGGACAATCGGGGTGTCATGCCTCAATCCCGGGCGAACGACCATCCCGGTACGGTGTCGCGGCGGCCCTCAGCGCTGGAGCAGCGCGAACGACGCCCCCTGGTCGTCCGAGACCACGGCCACCCGCCCGTACGACGCCTCGAACGGCGGCACCCGCACCCGCCCGCCGAGCCGGGCCACCGTGCCGAGCGCCGCCTCGCAGTCCTCGACCCGGAAGTGCACGAGGAAGTGCGGCGGCATCTCGGCGGGGAAGACGTCGGTCACCGCGGCGCGGCCCACGTCGGGTGCGGCGCCGGGGCCGAAGAGGGTGTCGTGGAACAGGCCGCCGTAGAAGGCGTTGGCGGCCTCGGTGTCGCGGGTGTACAGCTCGGCCCAGGCGAAGGCACCCGGCTCGTGCCGCCTGCCGAAGCCGGTGAAGGCGGTGGAGGCGGTGGAGGCGGACCCGTCGGCGTCGGCGCCGGGGGCCGGTTGCCACAGGGCGAAGACCGCGCCCTGGGGGTCGGCGACGAGGGCGGTCGTGCCCAGGCCGTCCACCGGCCGGGGCGGCGTGACGACCTGCCCGCCGGCCTCCCGGATCCGCCCGGCCAGTGCCCCGGCGTCCCGGGCGGCGAAGTACACCGTCCACACGGTGGGCATCCGGCCGTCCGTCTTGGGAACCAGCGCGGCGACGGGCTCGCCGTCCAGGCGGGCCCACCTGGAGGCACCGGGCCCCTGGGTGAAGGCCCATCCGAAGAGCTCGCCGTAGAAGCGCTCGCCCGCCCGGACGTCGGAGAGCTGCGCGTCCACCCAGCAGGGGACGCCTTCCGCGTACCCGGACGCCCGCCGGGCGGATGCACCGTTTTCGGCCATACCGCCAACGTAACCGCCTCGCGCGCACCGCGCAGACCAGGCACAGCAGCCACTTCGCACCCGCACACCCCATTTGCAGTCGGCCGAATCGCGCGCCGATCGGCCGTCGGTAAGCTGACGGCATGACAGGACAAGTGCGCACCGTGGACGGCCGCGTGGCCGGTCGACGCGGGCAGGCGACCCGGCAGAAACTGCTCGACTGCCTGGGCGACATGCTGAGCTCCTCCCCCTACCGGGACGTCAAGGTCATCGACGTCGCCCGGAAGGCAGGAACGTCGCCCGCGACCTTCTACCAGTACTTCCCGGACGTCGAGGGAGCCGTCCTGGAGATCGCCGAGCAAACGGCCGCCGAGAGTTCCGGGTTGGCCGGGCTGGCGGCGGGACGCTCCTGGGCCGGCAAGGCCGGCTGGCAGACGGCGCAGGAACTGGTCGACGGGTTCCTGGACTTCTGGCGGAGGAACGACGCCATCCTGCGGGTCGTCGACCTGGGCGCCGCGGAGGGCGACAAGCGGTTCTACAAGCTCCGGATGAAGATCCTGAACTCGGTGAACACGGCCCTCGCGGACTCCGTCGCCGAACTGCAGGCCAAGGGCAGGGTCGACAAGGACGTGAACCCGGCGGCGATCGCCGGTTCGCTGGTCACGATGCTCGCGGCCGTCGCCTCGCACCAGAAGGGCTTCAGCTCCTGGGGCGTGAAGCAGGCCGAACTCAAGCCAAATCTGGCTCTGTTGATGCACCTGGGCATCACCGGCAAGAAGCCCTCCAGGTAACGCGCCCGTCCGGTCGCACGGCAGCCTGTCATCCCTGCCCGCTCCGCCACGCCCCGCCTCCCGGACGCCCTTCCCCGCCCCGGTGCTCCCACCGCCCTCCGCGCCCCCTGCGCCGCCCCGGTCCCCTTCCCCGACCGCGCGTCCGCCGCCGCACCCCGCCCGTGGCGCCGATCCGCCCGCCGCCGCCGACCGGCCCGCGCGGGAACAAGCACCCGCCCGGCCACCGTTGCGACCGCTGCAGGCACCCGAACAGCCGTACACCCGTACGCCGTTGAGGAGACGAGACCGGAATGGCCCTGACCCGCGAAGAGCGTGAACAGTTCCTGGCCGAACCCCACATCGCCGCGCTGGCGGTGGACGCGGGCCCCGGACGCGCCCCGCTGACCGTGCCCATCTGGTACCAGTACGCGCCGGGCGGCGACGTCTGGATCATGACCGGGCTCGACAGCCGCAAGAACGAGCTGATCAAGGCGGCGGGCCGGTTCTCCCTCATGGTCGACCGGCTGGAGCCCACCATCCGGTACGTGTCGGTGGAGGGCCCGGTCGTCGAGACGGTCCCCGCGACCGTCGAGCGACTGCGGGAGATGGCCGCCCGGTACCTGCCGGCCGAGAAGGTCGACGGCTACGTCGACTTCGCCCGGAAGAGCCACGGCGAACAGGTCGTCGTCCGGATGCGGCCCGAGCGCTGGGTCTCCTCCGACCTCGGCCAGGTGTGAACCGTACGGCGAACATCCCTCGCCCGGCCCGGCCCCACGTGACAATCGGGGCATGGAACCCGATCTTCACGAACTGCTGAGGTCACTGCGGGTGTGGGACCCGGCGGTCACCGAACTGCCCCCGTTCGACCCGGCCACCGCACCCGGCGACCCGCTGCCCCTGTTCACCCGGTGGTTCGCCGAGGCGGTGGCGGCCGGGCAGAGCGAGCCGCACACCGTGTCGCTGGCGACGGCCGACGCGGAGGGCTGGCCGGACGTACGGATCGTGATGCTGCACGGCGCGGACGCGGACGGCTGGTCGTTCGCCACGCACGCCGACAGCCGCAAGGGCCGCCACCTCGTCGCCCGGCCGTACGCCGCGCTCGTCTTCTACTGGCCGGTGCTGGGCCGCCAGGTGCGGGTCCGCGGCCCGGTCACCGTCGCCCCGGCCGAGGAGGCGCGGGCCGACCTGCACGCCCGGTCGACCGGCGCGCTGGCCGCCGCCCTCACCGGCCGGCAGAGCGCGCCGCTGAGCTCCCCGGACGAGCTGGCGCGCGCCTCCGAGACCGCCTGGGAGCGGGCCGAGCGGGAACCGGACGCGCCCGTCCCGTCCTGGACGCTGTACCGGCTGCGCCCCCAGGAGGTGGAGTTCTTCCAGGGCGACGCCCGGCGCCGCCACGTACGCCTCGCCTACCGGCGGACGGAGGAGGACTGGCGCACGCAACTGCTGTGGCCGTGAGCGGCGCTCACCGCGCGTCGGGGGCGGCCGGCTCCGCGTCGGTCGCCAGCCGGGCGTGCAGGTGGGCGTCCCGGAACGCGTCGCGCCGGTTCTCCTCGAACATCGCCCCGCGCATCGTCCCCTCGTAGCGGTACCCGCACCGCTCGGCGACCCGGCAGGAGGCGCCGTGGCCCAGGGCGTGGCCCAGTTCCAGGCGGTGGAGGCCGAGTTCCGCGAAGGCCCAGCGCGACGCGAGGAGCAGGGCGCGGGTGGCGACGCCCCGGCCGCGGGCCTCGGGCAGCACCCAGTAGCCGACGCGGGCCAGCTTCAGGGGCAGGTTGATCTCGCCGACGCCGATGTGTCCGAGCGTCGTGCCGTCCGCCCCGTCCGTGATCCGGAACGACGCGGACCTGCCCTCGCCGGCCTCCCGCGCCCGTGCGCGCAGCGACTCGCGGGCCGCGTCGAGGCCGGTCATCGGCCTGAGCGGCGTGTTCCAGCGCTGGAAGTCGGGGTCCAGGTGTCCGCGCAGCCACGTCTGCGCGTCGGCGTCGCTGCCGGCGTCCCAGGCACTCAGGTGCAGGCCGTGCCCGCGCGGTTCGGTGACGGAGGGAGCGAGGGTGCGTATACGTGTGTGGGCCATCGGTCCATTCAATCCGACCGTGGGCCGGCGGGGCCCGCGGATTTCCCCGTGACCGATCCACAACCGATTCCGGTCTTGACCGAGACCCATCAAGCGGAGCCGTGGTTGCGCTCGCCGCACGGCCGACTCCGCACCGCCTGCCGAACCCGGTCCGCCCGTCCCGCGGGCCTGCCCGTGCACGTCGTCGGCGGCGGCCCGGGCGGGCGGGCCGCCGCCCAGTGCCGCGACAGGCAGTGTTCGCCCCGTCGCGACGCCCGGCACGCTCCCCCGGAGGGGGTGCCCCCACTCGCCGCACCGGACGCCGCTCCTTACCGGGCAAACGTCGCCTGCCGCGGCACCAGGCACTGCGCGCACGCGGACCGCGTCTCCCGTCTGCCGGGCTGAGGCAGGCGCCCGGGACCGCGGCACCGCCGTCGCCGACGGCGTGGTCCGCCGGACCGTCGTACCGCCCCTCCGCGACGGCGGGCAGGCGCGGTGCACCGAGCGGCCGGTGCCCGATCCGCAGGCGTCGTCCACAGCCTGTGGAGGGTGAGGGCGTCACCGGGAGGCGTCGGCCGGCGGCGCGGCGCCGGCCGCCCCGGCCGTGGCGCCGCACGCCGCCACCCGACTCCGGCGCTCCCGCCCGGTTCCCGTCGCCCCCGGGGGAACCGCCGCCGAATCACGACCCACACTCGTCGAGGACCCCGTCACCGGGCCCTCGCCGTCCCCTCGCGGCGAATCGTTGTCCACAAGCGTGAGGAAGCGGTGACGATCCGTCAACCGCCGGGGAGTGTTTCCCCCCGGGGCTCCCGCTCGCGCGGGACGCGCACGGAAGCACACCCCGGCGCACTGCCGCACCGGCGTCGGCGGAAGCGGGGGCCGATGCGCCGGGCAATGCCTCCCCGCGTCGCCGGAACGGTCCGGACGACAGGTCCTACACCACTTCGTAGGTCATTCCCTCGTGGGGCACCGCGCCGCCCGTACGGACCGGCGGGGCCTCCCCCGGTCCGGCGCAGCGGTCCAGTTCGCACCAGATGCGCTTGCCGGCGCCCTCGCGGCTCCAGCCCCAGCGGTCGGCGAGGCCGTCGACGAGGGCGAGGCCCCGGCCGCCCGTCGCGTCGTCGTCCACGCACCGGGGCACCGGGGCGCTCCCGCTGGTGTCGTCCACCTCGAGGCGGACCGTGGTCTCCCCGGTCACCACGCCCGGCAGGACGAGCCGCAGCACGGCGGGGCAGCCGGTGTGCACCACGGCGTTGGTGACGAGTTCGGAGACGATCAGGACCAGCGTCTCGGCGAGTTGCTCGTCCGCCCGTATCCCCGACCCGGCCAGCCGCGAGCGAGCCCACCGGCGGGCTCGCCCCACCTCTGCGGGGTCGGGCCGGATCTCCAGCTGCACTTGAAGCACCTGCACCGCTCACACCATCCGAACCGGCGGACACAAAGGCTCGCGCCTCACGAGGGCCACGATCGTAGCCACTTCCTGCATGGCCAGAACAACGGCCGGGCCAGGGTTCACGGAACGTGAATCCCGTAGGGGACAGCATGGTTGACGTACAGTCACGCCAACAAGCGCTTCGGGCATATTCCAGCGCGAAGGAGTACTCGTGCGGCATACTGTGCGACGCCCGGTCCGGGCAGTCGAACAGGCGGTGGCCGACGGCCTCTCCGCCTTGCGGGGCAAGGCGCACACGCCCGGTCCCGGAGCCGCCCGGCGGGCGGCACCGGCACGGCCGGCGCTCGGGGGCACTCGCATCCCACACAAGGTACCGGAGGACGGCGCCGACTCCGGTCCGTGACGGGGCACACGCCGGACACGACCCGGCGACTACCCTCGGTGATCATGTACTGCCACGATCCGCGTCACCGCGGGCGGGGCCGACGCGGCCCCGCGCGCGTCACTCGGGCACGGTGAACCAGCGGGCGAACGCCGGAACGGCCTCCGCCTCCCCCACCTTGCCGTCGCCGTCCGTGTCGAGTTCGTCGGCGACCGCACGGGCGGTGGCCCCGGGGACGCCGAGCGCGGTGAGCGCCCGCGCGGTGTCGGCGACGGTGACGGCTCCGTCGCCGTCCGCGTCGGCGACGGCGAGGGCCGCGTGCAGGAACGGGCGGGCGATCTCGGCGAACCGCTCCGGGTTGTCCCGCAGCCGCTTGACCGCCGCGGTGACGAACTCCTCCCGGGTGATGCGCTGGTCGCCGTCGCGGTCGGCGATCCCGGCCATGCCCTGCCAGAGCGCCTCCGCTCCGCCGTACAGGGCCTGGCCCCTGTCGGACCGGGCGGCGACGGCGAACTCGGCGAGCAGCGCCTTGGCCGCCGTGTTGAAGTCCTGCCGGTCGATGTAGCCGTTGCCGTCCTGGTCGAAGGTGGCGAACCGTGCCGCGATCCTGCGCTCGTACTCGCTGCTGACCATGTCTTCTCCGACCGCCCTCTCGTCACGTCGGGTGGGTGCGTCTCGCACGGAGAGTACGACGCCCGGGGGCCGCCCGCAGGGCGAACCCGGGCCCGTCCCTCCCCCGCGCACACCGGGGGCACGCCCCTACGCGGAGAGCGGTCGCGGTCGGTCGCCGGTCGCCGAGGCGAGGTCGGGGTGGACGTCGAAGAGCCGGCGCACACCCAGCGCACCGAGGACCCGGTTGACATGGGAGCCGTCGACGGCTCCCCGGGCGGGCAGTATCAGGCGCAGCCTGCCCTGACAGGAGCGGATGAGACGCCGGGAGGCGATGAGCACGCCGACCCCGCTGGAATCGCAGAAGAGGACCTCGGAGAGGTCCAGGACGAGGCTGTGCCGCCCCTCGGCCACCTCGTCGTGCACCCGCTGCCGCAGCACCGGGGACGTCACCAGGTCCAGTTCGCCCGACACCTGGAGCACGGCCCAGTCGCCGCGCTCGCCGCCGGTCACCTTGAGCGTCACCGCCATGCCCTTCATCCGTCGGTGCGTCCGGACCCGCCGAAACGGAAGCCACGCCTACGCTTCTTGGTCGCGCGCCTGCCCACCGGCCGTTCCCGCAAACACCTGCCCGGAAACGGGATCCGATCAAAAGAGGCTTGTTTCAGACGGTTTCGATCTTGTTCGATCGAATTCGGTCGCACTATGGAGGGTAGGCGGTCGACCTGAGAGGTCGATGAGCGCCCTACCATCTGCGGCCCGCCGGGGGCGCGCATTGACACAAAGGGGCGTGCGTCGTCGGACGTGCCGACTACATTCGAGGAGACGGTGGCCACAGGCTGGACACCGGTGGGGGACCGGCCCGGCCGTCGGGCCCGAGCAGGGGGGAGGAGCCGTATGGCGAAGAAGGACCCGCCGCTGCGCTGGGACCGCACGATGCAGCAGCGGCTGGCCCGGGGCGAGGCCGCCGCCCTCGGCGAGTTCTACGACCGGTTCGCCTCGCTCGTGCACGGCCTCGCCCACCGCGTGCTGGACGACGAGCGGGCCGCCGACCACCTCACTCGTGACGTGTTCGCGCACGTCTGGGAGCACCCGGAGACCTACGACCCCAAGCAGGGCCCGCTGCGCAGCTGGGTCGCCGCCCTGACCCGCCGCCTGGCCGTGCAGCGGCTGCGGGCCACCGAGGCGGCCGCTCTCGCGCGCGGTGGCACCGGCACCACCGAGGAACTGGAGCGCAAGGTGCGCCACGCCTCGGTCGCCGCCCGCGCCGACTACATCGCCCAGTCCATGCCGGCCTCGCTGCGGGCCGCCCTGGAGCTGGCCTACTTCCAGCGCCGCGACTACCGCCAGACCGCCGCCGACCTCGGCGTCACGGAGGACGAGGCCCGTCGCCGCCTGCGCCTGGGACTGCAGCTGCTGGCCACCGCCCGCGACGTGCCGTCACCGGGGGCGCCGCCCGGATACGGGGGTGCGGCGTGAGCGGAGCGTACGGCGAGCACGACGGGCACGACGAGAAGGGCGAGAACGGTGGGAACGAGGCGTGCGACGGCGCCGGTGGGTCCGGCCCCGCGCCGCGCATCCCGCTGCCGCGTGCCTCCGTCGAGGACGGCGGACACCCGCTGCCCGCGGTGGAACCGGCCGCACCCCTCGTACTGGAGCACCACGTGCTGACCTCCCTCCTCGGTGCCTGGGCGCTGGCCGTCTGCTCCCCGGAGGAGGCCGCGGCCGTCGAGGAGCACCTGGACGAGTGCGGCACCTGCGCCGAGGAGGCGCTGCGGCTGCGCGACGCCGTCGGGCTGCTCCAGCGCCCGGAGAGCCTCGACCTGAACCCCGCCCTGCGCACCCGTGTCCTGGAGAGCTGCCTGGAACGTCGCCCGCCGCGCATCCCGGTGCCCGAGTGGGCCGCGCCGTACGACGCCGAGACCGCGCGCCTGGACGCGCTGCTGCAGGACATCGGGGACTCCGAGTGGCACGCGCCGGTACGGCTGCGCTGGTTCGGGGACGACGGCGCGGTGAGCCGGCGCACCACCGTCGCCGGGGTCATCGCGCATCTGCTGACGGTCGACGGACTGGTCGGGATCGCACTGGGCCTGCCCGACCCGCTCGGCGAGATCGCCGCCGAGGCCCCGGCCCCGGCGAGCCGCACCGAGGCCTACTGGCGTGCCTCGCACTACCCGCCCACGCGCGCGGTGCGGGCGCCGTGGCGCGAACAGAGCCACGCCCTCGTCCGGACCGTGGCGTTCACCGGCGGCACGGGCGGCACGGGTGGTGGCGCGGGCCGGATGCCGGTCTCCTACGGCGACTTCGAGCTGCCGCTGCGCGACGCCATGCTGGACCGGGCCTTCGAGTGCTGGGTGCACGCGGAGGACATAGCCGAGGCGGTGGACTACCCGTACGAGCCGCCCTCGCCGCGCCATCTCCACCGCATGATCGACCTCGCCGCCCGGATGCTGCCGGGCGTCCTGGCCGCACGCCGCAGGTCCGGCCTCGCCGCGCCCGCCGACGGCCGGCACCTGGTCACGGCGGGCGAGCCGGGGCGCAGCCTGCGACTGGAGATCGAGGGTTCGGGCGGCGGCGAGTGGCTCATCCCGCTGGACTCACCGGCGGCGGTGGGCTCCGCCGACCACGAGGTGGCCCATGTCGCCCTGGACGGCGTCGAGTTCTGCCACCTGGCCGCGGGCCACGTGCCTCCGGCGGAGGCGGCGGCGGGGCAGGTGGGGGACCGGGAGGCGATCCGGGACGTGCTGTTCGCCGCGGCGAGCCTGAGCCGGATGTAGGGGCGGGACGCGGCTTCGTCGGCGACTGCGGGCGGGTCGCGGCTGCGGGCGCGGGCGGGTCGCGCCCACGCGGCGGAGCCGCACATGCGACACAGCCCCGCGCCCCTGGAGGTACGTGCGGTGAACGCGTCCCGGAGGGACGCGGGGAACCGCGCGAACAACCACCGCTCGCCCGCGGCCGCCCGCGGGACCGAACGCCCCCGGGCTACTAGGCGAAGACGACGGTGCGGCGCCCGTTCAGCAGGATCCTCCGCTCGGCGTGCCACTTCACGGCCCGCGCCAGCGCCTGGCACTCCACGTCCCGGCCGATGGCGACCAGCTGGTCCGGCGTGACGTCGTGGCCGACCCGCTCGACCTCCTGCTCGATGATCGGCCCCTCGTCGAGGTCGGCCGTCACATAGTGCGCGGTCGCGCCGATCAGCTTCACACCCCGGGCGTGCGCCTGGTGGTACGGCTTCGCGCCCTTGAAGCTCGGCAGGAAGGAGTGGTGGATGTTGATGATTCGGCCGCTGAGCCGCTTGCACAGGTCGTCGGAGAGGACCTGCATGTAACGGGCCAGCACGACGAGTTCGACGTCCTCCTCGCGCACGATCTCCAGCAGCCGCGCCTCCGCGTCCGCCTTGGTGTCCTTCGTCACGGGGATGTGGTGGAAGGGGATGTCATAGGACCCCACCAGCTCCGCGAAGTCGGTGTGATTGGACACCACGGCGGCGATCTCCACGGGCAGCGCGCCGATCCGGGCCCGGAACAGCAGGTCGTTCAGGCAGTGCCCGAACCTGCTGACCATGAGCACGATGCGCATCTTCTCGTCGGCCCGGTTGATCTGCCAGTCCATGTGGAAGGAGTCGCCGATCGCCGCGAAGCTGGCGCGCAGCTTGTCCACGGTCACCGGGGCCTCGGCCGAGAAGTGGACGCGCATGAAGAACAGGCCCGTGTCGTGGTCGCCGAACTGCTGGCTGTCCTCGATGTTGCAGCCGGTCATGAACAGGTAGCTCGACACGGCGTGCACGATGCCCTGTTTGTCGGGGCAGGACAGGGTGAGGACGTACTGGTCGGCCGGTGCGGCGGCGGGGCTGGACTGCTCGTTCATGGAGGACAGGGTCCCATATCGGCCTCCCGGACCGACGGTCGTCCCGTCAGACGGGCGTCAGGCGGACCTGGTCATGATCCGCAGCACCTCGAGGCTGCGGGGCTCCGCCTCCGGGTCGTCGCCGTCACCGGTGGCCAGCCGCACGTGCGCGTCCCGCGCCGCCCGCACCGCCTCCGGCCAGTCCGGGTGCTCGAGGTAGGTGGCCACCGGCGCGTCCGGCCCCACCTGGTGCATGATCCGCAGGACGCGCAGCACGGCGGTGTCGACGAGGGCCGCCTCCTGGGAGTCGCGGAAGATGGTGCCGACGTACTTCTCGGCGGACCAGTGGTCCAGCCAGGTGTCCTCCACCAGCCGGTACACCGCGTCGGTGACGTCGCCGTAACCGGGCGTGCCGGCCAGCCAGACGTCCCGCTGGAACGCGGGCGCGGAGAGCATGTGCAGCGCGGAGCGCACCTGGCTGCGCCAGCGCCACCACGGCATGTCGTTGAGTGGCATGCCGCCCATGGTGGAGGAGCGGCGGCCGCGACGGGAAGAGTTCTCCGAACCTTGCACGGTCATCGATCGTACGTTCCCCTCCACCCGCGTCGGACCGGCCCCCGTAATTCACCTCGGCGTCACCACGCGTCGGCCGGAGGTCACGCCCAGGTTATCCGTGTGGCGGAATCGTGCGGGACCATGACCGGCAGGCGACGCAACCGCAGCACGTTCCTCCGCGGCCTCCCCGGCCGCTCCCGGCCCACCCGGACCGGCGCGCTGACCGCGGGTGCGCTGGTGGTGTGCGCGTCGCTCGCCGCCGGCTGCGGGGTCGTCCCCGGAGTCACGGGGGGCTCCGGGGACGACCCGATCACCGTCATGACCTGGGCGCCCTCGGACACGGACGCGACCAACAAGCCCGGCATGCCCGCCTTCGCCCGCGCCTACGCCCGCTGGATCAACGACCACGGCGGCCTCGGCGGCCACCGGCTGAACGTCCTGACCTGCAACGACCACAACGACAGCGTGGCCGCCGTGAAGTGCGCCCGCCGTGCCGTCAAGGAGGGCGCGGTCGCCGTGGTCGGCTCCTACAGTCAGCACGCCGACTCGTTCTTCCCCGTCCTGGAGGGCGCCGGCATCCCGTACATCGGCGGCTACGGCATCACCAACGCGGAGTTCACCAGTCCCCTGTCCTACCCCGTCAACGGCGGCCAGCCCACGCTGCTCGCCGGTCTGGGCAGCGCGCTCGCCGAGCCCTGCGGGCCCGTCACGCTCGTCCGCCCCGACACCATCGCGGGCGACCAGCTGGCCCCGCTGCTCGACTCGGGACTGACCGGGGGCGGGCACGCCGCGACCCACGACCAGCGGGCGCAGGAGGACGCCACCGAGTACCACGACGAGTCCGACCGGGCGCTGCGGCGGGCGACCGCCGACCCGGCGCGGCCGGGGTGCGTGGTGCCGGTCCTCGGGGACCGCACCGGCACCTTCATGGACTCCTTCCGGCGGGCCCGCGAGGAGTACCCGCGGGTGCGGACGGCGACCGTGCTCGGCAGCGTCGACCAGTCCGCCGTCAACGCGTCCGGCGGCGCCTCGGGCCCCTACGAGGGCGCGTACGTCACCGGCTGGTACCCGGAGGTGGACGATCCGGGCTGGGACGGGATGAAGAAGGTCATCCAGGAGGAGGCGTTCGGCGACAACAGCGTCGACGCCGCGGACGCCGGGGTGCAGACCACCTGGATCGCGTACACCGTGTTCAAGGAGGTCGTCGAGTCGCTCGGGGACGGCGGGGTGAGCGCCGACCGCGTCACCCGGGCCCTGGACGGCGGGCTGGAGGTCGGCACGGGCGGCCTCACGCCACCGCTCCGGTGGAAGTTCCAGGACAAACTGGCCTCGGTCGGCTTCCCGCGGCTGGTCAACGCCGAGGTCACCCTGCAGGTCGTCCGGCAGGGCCGGCTGGTGTCGGCCCGCAGGGGCGCCGTCGACACCACACAGACCCTGCGCGACGCCCGCCTCGCCTGACCGGACGGGCCGGTGAGCCCGCCCTCCCGCGGCCTGCCGTCCGCCCTCCGCGGTCAGGCCGTCCGCCCTCCGCGGTCAGAGCTGGGCCGGCTGGCGCTCGGTGAGCCCGTACTGCTTGGCGATGGCGTTCCAGAGGGCGGCGGCCTTCGCCTTCTCCTTGCTCGCCGTGCCGCTCGCCCGGTTGGCCTCCTGGGGCTGGGTGGCGGCCTTGCCCTTCTTGCAGCCCTTCTTCCCGGCCGTCCGGTCGGCCCAGGCCGCGTAGTGGTTGTCGGCCGACGCCGAGGCCTGCCACGCCTTGGTGAGCGCGGTGGTCAGCTCGGTGTGGCCGGGCAGCCTGTCCACGGACAGCTGGGAGAGGCTGGTGACCAGCCCGGTGCGCTGCTTGGCGGCCTCGCGCAGGTCCTTGGCGGCCTGGGGCAGGTTGTCGCAGGACTTCACGTCGGCCACCGCGTTGATCACGGTGCTCCGGCTGTTGCCGCTCTGGGCCAGCAGTTTGTCCAGCTCGACGGCCTGCTGCCGGACCGGGTCGACGGACGGTGACGCGGAGGCCGACGCGGAGTCCGCGGGGGCCGTGGCGGACACCGTCTGGTTGCCGCCCTTGTCGTCGCCCTCCTCCCCGCCGGCCATCATCGCGCCGGCGCCGATCCCGACGACGGCGATGCCGACGCCGACGGCCGCGAGGAGCGGCAGCCGGGAACCGGTCCGGCCGCCCCGGCCCGCGTCGTCGTGGCCGCCGCGGCGCCTGCCGCCGCCCGGGCCCTGCGGGACGTACGGGGGCGGGTCCGCGGGGCCCGGCTCGTCGAAGCGGGGCAGCTGCTGGGTGGCGGAGGCCGGTCCGTCGGCGGGGCCGCTGCGGAAGAGGCTGTCGAACTCGGCGGGCGGCTGCCGGCCGTCGTCGGCGCCGGGGACGCCGCCGTGGGGTGCCGCGGGGGGCCCGGCGGGCACGGGCGCGATGTACTGCGTGGCCTCGGCGTCGGGGTGGGACACGGCCGGGGCGTGCTGCGGCGCGTGGCCGAGGAACTGCGTCTCGTCGGCGGGCGGACCGACGGGTCTCTCGGGCGGCAGCGCCCCCGGGCTCACGGGGGGTATGTACTGCGTGGCCCCCTCGTCCGCGGGTGTGCCGACCGGCGGCAGGTACTGGGTGGCGTCCCCGTCGGCCGGGGGGAGCGGCGCGGACTGCTGCCCGTGCTGTCCGTACGCCGGCTGCCCGTAGGCGGGCTGCCCGTACTCCGGCTGCCCGTACGGCGGCTGCGCGCCCCGGGCGGCGTGCCCGGCCGCGGCCGGGCCGCCGTACGCCGGCGGCTGCGTGTTCTCCGGGGGCAGCGGGCCGGGGCCCGCCATCGGCGGCGGGCCGCCGGGGCCCTGCGCCGGACCCTGCGCGGGCCAGGCGTGCTGTGCGGCGGACGGGCCGCCGGTCTGCGGGGTCTCCCAGGGCCGGGCGCCGGGCGGAGCGGGCCGGCTCTCCTGCGGAGGCGGGCCGTACTGCTGTCCGGGGCCCCACGGCTGGTCCCATGCCCGGGCGTCGGACGGCGCCGAGGCGGGCGCGGGCCCGGCGGCTCCGCCCGCCTGCCCCGGCAGCACGGGCGTACCGCCGTCCGAGGGCAGCACGATGCCTTCGCGCGCTCGGCGCGGCGAGGGCTCCTCGCCCTGTCCACTCTGCGTCACCGGGACTCCTGTGAATGGGGGACCTTCGGAATCGTCGGCTCACGCTACCGGGTACCCCGAGCCCGCTGCCACGCCGCATGGGGCATGATCCACTTCCCCGCCTCCGCAGTAACGAAACCGGGCCTCGGCACGCTGTTTACGTTCCTTTCCGCTTCCCGCACGGAGTTCCACCGCACGTTCACACGCCGGCGGACCGTCGGTTCACGCGGCGGCGGGCAGGTCGAGCCGTGCCCCGAACTCCCGCACCACCGCCTCCTCCCGGTAGGGCTCCAGGCGCTGCTGGAAGTCCTCCAGGTACTCGGCGCCCCGGTTGGAGCGCAGCGTCTCCAGCAGGTCCACGGCCTTCAGCGCCGTGTGGCAGGCCTGTTCGATCTCCCGCTGCTGCACCTGCGCGGTGGCGAGCAGCACATGGCCGATGGCCCGCCTGCGGGCCCGCGACTCGGGGTGCCCGGCCAGGGACTCCTCGGCGCACCGCGCCGCCGCGTCGGCCTGCCCGAGGTCCCGGTGGCAGTGCGCCAACTCGTCGGCCAGGTAGGCCTGGTCGAAGTGCGCGATCCACGCCGGGTCGTCGCCCGAGGCCGCGTCGGCCGCCTCCATCGCCTCGACCGCGCGCCCGGCGGCCGCCTGGGCCGACCGCGCGTCGCCGAGCAGGGCGTGGCCGCGCGCCTCGGCCGCGTGGAACATCGACTCCGCGCGCGGGGTGACCCGCCCGCGCGCGCCCTCCTGCGCCGCGCGCGCCAACTGCGCGATCTCGCGCGGATTGCCGAGCTGCGCGGCCAGGTGGCTCATCGACGCGGCGAGGACGTAGCCGCCGTATCCGCGGTCGCCGGCCGCCTGCGCGAGCCGCAGCGACTGGATGTAGTACCGCTGGGCCAGGCCCGGTTGCCCGGTGTCGACGGCCATGTACCCGGCGAGCTCGGTCAGCCGGGCGACCGTGGCGAACAGGTCCCGTCCGACCGTCTCCCGGTAGGAGCCCGCGAGCAGCCCGGAGACGACGCTGTTGAGGTAGTGCACGACGACCGGGCGCACGTGCCCGCTGCCGTACTGGTGGTCCAGGTCCACCAGCGACTGCGTCATCGCCCGCACGGCCGCCACGTCGGACCGGCCCACCCGCGGCCCGGCCGAGCGCGCCACCTGCGGGTCGGGCGCGGAGATCAGCCAGTCGCGGCTCGGTTCGACCAGCGCGGAGGCGGCGACGGAGGAGCCGGACAGGAAGTCCCGCCGCCCCACGTCGCTGCGCCACAGCTCGCAGACCTGCTCGATGGCCCCCAGTACCGTCGGCGAGAACTGGAGACCGACGCCCGACGCGAGGTTCTTGCCGTTGGCCATGCCGATCTCGTCGATCGTGACCGTACGGCCGAGCTTGCGTCCCAGCGCCTCCGCGATGATCGCCGGGGCCCGGCCGCGCGGCTGCTGTCCGCGCAGCCAGCGGGCCACCGACGTCTTGTCGTACCTCAGGTCGAGGCCGTGCTCGACGCCGCACATGTTCACCCGGCGGGCCAGGCCCGCGTTCGAGCAGCCCGCTTCCTGAATGAGCGCCTGCAGCCGTTCGTTGGGCTGTCGCGCGACGAGAGGCCTTGCGGCCATGGCGTACCCCCATGCGGTCTCGATGCTGTCTCGGCGGAACGGGAGATGTCCGGCCGTGGAGATCAATGCCCCGTCGATGTGCCGACAATGCGAGGCTTGCGAGGTTTGCCGGGTGACGGCCGGAGCCGACCCCAGACGTGGTTACCCGGCTCGGGCCACGGATCCTCCCGCGCGCCCCCGAACGTGCACCCGTGCGCCCCGGATGCGGGACCGGTGCTCCTCCCCCGCGCGTGCGGGGGACGCTCCGGCCCCCGTGCGCGGGGGCCGTAACCCGTGGTGGGCACGGGAGTTGAGTTCCACGTGGAAGAGACCATCCCGGGCACCGAAACCGCTCATGTCCCGCTGCAGCGCGGAACGTCGCTGCTGGAGACCGCCGTCCGTTACGCAGAGGAACGCCACTGGGACGTGCTTCCCGGGACCTGGCTGGAAACCGACGGCGGGGTGCAGCGCTGCTCCTGCGGGGAGGCGGCGTGCGGCGCCCCGGGCGCACACCCGGCGCGCGAGGACTGGGCGACGCAGGCGGCCGGCAGCGCGGCCGCCGTCCGCCGGATGTGGCAGCAGCGACCGGCTGCGTCGGTGCTGCTGCCCACGGGGCGGACCTTCGACGTGATCGACGTGCCCGAGACCGCGGGGTTCCTCGCGCTCGCCCGGATGGAGCGGATGGAGCTGACGCTCGGTCCGGTGACGCTGGCGCCGGACCGGCGGATGCGGTTCTTCGTCCTGCCGGGGGCCACGGTGAAGGTGTCCGGTCTCGTCCGGCGGCTGGGGTGGTCGCCGGCGGCCCTGGATCTGACCGCGTCGGGCGAGGGCGCGTACGTGGTCGCGCCGCCGACGCGGTACGGGACGCGGGGGGCCGTGCAGTGGGTGTGCCGGCCGACGGCGGCGAACCGGTGGCTGCCGGACGTGGAGGAGCTGATCTCGCCGCTGGCGTACGCGTGCGGCAGGGACCGGTGCGGCAGGGACCGGTAGGGGGCGTCCTCTCGTCCGCGTGACCTGTGCCCGTCGGCGGCCTCCGGTCGTCCTCGGTCGCCCGCGCCCCTTCGGGGCGCTCTCCCTCCCCGTAGGGTTCTTGCCGGCGGAGGGAGACGTGGTGGGCACAAGTGCCGTACGGATTCAGGGTCTCTGGAAGCGGTTCGGGCAGCAGGTCGCCGTGGGCGGGATCGATCTGGAGCTGCCCGCGGGCAGGTTCATCGGGCTCGTCGGACCGAACGGGGCCGGGAAGACCACCACGCTCTCCATGGTCACCGGGCTGCTGCGGCCGGACCAGGGGGCGGTCGAGGCGGCCGGGCACGACGTGTGGCGCGATCCGGTCGAGGTGAAGGCCAGGATCGGGGTGCTGCCCGAGGGACTGCGGCTGTTCGAACGGCTGTCGGGGCGGGAGTTGCTCGTCTACTCGGGCCGGCTGCGCGGACCGCCCGGGGCCGAGGTGGACAGGCGGGCCACGCAGTTGCTGGACGTGCTCGACCTGGCCGGGGCCCAGCACAAGCTGGTCGTCGACTACTCGACCGGCATGCGCAAGGAGATCGGCCTCGCCACCGCACTGCTGCACAACCCCGAAGTGCTGTTCCCGGACGAGCCGTTCGAGGGCGCCGACCCGGTGTCGGCGCAGACGATCCGGGGCGTCCTGGAGCGCTACACCGCGTCCGGAGCCACCGTCGTCTTCTCCTCGCACGTGATGGAGCTGGTGGAGTCGCTGTGCGACTGGGTGGCCGTCATGGCCGTCATGGCCGCCGGCCGCATCCGCGCACCGGCACGCTCGGCGAAGTGCGCGGCCGAGCGGCCTCGTTGCAGGAGGCGTTCCTCGAACTCGTGGGCGCCGACGCCCGGAACGCCGGGAGCGACCTCGACCGGCTGGGCGGCGGGGTGCGATGAGCGCCCGGACCGCCCCCGTCACGCCGGCCGCCCCCGCCGCCCCGGCCACGCCCCTCACGGCCGTGTTCGTCCGGCTGAGACTGTCCCTGCTGCGCAACGGGCTGCGCCGGTCCGGCGGACGGCGGGCCGCCTACGTCGCCTCGGCCGTCGTCGTCCTGCTCCTCGCCGCGCTCCAGCTGATCGGCCTGATCGTGCCGGTGTTCAACGCCTGGCAGGGCACCGGCTCGGTCTGCTTCGCCTGCTTCGCCTGCTTCGCCGCCGGGATGCTCGGCATCCAGATGTACAACCAGTTCGGCCAGGACACGTCCGTCTTCTGGATCGTCGCGATGACGATCTCCTCGACGCGGGACGCGTACGTCGAGCTGCGGGCCCGCGCGCTGGCCCTGCTGCTGATCACCCTGCCGTACGCCACCCTCGTCACCGTCCTGACCACGGCGATGCTCGACGACGGGGACAAGCTGCCCGAGGCGCTCGGCCTGTCCTTCGCGCTGCTCGGCGCGATGCCGACGACCGGCGCCTGGGCCTCGGCCCGCTTCCCGTACTCCGTTCCGCAGGAGGGCCACAAGAACGTGGTCCCCGGTCAGGCCGGACTGCCCTGGATCTCCCTCTTCGGCGGGATGGTGGGCGCCGCCCTGCTGTGCGCGCCGGTCATCGCGCTGACCGTCTGGCCGCACCTGCGCGAGGGCGGCGACGGGTGGGGCGCGGTCCTGCTGCCGGTGGGCGCGGTGTACGGCGCGGTGCTCACCCTGCTCGGCCTGCGTCTGGCCGCACCGCAGACGGCCCGGCGGCTGCCGGAGATCCTGTCGGCCGTCAGCAAGGGATGACCGGGGCGGGGCGGCCCACCCCGCCTCACCCCTCTCCGAGAGCGTCCAGGAACGGCTCGATGGCCGCCCGCCACGCCTCCGGCTGGTCGTAGTGGACGAGGTGGCCGGCGTCGGCGACCTCCGCGTACTGGCCGCGCGGCAGGACGCGGACCATCTCCTGCGCCTCCGCGCGGCCGAGCTCGCCGTCCAGGCCGCGCACGACGAGGGTGGGGCAGCGGACCTGGGCCAGCTCCTCCCAGTGGGCGTCGTGGACCCAGGTCTCGCGGGAGCGCAGCATCTGCTCGGGTTCGAAGACCGGGCGCCAGCCGTCCGGGGACTCGGCCATCACCTCGGCGTAGAAATCGCCCCGGGCCGGATTGGGCCGTTCCACCCACGGGTCGTCCTCGCCGAACCACTTGCGGACGTCGGCGAGCGTCGCGAAGGGGACCGGCCAGGCCCGGAACCACTCGGCCCACACCTGCTGCGAGGCACCGCCGAGCGCGGAGGCCCGCATGTCGCAGACGACCAGGCCGCGGACCAGGTCGGGTCGTCTGGCGGCGAGCTGCCAGGCGGTGAGCGCCCCCATGGCGTGACCGACGAGGACGGCCGGGGCGAGACCGAGCTGTTCCAGGGCGGCCTCGACGTCCTCGACGTAGGCCTCCCGGGTGTAGGCGCCCCGCGGGGGTTTGTCGCTGCGGCCGTGGCCTCGCTGGTCGAGGGCGACGGCCCGGTGGCGCGCGGAGAGCCAGCGGGCCGTGGGCGCCCAGTGCGACGCGCGGCCCATCAGGCCGTGCAGTAACAGCACGCCCGGGAAGCCGCCGCTGCCGTCCGCCGGGTCCGTCCCGTGCGTCCCGTCGGGTTTGGGAGGGTCGCCGAACTCCCAGGCGGCGAGGCGTACGCCGCCCGCCCCGGTCACGTCGATGCGCCGCGCCATAGGTCCTGGCACCCCCAAGTGTCGCGCCCTGTCGTGCCTGCGCCCTGCCGTCCCCGCGCTTCGTCCGTCTCCGCGCTGGTCCTGGCCGGTGCCTGTCGTCCGGGCCGTTCGTGTCCGACAACCGCAGAGTATCGAATGGGCATTCGAAAACGCCGTTCGCCGGGCAACACCCCTCCTTCGAGTGACACCCCTCAGGGATTGATCGCCGCCGCCGGGGGGAGATCTTCAGCGGGGGGCGGACCGCTCGGGGAAAACGGTCCGAGGGGACTGACCCTGAGAGCTCGGGGCTCCGGGTCAGCACAGGGGAGGACAGGCCCCGGCGCCACCAGGCGCCGGGGCCCTCTCCGTCTCTCCGGCATGATCCCTCCCCTCTCCGGCCGGGGCCGACATCGCTGTCACCCACCGCCCGGAGCCTCACGCCCGCCGCTCCACGCGACAGCCTCGCACGCGAGACGCGCGACCGCTGCGATTCGGCGCACCCCGCCCGGAAACGACGGGATCGACGCGGTGGCACGGAACACCCCCGCGCCGCGCCCCCGCGCCACCGGCCGCCCGACGGCCCGCGGCCGGCCCGCGCGGACGCTCAGCGCTTGGCGACGAACACGTGGGAGGCGACGTCCGCGTCCAGCTCGGCCGCCTCGCCGCCGCTGCCGACCAGCACACCGCCCGCCGACTCCGTCACGCTCACCACCGAGCCCGGCTGCACACCCGCCCGGCGCAGCGTGTACATCAGCTGCGCGTCCGTCTGGATCGGCTCGCCGATGCGGCGCACGACGACCGTCTTGCCCTCGGGACCCGGACCGAGGTCGGCCAGCGAGACCATGCCCTCGTCCAGGAACGGGTCGGCGCCGTCCGCCTCGCCCAGCTCCTCCAGACCCGGGATCGGGTTGCCGTACGGCGACTCGGTCGGGTGCCGCAGCAGCTCCAGCACGCGGCGCTCGACGGCCTCGCTCATCACGTGCTCCCAGCGACAGGCCTCGGCGTGCACCTGCTCCCACTCCAGGCCGATCACGTCGACGAGCAGGCACTCCGCGAGCCGGTGCTTGCGCATCACGCGCGTGGCCAGCCGACGCCCCTCGTCGGTCAGCTCCAGATGCCGGTCGGCCGCCACGGACACCAGACCGTCGCGCTCCATCCGCGCCACCGTCTGACTGACCGTCGGACCGCTCTGGTCGAGCCGCTCGGCGATCCGGGCACGCATGGGGACCACACCTTCCTCCTCCAGCTCGAGGATGGTGCGGAGATACATCTCCGTGGTGTCGATCAGTCCGGACATACGTGCCCCTTGGTGAGATCTGCCGGAGGCGGAGGCCCACCGGCGCGTGCGCTGGCCCTGGTTCCAATTCTGACGCATACCACCGACAAGCGTCCCTCGCCGGGGGCCGCCGGGACGTCCGGCACCACCGGACACGGCCCGACACGGCCCGCCCGGCCGTATTGACACCGCACAGGTCCAGACCGCACGGTGATCCGCGACGCAGCCACACCGAAGGGGCCCCGCATGAGCGACCGCAAGCCGGCCGGCCAGTTCCTCGACGCGGCGATCGACCTGCTGCGCCGCGTCCGCGACGAGGAGGCCGACGCCGTCGAGGCGGCCGGCACCCTGCTCGCCGACACCGTCCGCGACGGGGGCCGCCTCTTCGCCTTCGGCGCCGGTCACTCCTCCCTCGCCGCGCAGGACGTCGTCTACCGCGCCGGCGGACTCGCCCTGATGAACCTGCTCGCCGTGCCCGGCGTCGTCGGCGTCGACGTCATGCCGGCCACGCTGGGCTCCGCCCTGGAGCGCGTCGACGGCCTCGCGAGCGCCGTACTGGACTCCTCGCCCCTGCGCGAGGGCGACGCCCTGGTGATCATCTCCCTGTCCGGGCGCAACGCGCTCTCCGTGGAGATGGCCATGAACGCCCGCGCCCTCGGCGTGAAGGTCATCGGCGTGACCTCGGTGGCCTACGCCGCCGAGACCAGGTCCCGGCACACCTCCGGCACCTTCCTGAAGGACCACTGCGACATAGTCCTCGACTCCAAGATCGCCGTCGGGGACGCGGAACTCACCCTCGACACCGTCCCGGCGCCCTTCGCGCCCGCGTCCACGGTCGTCACCACGGCACTGATGCAGGCCGTGATGGCCACGGCGGCCGGCACCCTCGCCGAGTACGGCATCGAGCCGCCGCTGCTGCGCTCCGGCAACGTGGACGGCGGCCACGAGTGGAACGGCCGCGTCATGACGGAGTACGGCGACCGGATCTTCTACCGCCACTGACCCGCGGACGCCCGGCCGTCGGTCAGCACCGGCCCGGGGCACCGGCGGCCGGTCACCGGGCCGATTCCGTCCGGCGCAGCGTCTCACCCCGGCGGCGTCCCCGCCCACGCCCGCCATGAGCGCCTCGCCGACGACGCGTCACCGGCCCCCGGCACGCGACGCCGGGCACCCAGGCACCCGAGGAGTGCGCCTACTCCTCGACCACCGCCGCCGCCAGGTCCAGCGTCGTCGCGATGCGCACCGCCACGTCCTCCGCGTACATCGCGTCGGGCCGCTCGAACGCGCTGCGGCCCGCGCCCCGCAGGAACGTCACGACCCCCAGCGTCCGCCCCCGGCTGCGCAGCACCGTGCACAGGGCGTGCACCGTGTCCGCCGGCCACTGCCGGGCCTCGGCCCACCGGCGCGCCTGCTCGTGCGGCACCCCACCGACGCCCGCGCTGGCCCGCACCGAACCGACCCGCTCCACGCACTGCAGCGCCGGATGCCCCTCGGCGTACCGCACCGGCAGCCCGGCCGCACCGGACGGCAGACCGGTCCCCGGCGCACCGGACGGCGTCGTCACGACCCGGACCAGACGGACCGGATCCGCCGCCCCCGAATCCTCGAGCGCCCCGCCCGCCACCCGGTCGATCAACGCGTGGTCCGCGAACCCCGCCAGCGCGAAGTCGAGATGCACGGTCGCCGCCTCCGCCGGGTCCTCGCACTCCGCCGCCGCCCGCGCCGCCCGGTGCAGCTGATTGGCGCGGAATCGCAGCAGCGCCGCCTCCTGCTCACCCTGCTTGGCCTCGGTGACGTCCTGGAACAGCCAGCCGACGCCCAGCGGCACCGGCTCCTCCGCCAGCGGCGAGGCCAGCCGCACGAACCCGCTGCGCCAGCACCGCCGCCGCTCCCCCTCCGGGCCGCGCACACTCACCCACACCTCGGCGGGCGCCGGCGGCGCGCCCTCCGCCAGGACGTGCGTGAGCGCGCTCTCCAGCTCCTCCACCCCCTGGGAGAGCAGATCGCCCAGCGGCCGGCCCAGCACCGACGTACGGCCGGCGCCCAGCGCGCGCGCCGCGTGGTCGTTGACCACGGCCGGCCGCAGATCCACGTCCACGAGCACGACGCCCCAGCTCGCATCCTCCAGCAGCGCCTCGCTCAACGCGATGGACCGCTCCAGGTCGATCTGCGCGTGCACCTCGCTGAACGCGCAGTACACCCCCGCGGGTCTGCCGTCCGGGCCGCGCACGGCCGCCGACTGGGTGCGCACCAGCACCCGCCCGCCGTCCTTCGTCAGCAACGCGAACTCGTTCACCTGTCGCCCGGGGGAGCGCATCGCGGACAGCAGCCGCTCCTCGACCTCCCCGGCGTCCGCGCTGCGCACCGCCCAGCCGGCGAACCCCCGCCGCCCCACGGCCTCGGCAGCGGTCCAGCCCAGGATCCGCTCCGCCTCACGGTTCCAGTGGGTGACGACCCCCTCCGCGTCGAAGGCGCACAGCGCCGCGTCCATCCCGTCGAGGAGCGCGGCCAGAAGATCCGCACCGTCCCGCTCGGGCTGCTCCGGTTCGTCCGGCCCCAGCTCGTCGGTGGTCCCACTACGCCGGGAAGCACTCACCTGAACCCCCTGCAGGCTGCGTCCGCCGTACCGTACGCCGGTTCGTCCACTGGCCTTCATTCAACTCGAACGTGATGCAGCACACACCGGGTTCCCGCAAGATTGCGGAAATCGTTGCACGGCGGAAATCCGGCATACGTCCCTGTCATCAAGGGTCCCGCCGTCACGCCCCGGCCGCCAGCCGTAGATCGACCCACTCGTCGCTCCCGCCGTCCAGGACGTACCGCTCCCGCTCGGTGAACCCCCGCGCCGCGGCGAACCGCAGCCCGTCCTCGTCGGCCGCCGGCACCACCGTCTCCACCGCCCCGGCGCCCAGCCCGCGCGCGTGCGCCAGCCCCCGCTCGTACAGCGCCGCGCCGATCCCCCGCCCCCGGAACGCCGGCAGCACCCGGGCGATCACGGTCGCCACCCGCTCCTCCCCCTCGGGCGGCCGCACGGTGGAACATCTGACGAGCGCGTCCCCCAGGTAGGCGTTCTCCAGCCGGTACCGGCCGGCGCGCTCGCGCACGTCGTCCAGGCTCATTGCGGCGGGCGGGACGATCTCGTTGTGGACGTGCCGCCACTCCTCGGCCATGGCGTCGCCGTCCACGGCCTCGATCCGCAGTCCCGAGCCGGGCCCGACGGGCCCCCGGCGCGCGTCCACCTCGATCTCGATGCGCATCCGCTCGTCCGCGAGCCCGCACACCGCCCTCGTGGCCGTCGGCCGCACCTCGCCGAACACCCGCCGCAGTACGGGCCGGCACGGCTCGAAGTCCTCCCGCTCGGGCAGCAGGTACCGCACCCGCACCACGTCCGCGAACGTGCAGCCCGCCTCGGCCAGCGCGGCCCCGGTGTTGCGCAGGCACTGCTCGGCCTGCTCCACCACACCGCCGGCGATGGTCATCGCCGCGTAGTCGAACCCGGGCGGACTGGGCAAAACGCACACTTTGGGCGCGCTCTCGGTCGGGCCGCTCGATCACGAGGGCGGGGACCGGATCGTACGGTTCGCCGGGGAGGTGCTGGTGGCCAAGGCCACCGGACGGGGCTCGTACGCGCGGACGACTCCGGACCGGTACGGCTTTCCCCGCCTACGGCGATCACGAGCCAAGCAGCACTTCGGCTTCGTCACCGGAGACCTCGTGCGAGCAATGCTGCCCCGCGGGAGGTGGGCGGGCACGTGGACCGGTCGGGTCTCGGTCAGGTCCAGGGGGCAACACAGCCTCACGACGCCGGCGGGGCGGATCAACGTCTCCCACCAGCATCTGCAGCTGCTGCAACGAGGCGACGGGTACGGGTATGACATCCGCCGTGAGCAGAGCCGACCTGCTACTCGAAAAATAGCTTGATAGGACGGAGACCGGTTCTTAGGGTGTGCCCTACACCGAAAGGAGGTGATCCGGCGAATGTATGAATCCCGGACGCGTGAGGTGGCTGCGGGCTAGCGGCCCGGCACCACACGGAGTGCGGTGCCGGACCAGCGCGTGAACGGTGCGCGCAGCCGGCCCCAATTCCCAGCAGTCACCCGACCCGCGAGTCGCCGGTACGTCCGGCCGGCTCCTCCACGGAGGAACCAGACTCGCGGGTCGTCTGCGTTCTGCGGGGTCTGACGGGGATCAGTCCGCGATGTCCTCGTAGCCCTCGACCTCGCGCGGGTCGCGGGGGCCCGGGCCGGTGTAGCGGGCGGAGGGGCGGACCAGGCGGCCCGTGCGCTTCTGCTCCAGGATGTGGGCCGACCAGCCGGCCGTGCGGGCGCAGGTGAACATGGACGTGAACATGTGGGCCGGGACCTCGGCGAAGTCCAGCATGATGGCCGCCCAGAACTCGACGTTGGTGGCCAGGACGCGGTCCGGACGGCGGTTGTGGAGCTCCGCCAGGGCCGCCTTCTCCAGGGCCTCGGCGACCTCGTAGCGCGGGGCGCCCAGTTCGCGGGCGGTGCGGCGCAGGACGCGGGCGCGGGGGTCCTCGGCGCGGTAGACGCGGTGGCCGAAGCCCATGAGGCGCTCGCCGGCGTCGAGGGTCCTCTTGACGTATCCCTCGGCATCCCCGGTGCGTTCGATCTCCTCGATCATGTGCAGGACGCGGGAGGGCGCGCCGCCGTGCAGCGGACCGGACATGGCGCCCACGGCGCCGGAGAGGGCGGCGGCCACGTCGGCGCCGGTGGAGGCGATGACGCGGGCGGTGAAGGTGGAGGCGTTCATGCCGTGCTCGGCGGCGGAGGTCCAGTAGGCGTCGACCGCGGCCACGTGCTTGGGGTCGGGCTCGCCGCGCCAGCGGATCATGAAGCGTTCGACGACGGACCGTGCCTTGTCGATCTCGCGCTGCGGGACCATGGGCAGGCTCTGGCCGCGGGCGGACTGGGCGACGTAGGACAGGGCCATGACGGCGGCGCGGGCGAGGTCGTCGCGGGCCTGCTCGGCGTCGATGTCCAGGAGGGGCTTGAGGCCCCAGGCCGGGGCCAGCATGGCGAGCGCCGACTGGACGTCGACGCGGATGTCTCCGGAGTGGACGGGGATGGGGAAGGGCTCGGCGGGCGGCAGGCCGGGGTTGAACGCGCCGTCGACGAGCAGGCCCCACACGTTGCCGAAGGAGACGTGTCCGACCAGGTCCTCGATGTCGACCCCTCGGTAGCGCAGGGCGCCGCCCTCCTTGTCGGGTTCGGCGATCTCCGTCTCGAACGCGACGACTCCCTCTAGCCCGGGTACGAAATCGGACATCAGGCGGCTCCTCGTGGTCGTGATGTGTGGCGACGCGCGGGGGGCGGTGCGGTCGTCCCCATGGATCCACGGCCGTGTCGCGGCTCGCGGTCCCTGCGGTCACCCGTGTGATGCCCCGTCCGGACGGGGCTCATCCGGCCGGGACGGAACCAGCACGATATCCCCGGGTGCCACCTTTGGGGAGGGGTTGCGGCACTCAGTGCCACTCCGTGACGTAGGACACCCCGGACGGGGGTGCCTCGGTACGGCAGGATGGCCGATGTGACCGACCGCGATGCCGTCCCCTTCGATCTTCCCTCGATGCGCAAGCAGTACCGGGCCGACGGGCTCCTGGAGAGCGAGCTCGCCGCCACGCCCGTCGAGCAGTTCGCGCGCTGGTTCAAGCAGGCCGCGACGGAGGCCGGCCTGTTCGAGCCGAACGCCATGGTCGTCTCCACGGCGGACGCCGAGGGCCGGCCCAGTTCCCGCACGGTGCTCCTGAAGCACTTCGACGAACGGGGCTTCGTCTTCTACACCAACTACGACTCCCGCAAGGGGCGTGAGCTGGGCGAGAACCCGCACGTGTCGCTGCTGTTCCCCTGGCATCCGATGGCCCGCCAGGTCATCGTGTCGGGTGTCGCGCTGCGGACCGGGCGGGACGAGACCGCCGCGTACTTCCGGACCCGGCCGCACGGCTCCCAGCTGGGCGCGTGGGCCAGCGTCCAGTCCGCGGTGGTGCCCGGCCGGGACGCCCTGGACTCCGCGTACGCCGAGCTGGCGGCGCGCTATCCGGAGGGCGAGCGGGTGCCGGTGCCGCCGCACTGGGGCGGGTTCCGGGTGGTGCCGCGCACGGTGGAGTTCTGGCAGGGCCGGGAGAACCGGCTGCACGACCGGCTGCGGTACGTGGCGGAGGGCGACGGGGGCTGGCGGGTGGAGCGGCTCGCCCCGTGAAGCGCCGGGCGGGCCGGGGCCCGGAACGGGGTCCTGGTCGGGGCCCGGAGCGCGGTCCGGAGCACGGTCCTGGTCGAGGTCCGGGTCGGGGTCCGGAGCACGGTCCTGGTCGAGGTCCGGAGCACGGTCCTGGTCGAGGTCCGGGTCGGGGTCCGGAGCACGGTCCTGGTCGAGGTCCGGAGCACGGTCCTGGTCGAGGTCCGGAGCACGGTCCTGGTCGAGGTCCGGGTCGGGGTCCGGGGCGGGTCAGCCCAGTGCCCGGTCCAGCAGGTCCGCCCACTGGGCGACGACCCGTTCGCGCCGGGCGGTGTCGTCGGTGAGGAGGTTGGCGAGGCCGAGGCCGCGGGCCATGTCCAGGAGGCCCTGGACGGTCTCGCGGACGCCGGGGCGGCTCTCGTCGGCGCCGAGGAGGTCGACGGCGATGCGGTGGCTCTCCCGGCCGACGCGGGCCTCCAGCTCGGTCACCCGGCCGCGCAGCTGCTCCTCGTCGGAGGCGGCGACCCACAGGTGGAGGGCGGCGCGGAACAGCGGGCCCGTGTAGAGGCCGACCAGGGCGGCCACCACGGCGCGGCGGTCGCCGGCCGCCGCGCCGCCGGGGAACAGGGCGCGCAGGGCGGTGGAGCGTTCCTCGGCGACGTACTCGACGGCGGCGGTGAACAGGTCCTCGCGGGTCGGGAAGTGGTGCTGGGCGGCGCCGCGGGAGACGCCTGCGCGTTCGGCGACGACGGAGACCGTGGAGCCGGCCCAGCCGTGTTCGGCGAGGCAGGCCACGGCGGCTTCCAGGAGCCGCTGCCGGGTGGCCCGGCTGCGGTCCTGCTTGGGTACTCGTCCGGCACGGTCGGCCGTGCTCACACCACCCATTCCGGATCCCGTCGTTCGAGGAGGGCCGTCATCCCCTCCCGTGCCTGCGGGGAGGAGAACAGCCGGGCCGAGAGCGCGGTCAGGCCGGCCGCGTCCCGGTCGAAGGTCTCCAGCACCCTAGTCGTGAGCAGCCGTTTCGTCTCGGCCAGGCCCTGGGGTGAGGCACGGCGCACACCGTCGAGGACGGGTGCGAGCACGGCGTCCACGTCGTCGCCGGCCGCCGTGACCAGGCCGGTGCGGACGGCCTCGGCGGCGTCGAAGCGCTCGCCGGTGAGGTAGTGGCGGGCGAGGGCGCGGGGGTCGGCGCGGGGCAGCACGGTGAGGCTGATGACGGCGGGTGCCACGCCGATGCGGACCTCGGTGAAGGCGAACGTGGCCGCGTGGGAGGCCGCCGCGATGTCACAGGCGGCGAGCAGGCCGAGGCCGCCGGCGCGGACGTGTCCGGTGACCCGGGCGATCACCGGTTTGGGCAGCTCCACGATCTGCCGGAGCAGGGCGGCGAGCGCGTCCGGGCGGGGCGGGTCCCGCAGGTCGGCGCCGGCGCTGAAGGTGGTGCCGGTGTGGGTGAGGACGACGGCGCGGACGCCGGTGTCCTCGCCGGCCTCGGTGAGCGCGTCGGCCAGGGCGGTGACGAGGGCGGCGGAGAGGGCGTTGCGGTGGTGCGGGGAGTCGAGGGCGAGGGTCTCGACTCCCCGCGTGCGGGTGCGGGCGATCAGGGTCACGGGCGGTCCCTCGGTTCAGGGTGGAGGAGCGCGGGGGGCACGTCGTCGCCGGGTCAGTACGACTTGGGCAGGCCGAGGGTCTGGTGGGAGACGTAGTTGAGGATCATCTCCCGGCTGACCGGGGCGATACGGGCCACGCGCGCGGCCGTGATCAGCGAGGCGAGTCCGAACTCGCGGGTGAGGCCGTTGCCGCCGAGGGTGTGCACGGCCTGGTCGACGGCCTTCACACAGGCCTCCCCGGCGGCGTACTTGGCCATGTTGGCCGCCTCGCCCGCGCCGATGTCGTCGCCGGCGTCGTAGAGGTGGGCGGCCTTCTGCATCATCAGGCGGGCGAGTTCGAGGTCGATGTGGGCCTGGGCGAGGGGGTGGGCGATGGCCTGGTGGGCGCCGATGGGGGTCTTCCACACGGTGCGTTCGCGGGCGTACGCGAGGGCCTTGGTGAGGGCGTGGCGTCCCATGCCGATCGCGAAGGCCGCGGTCATGATGCGTTCGGGGTTGAGGCCGGCGAAGAGCTGGAGGAGGCCGGCGTCCTCGTCGCCGACGAGGGCTTCGGCGGGCAGCCGGACGTCGTCGAGGGTCAGCTCGAACTGCTTCTCGGCGGCGGCGAGTTCCATGTCGATCCGCCGGCGTCCGAAGCCGGGGGTGTCGCGGGGGACGATGAACAGGCAGGGCTTGAGCCTGCCGGTGCGGGCGTCTTCGGTGCGGCCCACGATCAGGGTGGCGTCGGCGATGTCGACGCCGGAGACGAAGACCTTGCGGCCGGTGAGGATCCAGTCGCCGGTGGCGCCGTCGCGGCGGGCGGTGGTGGTGATGCGGTGGGAGTTGGAGCCGGCGTCGGGTTCGGTGATGCCGAAGGCCATCAGGCGGCTGCCGTCGGCCAGGGCGGGGAGCCAGGCGCGTTTCTGGGCCTCGGTGCCGAAGCGGGAGATCACCGTGCCGCAGATCGCCGGGGAGACGATCATCATCAGCAGGGGGGTGCCGGCGGCGCCCATCTCTTCGAGGACGAGGCAGAGTTCGGTGATGCCGCCGCCTCCGCCGCCGTACGCCTCCGGCAGGTTGACGCCGATGTAGCCGAGCTTGGCCGCGTCCTGCCAGAACTGTTTGTCGTCGGTGCGGGGGTGGTGCTTCGCGAAGGCGGCCACCGCGGTGCGGAGGGACTTGTGCTCTTCGGATTCGATGAGGGTGGTCACGGGGCTCCTTCGGGTGCGGGTCGTGTGTGGTTGCTCGCGCTCACGCGGTGGAGCCGCATGTTCGATACGGCCCCGCGCCCCTAACCGGCGTCCCCCTCGACCACGGCCAGGAGGGCGCCGACCTCCACCTGCCTGCCGGGCTCGGCGTTCAGGGCGGCCAGGACGCCCGTCACCGGGGCGGTGATCCGGTGTTCCATCTTCATCGCCTCCAGCCACAGCAGGGGCTGGCCCGCCTCGACGGGGGAGCCTTCCGTCAGGCCCTCCGCGACGCGGACGACCGTGCCCGGCATGGGGGCGAGGAGGGAACCGGGGGCGTGCTGGGTGGTGGGGTCGGGGAAGCGGGGCAGGGCGGTGAGGGCGGTGGTGTTCACGTGGATCTCGTCGCCGTAGCGGGAGATGCCGTACGTGCGCCGGACGCCGTCCGTTTCGAGGACGACGCGTGCGGCGTCGGCGTGGACGACGCGGACGCCGTCGGCGGTGAGGCCGTCGCGGGTGTGGTGGTAGCGGACCTCGTGCTCCTCGCCCGCCACGGCGTACCGCTTGGTCTGCGGCTGTGAGGGGAGGTTGCGCCAGCCGCCGAACCGGGAGCGGCCGTGGGCGTCGGCGAGGGCGGCGGCCAGCGGGGCGAGGGGGTCGGGGGCGGGCTCGGTGAGGGCGGCGAGGTGGCGGTCGTAGAAGCCGGTGTCCATGCGGGCGGCGGTGAACTCCTCGTGGCGCAGGGAGCGCACGAGCAGGTCCCGGTTGGTGACCGGGCCGTGGATCACCGCCCGTTCCAGGGCGCCGGCGAGCTTGCGGACGGCCTCCGCGCGGGTGGGGGCGTGGGCGACGGCCTTGGCGAGCATCGGGTCGTAGTGGACGCCGATGTCGTCGCCGTCGGTGCAGCCGGTGTCCAGGCGGATGCCGTCGGGCACGGCGAGGCGGTGCAGGCGGCCGGTCCGCGGGGCCCAGCCGTTCGCCGGGTCCTCGGCGTACAGGCGGGCCTCGACGGCGTGGCCGCGCGGGCTCGGCGGCTCGGGGGCGAGGGCGTGGCCCTCGGCGATCCGGAGCTGGAGGGCGACCAGGTCGATGCCGAAGACGGCCTCGGTGACGGGGTGTTCGACCTGGAGGCGGGTGTTCATCTCCAGGAAGTGGGTCTTCTCGCCGGGGGCGACCAGGAACTCCACGGTGCCGGCGCCGGTGTAGTCGACGGCGCGGGCGGCGCGCACGGCCTGCTCGTACAGGTCCTGGGTGAGCGAGGCGGTCAGGCCGGGTGCCGGGGCCTCCTCGATCACCTTCTGGTGGCGGCGCTGGAGGGAGCAGTCCCGGGTGCCGAGGGCCCAGACCGTGCCGTGCGTGTCGGCGAGGATCTGCACCTCGACGTGGCGGCCGTTCTCCACGTAGGGCTCGGTGAACACCTCGCCGTCGCCGAAGGCGCTCGCCGCCTCCGCGCGGGCGGCGGTCAGCGCGGCGTCGAGGTCCGCCAGGCGCCGTACGACGCGCATGCCGCGTCCGCCGCCGCCCGCCGCGGCCTTGACCAGGACCGGCAGGTCGGCCTCGGTGACCTCGCCCAGGGGCGCGATGCCCATCAGTTCCCTGGCGCGGGTCTTGGACGCCATCGCCTCGATGGCCTCCGGTGGCGGCCCGATCCAGGTCAGGCCCGCGTCGGTGACGGCGCGGGCGAAGCCGGCGTTCTCGGAGAGGAAGCCGTAGCCGGGGTGCACGGCGTCGGCGCCGGCCGCGAGCGCGGCCTTCACGATCAGGTCGCCGCGCAGGTAGGTGTCGGCGGACGCCGTTCCCGGCAGGCGGACGGCGGCGTCGGCCACGCGCGCGTGGAGGGCGTTCTCGTCGGCGTCGGAGTGCACGGCGACGGTCCGGACGCCCAGCTCGCGGCAGGTGCGGAAGATCCGGCAGGCGATCTCGCCCCGGTTGGCGACGAGGACGGTGCTGATCACGGGGAACCTCACATCCGGAAGACGCCGAAGCCACCGCGCGCGCCCTCGTAGGGCGCGGTGTGGACGGCCGACAGGCACAGGCCGAGAACGGTGCGGGTGTCGCGCGGGTCGATGACGCCGTCGTCGTAGAGCCGCCCGGACAGGAACACGGGCAGCGACTCGGCCTCGATCTGCCGCTCCACCATGGCGCGCAGCGCCGCGTCCGCCTCGTCGTCGTACGGCCGGCCCTTCGCGGCGGCCGACCGGCGGGCGACGATGGACAGGACGCCGGCGAGCTGCTGCGGGCCCATGACGGCGGACTTGGCGCTGGGCCAGGCGAACAGGAAGCGGGGGTCGTAGGCGCGGCCGCACATGCCGTAGTGGCCGGCGCCGTAGGAGGCGCCGAGGAGAACGGAGAGGTGGGGCACGCGGCTGTTGCTGACCGCGTTGATCATCATCGCGCCGTGCTTGATGATGCCGCCCTGCTCGTACTCCCTGCCGACCATGTAGCCGGTGGTGTTGTGCAGGAAGAGCAGCGGGATGTCGCGCTGGTTGGCGAGCTGGATGAACTGGGCGGCCTTCTGCGACTCCTCGCTGAACAGGACGCCCCGCGCGTTGGCGAGGATGCCGACCGGGTAGCCGTGCAGGCTCGCCCAGCCGGTGGTGAGGCTGGTCCCGTACAGGGGCTTGAACTCGTCGAAGTCGGAGGCGTCGACGATCCGGGCGATGACCTCGCGCGGGTCGAAGGGGGTCCTGAGGTCGCCGGGGACGATGCCGAGGAGTTCGTCGGGGTCGTACTTCGGCGGCTCGGCGAGGGGCGGGTCGGCGTACGCCTTGCGGTGGTTGAGGCGGGCGACGACGCGGCGGGCCTGGCGCAGGGCGTCCGGTTCGTCCACGGCGAAGTGGTCGGCGAGGCCGGAGGCGCGGGCGTGCATCTCGGCGCCGCCCAGCGACTCGTCGTCGCTCTCCTCGCCGGTGGCCATCCTGACCAGCGGCGGCCCGCCGAGGAACACCTTGGCGCGCTCCTTGACCATGATCACGTGGTCGGACATGCCGGGGATGTACGCGCCGCCCGCCGTGGAGTTGCCGAAGACGACGGCGATCGTCGGGATGCCGGCCGCCGACAGCCGGGTGAGGTCCCGGAAGATCGCGCCGCCGGGGATGAAGATCTCCTTCTGGGAGGGCAGGTCGGCACCGCCGGACTCGACCAGGCTGATGCAGGGCAGCCGGTTGGCGAGGGCGATGTCGTTGGCGCGCAGGGCCTTCTTCAGCGACCAGGGGTTGCTGGCGCCGCCGCGCACGGTCGGGTCGTTGGCGGTGATCAGGCACTCCACGCCCTCGACCACGCCGATGCCGGTGACGAGGGAGGCGCCCACGGTGTACTCGCTGCCCCAGGCCGCCAGCGGCGACAGCTCCAGGAAGGGCGTGTCCGGGTCGAGGAGCAGCTCGACGCGTTCGCGGGCGAGCAGCTTGCCGCGTTCCCGGTGCCGGGCGACGTACTTCTCGCCGCCGCCCGCGAGGGCCTTGGCGTGCTCGGCGGCCAGCTCCGCGAGCTTGGCGAGCATGGCCTCGCGGTGGGCCCGGTGCTCGGGGGCGGCCGGGTCGACGGCGGTGGGCAGGACCGTCACAGGAGTACCTCCGGGATGTCCAGGTGGCGGGCGCGCAGCCATTCGCCGAGCGCCTTGGCCTGCGGGTCGAAGCGGTGCCGGGCGGCGACGCCCTCGCCGAGGAGCGACTCGACCACGAAGTTCAGGGCGCGCAGGTTCGGCAGCACGTGCCGGGTGACGGGCAGGTCGCGGGCCTCGGGGATCAGCTCGCGGAACCGGTCGGCGGTCAGTTCGTGCGCGAGCCAGCGCCAGGCCTCGTCGGTGCGGGCCCACACGCCGACGTTGGCGTCGCCGCCCTTGTCGCCGCTGCGGGCCCCGGCGACGAGCCCGAGGGGCGCGCGTCTGCGGGGCCCCGCGGGCAGCGGCTCGGGCAGGGGCGGCTCGGGTACGGCGGCGAGTACGGCGGTGTCCTGGGCCGGTGGCACCGGTATCCGGCGCCCGTCGTGGAGGACGGCCACATGGTCGACGGCGCCGTGGGGGACGTACACATCCTCGAAGACCCCGTAGGGGGCGCCCTTTCCGGGTGGGGCCGCCACATGGAAGCCCGGATAGCTGGCGAGGGCCAGTTCGACGGCTGCCCCGCTCAGCGCCCGCCCGACGGCCCGCTGGTCGGCGTCGCGGACGACGAGCCGCAGCAGGGCGCCGGCCGTCTCCTCGGTCGGCGCGTCCGGCCGGTCGGTGCGGACCAGCTCCCAGCGCACGTCGGCGATCCTGGCCAGGGCGGGTTCCATCTGCTCCCGCACGAGCGCGGCCTTGGTCTCGACGTCGAGGCCGGTGAGCACGAAGACGACCTCGCCCCGGAAGCCGCCGAGCCGGCTGCGGCCGACCTTGAGCGTGGGCGGCGGGGCCTCGCCGCGCACGCCGTCGATCCGCACCCGGTCGGGGCCGTCCTGGGTGAGCCGTACGGTGTCCAGCCGGGCGGTGACGTCCGGTCCCGCGTACCGGGCGCCGCCCGTCTCGTACAGCAGCTGGGCGGTCACCGTGCCGACGTCGACGAAGCCGCCGGTGCCGTCGTGCTTGGTGATGACCGAGGTGCCGTCGGCGTGCAGTTCGGCGAGCGGGAAGCCGGGGTGCCGGACGTCGCCGTCCCGGAAGAAGGCGTAGTTGCCGCCGGTCGCCTGCGCCCCGCACTCCAGCACGTGCCCGGCGACGACCGCGCCCGCGAGCCGGTCGTACGCCGTCGGCGCCCAGCCGAAGTGCGCGGCGGCGGGCCCGGTGACCAGCGCGGCGTCGGTGATCCGCCCGGTGACGACGACGTCGGCGCCCGCGCGCAGGCACTCCGCGATGCCGAAGCCGCCGAGGTAGGCGTGCGCGGCCAGCGCTCCCGGATGGGCGGCGGTGAGGTCGTCGCCCTCGACGTGCGCGACCCGCACGGGGATGCCGAGCCGGGCGGCGAGGGCGCGTACGGCGTCGGCGAGTCCGGCGGGGTTGAGGCCGCCGGCGTTGGCGACGATCCTGACGCCCCGCTCGTGGGCGAGGCCCAGGCACTCCTCCAGCTGGCGCGGGAAGGTGCGGGCGTACCCCGCACCGGGGTCCTTGAGCCGGTCGCGGCCGAGGATGAGCATGGTCAGCTCGGCGAGGTAGTCGCCGGTGAGGACGTCCAGCGGGCCGCCGGTGAGCATCTCGCGCATGGCGTCGAAGCGGTCGCCGTAGAAGCCGGAGGCGTTGCCGACGCGGAGCGGCCGCGTCACCGCCGGGTCCCCTTGGGCTCGCGTCCCGCTCCCGGCGGTCCGGCGAAGGCCTGGGCGATGTCCAGCCAGCGGTCGGCGTCCGGGCCCTCGGCGGTGAGGGCGAGGTCGGCGCGGTGGGCGCGCTGGGTGGCGAGCAGACAGAAGTCGAGCGCGGGGCCGGTGACCCGCTGCGGGGCGTCCTCGGGGCCGTACGTCCACAGGTCGCCGCCGGGGCCGGTGAGTTCGACGCGGAACGGTTCGGCGGGCGGGGTGAGGCCGTGGGCCGCGTAGGCGAAGTCCCGGGCCCGGACGCCGATGCGGGCGACGTGCCGCAGGCGGTCGGTGGGCGGGCGGGACGCGCCGAGGGCCGCCGCGACGTCGAGGCCGTGGGCCCAGGTCTCCATGAGGCGGGCGGTGGCCAGGGAGGCGGTGGCCATGGGCGGGCCGTACCAGGGGAAGCGGGCGCCGGGGGCGGCGGCGCGCAGTGCCGCGTCGAGGGCGGCGCGGTCCTGCCGCCAGGACGCCAGCAGCGCGGCGGGGTCCTGCTTCGCCCCCTCCTCGGCGCCGTCGTCGACGTACCGGTCGGGCGCGGCGAGGGCCTGCTCGATCAGCCCCTCGAACCCGTCCTCGTCGGTGACGGCGACCAGGGCGGCCCGGTCGGTCCAGTTCAGGTGCGCGATCTGGTGGGCGACCGTCCAGCCGGGCGCCGGGGTGGCGAGCCGCCACTCCTCGGGGCCCAGCCGGGCGACCAGCGCGTCGAGTTCCTCGCTCTCGTCACGCAGGTCGTCGATCACGGGCGTCGGATCGGACACGGGCGCTCCCCTCGGGCACGGCGGCGTGCGGCGCGGTGGGGAGGAGCATGGCAGAGGTGTGAATAACAATCAAGCACGCTTGCATGATTTTTGGAGGCGCCTGGAAGGGCGGCTCCGTGGGGATGGCTCAGTCCTTCTTCGCCGGCCAGACGGTCGTGTCCATGGTGACGAAGGCGGAGTCCGGCATGGCGGTCGATTTCACCTGGACGACGAGCAACGCGATGTCCCCGTTGTTCCGCCTGAGGCAGATCTCCTGGCCGGCGGATGCTGCGGCCAGGGGAAGACGATGGGAGGCCTTCCGGCCGGCGGTCATCCGGTGGCACTCCTCATAGGTGGCACCCGGGTTACCGAACAGCATCATGAAGACGCTGGAGTCGCTCTCCAGCGCGCAGCCGGCGTTCTTGCAGTCGAAGCGGATGTCCCCCTTGCGGTCCTCGCGCATCGTGCCTTTGGTGAGACTGATCGAGTTGTCGCCGTTCACCAGCAGGCCGCCGTAGGCGTGGGCCCGCGGCAGCGCCGTCCCGGCGGCGGAGCCGTCGGAGCCTGCGGCGGCCCCCGACGACCCCTCCGCCACCGGACGGGGCGTGCCGGACGCGGATCCGGGTGCCGGCGCGGACTCCGAGGCGAAGGCGGACGCCGCCGCGTCCCGGGCCCGGTCGAGGCCCCGTTCCGTCGCGTCGAGGAGCGCCGAGCCCGCCAGGACGACCAGGCCGCACGCGACGACGGCGGCGGCCGAGACCAGGGCGCCGCGTCTTCTGCGGCGCTTGCGCTCCTGCGGCCCGTCCGGCCGCCGCGGCACGAGCGGCCCGCCCGGTCCGGCGGCACCCGGCCAGGGCAGGGGGGCGGTCCCCTGCGGGGCGGTCCACGGCGCCGTGTGTGTCGCGGTCCGCCCCGGGGCCGCGGCCGGAGCCGCGACGGTCGCCGGTCCGGTGGCCGCGACCGGCGGCGGAACCGTCACCGGCGGCCCGGCGATCTCCCGCCACACGGCCTGGCCCGCCGCTTCCCCGGCGTCGTCCCGGCCCAGCTCCCGGCGGCACCACTCGACGATCTCCGCCGGGGTGGCCCGTTCCCCGGGCTCGGCGGCCAGGCACCGGCCGAGCACGTCGCGCAGACGCTCGGGCAGCCCGGACAGGTCGGGCTCGGAGTGGACGATCCGATAGAGCACGGTGGCGGCCGGGCCGTCGCCGTACAGCGGCCTGCCCAGCGCCGCGTATGCGGCCGTCTGCCCGAGGGAGAACATGTCGGTGGCCGCCGTGACGGCGCCCCCGGTGGCCTGTTCGGGGGCCATGTACTGGGGCGTGCCGATGGTGGTGCCCGTGGCGGTGTGCGCGGTGCTGTCGGCGGCGAGCGAGATACCGAAGTCGATGACCCGCGGCCCGTCGGCGGCCAGCAGGACGTTCGCGGGCTTGAGGTCCCGGTGCACGATCCCCGCGCCGTGGATGGCCTGCAGCGCCTCGGCGACCCCCGCCATCAGCCACAGCACCGCGGGCACCGGCAGCGGCCCGCTCCGGGCGACCGCGTCCGACAGGGAGGGCCCGGGCACGTACAGCGTGGCCAGCCAGGGCGGGGTGGCGTCCGGGTCGGCGTCGATCAGTTCGGCGGTGTAGGCACCCTTGACCTTCCGGGCCGCCTTGATCTCCCGGCCGAAGCGCCGCCGGAAGGTCTGGTCGTCGGCCAGTTCCGACCGTACGACCTTGATGGCCACGGGCCGGCCGCCCCGGGTGTGCGACAGGTAGACCCGCCCCATGCCACCCGAGCCGAGCCGGGCCGCGAGACGGTAACCGGCCACGGTGCGCGGATCGTCGCCCTGCAAGGGCTGGAAGACCTCGGCCGTGTGATTCATCGGTTCCCTCCCCATGATCCCGATGAGCTGACCAGGTACGCAGCCTATGCGGTGCGGCTGCCGCCCGGCTCGGGCGGGGTGACCGGGACGTCGGGCGGCCCCCGGGTGCCTAGGTCCTGTCGTCAAACTCCCGTCGTCCGCCCGGAGGGCGGGTCTGGCGGCGTCAGGTGCGTGCTCCGGGCCCCCGGCCGGAGGCTGGGGGAGTGCCGGCCCCTGACCCTCGTACGGGATGTACTCGGGTCAGGGGCCGGTGCGGCGAGTGGGCCCCCTCTGGGGGGAGCGTGCAGGGCGGCGCCAGGCAGACGGGAGTTCGCCGACAGGACCTAGGACACCTCGGGGAGCGCCTTCGCCCTCCGGCGCCCCACCTGGGTCCGCACCGCGCCCATGCTGGCCGCGATGACCAGGGCGATGGCGGCGGACTGGGTGGCGGTCAGGGCCTGGTCGAGGACGAGGAAGCCGGCCGCCGCGGCGATGGCGGGCTCCAGGCTCATGAGGATGGCGAAGGTCGGCGCGGGCAGGCGCCGCAGGGCGAGCAGTTCGAGGGTGTACGGCAGGACGGAGGAGAGCAGGGCCACCCCGGCGCCCAGTCCGAGCGTCACGGGGTCGATCAGCCCGGTCCCCGCCTCGGCGATGCCCAGCGGCAGGAACAGCACCGCGCCGACCGCCATGGCGAGGGCCAGCCCGTCGGCCTGCGGGAAGCGCCTGCCGGTGCGCGCGCTGAAGACGATGTACGCCGCCCACATGGCCCCCGCCCCGAGCGCGAAGGCGGTACCGGCCGGGTCGAGGCCGTCGAAGCCGCCGCCGCCGAGCAGGAAGACGCCGGCCAGGGCGAGCGCGGCCCAGACCAGGTTGATCGCACGGCGGGAGGCGAAGACGGACAGGGCGAGCGGGCCGAGCACCTCCAGGGTGACGGCGGGGCCGAGGGGGATGCGGTCGACGGCCTGGTAGAAGAGGCCGTTCATGCCGGCCATGGCGATGCCGAAGGCGACGACCGTGCCCCAGTCGGTCCGGGAGTGGCCGCGCAGCCGGGGCCGGCAGACCAGGAGCAGGACGACGGCGGCCACGACCAGGCGCAGCGTCACCACGCCGAGGGCACCGACCCGGGGCATGAGGCTCACCGCCAGCGCGGCGCCGAACTGCACGGAGACGCCGCCGGCGAGGACCAGTCCGACCGGGCCGAGGGCACCCCACCGGCCGGTCGGGGCACCACCTGGCGCGGGCGCGTGGCCGACGGCCTGCGCCGCCTCGGGGCCCGTGGCGGGGGCGGCCGGGGAGGAGGTGCCGGGGGTGGCGCGGGAGGTGCTCACGAGGACTCCGGAACGGTCTGCGGGTCGATGACGGTCTACGGGTCGATGTCGTTCATCAAAATGTACGACACAGTCCAGGGCAATGGACCCGGTCAGGCGCATGGCCCTGTCATGCAACTGTCGTCGGCGGGGTGTGCGGCTGTCAACGGACGTCCACCCGGCGGTCGGGGACGCGCCCGCCGGGGCCGGCCGCCGAGGAGGTAGCGTCCGCGGGGTGAGACGACTCCTTGCCCGCCTCTGGCGCCTCCTGCGCCCGCTGCAGAGCCGCGTCATGTGGCTCCTGAACGCCAAGTTCGTGGTCGGCGTGACCGGCGTCGTGCGGGACGACGAGGGGCGGGTGCTGATGCTGAGGCACCGGATGTGGCCGCCGGGCCGCCAGTGGGGCCTGCCGAGCGGTTTCGCGCGCAAGGGCGAGGACTTCCGGGCGACCGTGGTGCGCGAGGTCAGGGAGGAGACCGGCCTGGACGTGGCGGTGGGCCGGCTGGTCATGCTGAACAGCGGCCTGCGCACCCGTCTGGAGGTGGCGTACGAGGCCCGTCTGCTGGGCGGCGAGCTGCGCCTCGACCCGCTCGAGATCCTGGAGGCCCGCTGGTGCGAGCCGGACGCCCTGCCCGAGGGCGTCCAGCCGGTGTGCGGTCCGCTGGTGCGGGGCGAGACGGTTCCCTGAACCGCGGCCCCTGGGTGTCGAAAGCGCCGGCGCCGAGCCGGTCTCCGGCTGGATCCGCACTCCGGCGGGCCGACGCGGCCGCGGACAGGCCAGGGTCGTCGGGACGCCCCCGGCCACGCACCCGAGGCACCGCTTCGTAGAGTGACCCGGCCGTCCCCGCGGCACCCGTGTCACAGCTGTGTTCGGAGTCCCGGCAGTGCTTTTCGACGTCACCCGCGGCGAACTCGCCGACACCTTCGGCGAGCACCGGCTCGCGACCCTGCCCGCCACCGCCTTCCCGCCCCTCGCCGCGGACACCGGGGGCGCCCGCCTCCTGCGGACCGTCGGCGTCCCCACCGGGACGCTCTCGCTGCGTGAGCCCGACGAGGAATCCGGTCGGCTGCCCCTCGTCCAGGAGGTCGTCGACCCCGAGGACTTCGAGGCCGCCTCACGGGGCGCGGGCGGATGGCCCGTCATCGGCTGGCTCCTCGGCGCCCACCTCGCTCTGGACCCCGGCAGCGGCAAGGTGTACGCCTTCGACCCCGACGAGGAGACCGTGCGGGAACTCCACACGGACGTCTCCTCCCTGGTCCGGGTCACCGTCCGGTTCCAGCGTCTGCTGGACGAGTTCTCCTTCGGTGACGACGGCGACGAGGAAGCCGGCTTCGAGCGCCTGGAACGCGAGGTCGAGCGCGTCCGCCGGGAGACGGACGCGCTCGACCCCCTCCCCTTCCGGGACGACGAGACGGTCTGGTCGGTGGTCGGCGAGGAGATCGCCATGGGGCAGCGGTTCGAGGGCGGCAGCCCGGGGGCCCGCTCGCTCTACGGGTGATCACCGGCCGCCCGCCCGACCGGACACCACCGGTCAGCCCATGCTCTTCGCACCGTCCAGGGACTCGCGGATGATGTCGGCGTGGCCGGCGTGCTGAGCGGTCTCGGCGATGAGGTGCAGCAGCACCCGGCGGGCCGACCAGTGCGTGTCCTCGAACCAGGGAGCCTTCGGCAACGGCCACGAGGCCCCCAGGTCGGGCAGGGTGGCGACCAGGTCGTCGGTCCGGCGGGCCGCCTCGTCGTAGTCGGCCAGGACACCGGCCAGCGTCTCGCCGGGCAGCATCCGGAACTCGTCGGCCCGCCGGGCCCAGTCGGCCTCGGTCATGGCCGTGAAGTCCCGCATCGCCGACGGACCGTTCAGGATGAAGTCCCCCCAGCTCCGCTCGCCCGCGGCCATGTGCTTGATCAGGCCGCCCAGGCACAGATCGCCGGCGGTGGTCCGGAGTCCGGCCTGCTCGTCGGTGAGGTCACGGGTGGTGAAGCGCAGGAAGTGCCGGTGCTTGGCCAGCGTCTCCAGCAGGTCGGCGCGCTCGCCGGTGACGGCCGGGGCCCCGGCCCGGTCGCGGGTGGTCGTCTCGTCGAAGGTCATGGTCTCCGCCTTCCGGTGGTGCTCTTCCGTCGGTCGGGGACCACGCTATGAACCATCGAGGTCAGATGCTGTCCTAGATCGTGAAGGGCGAGGGGTGGACCGCGGCGGCGTGGTGCGGGCGGGCCGACGGGCGGACGGACGGGCGGACGGGCGGACGGGCGGACGGGCGGACGGACGGACGCGATCGGAGCGAACGTCCCGGCGGAACAGTGTTCGTGCGGCGCGTCGGCGGGACTTCCGCTCCGATCTCCCTCCCCCCTGCCCGCGTCACTTCCCCAGCCCCTCCGCCAGCACCTCCGCCAGGTGCCGCCCCCGCACCCCCGCCAGCTGCTCCAGCTGGGTCCGGCACGAGAAGCCGTCCGCCAGGACCACCGCCCCGTCCGGCGCCTCGCGCACCGCCGGCAGCAACTGGTCCTCGGCGCAGGCGGCCGAGACCTCGTAGTGGCCGGCCTCGAAACCGAAGTCGCCCGCGAGACCGCAGCAACCGCCGCTCAGCTCGCCGGTGAGGCCGGCGGCGGCGCGCAGGCGGCGGTCGGCCGCGTCGCCCAGGACCGCGTGCTGGTGGCAGTGGGTCTGGCCGGTGACCGGGCGGTCCAGGACCGGCGGGGTCCAGTCGGGGGTGTGGCGTTCCAGGGTCTCCGCGAAGGTCAGCACCCGCGCCGCGAGCCGGGCCGCGCGCGGGTCGTCGTGCAGCAGCTCGGGCAGGTCCGTGCGCAGGGCGGCGGCGCAGCTCGGTTCCAGGACGACGACCGGTGCGGACGTCGTCAACACCGGTGCCATCAGGTCCAGCGTGCGGCGCAGCACCGCGCGGGCGCGGTCCAGCTGGCCGGTGGAGACGTACGTCAGGCCGCAGCAGACCCGGCCCCGGCGGGCGGTCAGCAGTCCCATGGCCGACCTCGACATACCGTCTCCGACGGCCCGGCCCCGCGTCCGCAGCGTCGGCGGCAGCACCACCCGCAGGCCCGCCGCCTCCAGCACCCGTACGGCCGCCCGGCCCACGGACGGGGACAGGTGCTCGGTGAAGGTGTCGGGCCACAGGACCACCAGCTCACCCCCGCCGGACGGTCCCCCACGCCCGCGCCACCACCGGCTGAACGTCTCCCCCGCCAGCCGCGGCAGCTCCCGCTCGGCCGCGATCCCGCCCAGCCGTTTCGCCACCGCGGCCAACGGCCGGACAGGGGCCAGGGCGTTGACGACCGGAGTCACCCGGGTCCGCGCCGCCCAGCGCAGCCACACCGGCAGCCACCCCATCGCGTAGTGCGCGGCCGGGCGGAGCCGGCCCGCGTAGTGGTGGTGCAGGAACTCCGCCTTGTACGTGGCCATGTCGACCCCGACCGGGCAGTCGGAGCGGCAGCCCTTGCAGGACAGGCACAGGTCCAGGGCGTCCCGTACCTCCGTCGACCGCCAGCCGTCGGTCACCAGTTCACCGGCGAGCATCTCGTGCAGCAGCCGCGCCCTGCCCCGCGTGGAGTGTTCCTCCTCCCCCGTCGCCCGGAACGACGGGCACATCACCGCCGCGCCGGACACCGACGTCGTACGGCACTTGGCGACCCCCACGCAGCGGCGCACCGCCGCCGAGAAGTCGCCGCCGTCGGACGGGTAGCCGAACTCCACGTCCACCGGGTCGCGCGGCAGCACGGAGAAGCGCAGGTTCGTGTCGAGCGGTGCCGGACGGACCAGCATCCCCGGGTTGAGCAGGTCGTCCGGGTCCCAGATCCCCTTGGCCCGTTCGAAGAGGGCGACCGTCTCCGCGCCGTACATCCGCGGCAGCAGCTCGGCCCGCGCCTGACCGTCCCCGTGCTCCCCGGACAGCGAGCCGCCGTGCGCCACGACCAGGTCGGCCAGCTCCTCGGAGAAACGGCGGAAGCGGGCCACCCCGGCGCCCGTCAGCAGGTCGAAGTCGATGCGTACGTGGATGCAGCCGTCGCCGAAGTGCCCGTACGGCGTGCCGCGCAGGCCGTGGGCGGCGAGCAGGCCCCGGAAGTCCCGCAGGTAACCGCCCAGCCGCGCCGGCGGCACCGCGCAGTCCTCCCAGCCGGGCCACGCCTCCGCACCTCCCCCGGACCCCGTCCGGGAGGTGCCCCCAGGCAGCCGCGTCGCCGTGCCGCTCGCGTCCTCCCTGATCCGCCACAGCGCCCGCTGCCCGGCCGGGTCGGTCACCACCAGCGCGTCCACGACGTCGGCCGCCCGCACGACCGCCTCGGCACGTGCGCGCGCCTGCGCCTGCGACGCGCCGCCCGTCTCCACGAACAGCCACGCCCCGCCCCGGGGCAGCCCCCGCGTGGACGGCACCAGGTCCACCGCCATGCCCTCCACCGTCAGCGGCCCGAGCGGCAGCAGCCCCGCCGCGGCCTCGGCCGCCCCGGTCTCGTCGGCGTACCCGAGGACCGCCAGCGCCCGTGCGCGCGGTGCCTCGACCAGGCGGACCACCGCCTCGGTCAGCACGCCCAGCGTGCCCTCCGAGCCGCAGAAGGAGCGGGCCACGTCCGCGCCCCGTTCCGGCAGCAGCGCGTCCAGCGCGTAGCCGGAGATACGGCGGGGCAGGGCGGGGAAGCCGGTGCGCAGGCGGGCCAGGTCGCCGTCCACCAGCTCGCGCAGGCCCTCGGGCGCCCCGGCCCACTCCCGCCCGAGGCGCAGGCGCCGTCCGCGCGCGGTGAGCACCGTCAGCTCGCGCACGCTGTCCGCCGTCGTGCCCCAGGCCACCGAGTGGGAGCCGCACGAGTTGTTGCCGATCATCCCGCCGAGCGTGCACCGGCTGTGGGTGGAGGGGTCGGGGCCGAAGCGCAGGCCGTGCGGGGCGGCGGCCTCCTGGAGGCGGTCGAGGACCAGGCCGGGCTGGACGACGGCCGTGCGCGCCTCGGGGTCGAGCGAGACCAGCCGGTTCATGTGCCGGGTGAGGTCCAGGACGACGCCCGTGCCGGTCGCCTGCCCCGCGATCGACGTCCCGCCGCCCCGCGCCACGACCGGCACGCCCCGCTCCCGGCACACCTCCAGCGCGGCCGCCACGTCGTCGGCGTCCCGTGGCGCCACCACGCCGAGCGGCACCCGGCGGTAGTTGGAGGCGTCCATGGTGGTCAACGCCCGCGCGGTCGTGCCGAAGTCGACCTCGCCGCGCACGGCCGACCGCAGTCCGGCCGCCAGGTCCCGGTGATCCGTCATGCCGTCAGGATGCCCCCGCCGGGACCCGGACACGGTGACGGCCTGCGCGTCGCGCCGCGCCGCGGAAGGCCCGAAGCACGCACCGGACACCTCGCATACCGAGAACCGAAGCGGAATCTCCCCAACCCGATCACGAACTCCCCTATAGTGACCGCGAATTGCGCGCAGTTGACGGGCCACGTTCGAAAATGACCCCCTGCATCCGGTCCGGCAGCGCAGTGGAACCTGCCCGAGGGCCGCGCGGACACGACGGTGCACGCCCGCGGACCGACCGAGGACGACCGAGGACCCTGATTGATGACCCCCCTGCTCCCCGGCGACCGCCCCACCCCCCGCAGCGTGCTGCCCGTCCCGCTGCTCACCGCGGTGCCCGCCGCGCTCGCCGTCGTCGCCGCCGTCCTCCTCGTACCGGACGCCGCGGCCGGCGCCGTCGCGGTGACGGGCACGGTCGCCGCCGCACTGCTGTGCGCGGCCGCCGCGGTCGCCGCCCACGCCGTCCTGTCGGCGCGGGCCGCCCGGACCCGGCTGGACACCGTCACCCAGGACGTCGGCCGACTGCTCCAGGACCGGTCCCGGCTGACCGAGGAGTCCCGCCGCCAGCACGAGCGGCTGACCGGCGAACTCGCCCGGGAACGAGCGCGGTTGTCCGCCGAACTGGACCAGGAGCGCAGCCGGCTCACCGAGTCCCTGGCCGCGGAACGCGACCGCCTCACCGAGCAGCACGCCGCCGAAGCGGCCCGTTCGGCCCGGGAGCACGCCGAGGAGCGGGACCGGATCGCCGGTGAACACGCCGCCGAACTGGCCCGGCTGGCGAAGGAACACGCCGAGGAGCGCGACCGGCTGGGCGACGAGCGCGCACGGCTGGAGCGGGAACAGGCCCAACTCGCCGCGGAGAACGCGCGGCTGACCACCCGGCTGCGCGAGGCCGACGCCGCGCGGGCCGCCGCGCTGTCCGCGACCGCCAACGCCGCCGGGCGGATGCAGGCCCTGGCCACCGGCATGCTCGCGGACCTGCGCGCGATGGAGGAGAAGCACCACGACGAGGAGGTCCTCGCCGACCTGCTCCACCTCGACCACCGCACCGCGCAGGCCGGCCGGCTCGCCGACTCCGTCGCCGTCCTCACCGGCGCCCGCTCCGGCCGCCGCTGGGCCCGGCCCATCTCCATGGAGTCGATCCTGCGCGGCGCCATGGGCCGGATCAGCGGCTACCGGCGGGTCCGCGTCCACTCCGCCAGCGACACCGCGGTCGCCGGACACGCCGCCGAGGGCGTGATGCACGCGCTCGCCGAACTCCTTGACAACGCTGCGAACTTCTCGCCGCCGACCGCCGAGGTCCACGTCTACGTCGAGGAGGTCCCGGCCGGGGTCATCGTGTCCGTGGAGGACAGCGGACTCGTCATGGGCGAGGCGCAACTGCGCCGCGCCGAGCGCGCGGTCGCCGGTGAGACCGCCGGGCTCGGCGGCCTCACCGGAACCCGGCTCGGCCTCGCCGTCGTCGGCCGGCTGTCCCGGCGGTACGGGCTCCGGGTCTCGTACCGCCCCTCGGCCCGCGGCGGCACGGGCGTCCTGATGCTCGTACCGCAGGACATCCTCGTACCGCCGAACGCGCCCACGGCGCCGACGGCCGCCCGCACCGCCGCTCCGGCCGGCCCGCCGTCCGTCCCCGACCGCCCGGCCCCCGAGCCCGCCCCCGGCCTGCCGGAACCGGAGACGAGCCACGTCACCGCCCGCGACGACGGCGACGGCACCGGCGTCACGGCCGGGCGGGAACAGCCCCGCGACGGCGCCCGCCCCGCCCCCTCCTACGCCGCCGCCCGCGCCGGGACCGACCTCGACCCCGACCCGGTGCCGGCCCACGGCTCCCCGGACCGGGGCACCGACGCGCCGCCGCTCGTCCTGCCCCGACGCCGCCGGGGCCGGACCCTCGCCGACGCGGAACGCGCCCGTTCCGGCGACCGGGTCACCGCTCCCCGGCCCGCGCCGACGGCCGAGGAGACCAGGGCGCGCACCGCCCGCTTCAGCAGCTTCCGTCAGGCCGTCCGCCCTCCCGCCCCGGACGACTCGGCCGGCCCGGACACCGGCACCGCCCCCGGCCCGGACACCGGCACCGCCCCCGACCCGACCCCCGAAGCACGACCCACCCCCCCGACCCCGGAAGGCGACACCACCTCATGACCGGCACGACGACCGCCGACGAGAAGCTCACCTGGCTGCTAGAGGGGCTGCTGAAGCGCACGCCGGGCGCGCGGCACGCGCTCGTGCTGTCCCGTGACGGCCTGAGGCTGTGCCGTACCCCGGAGCTGTCCACCGACCAGGCCGACCAGCTCGCCGCGATCGCCGCCGGCATCCAGTCGCTGTCGCACGGTGCCTCCGTCGAGTTCGGCGACGGCAGCGGCGGCGTGCGCTCGGCGATGACCGAGTTCTACGGCGGCGTGCTGTTCATCGTGGAGGCCGGCGAGGGCGCGCACCTGGCCGTCGTCACCACCGAGGACGCGGACGCCGGACTCGTCGGGCACAACATGAGCGAGCTCGTGGAGCAGCTCGGCGAGCACCTGACCGCACGGCCGCGCACCTCATGAGCAGGCCCGGCAGGGACGACGCCCCCGACCGGCTCTACACCCTCACCGGAGGGCGCAGCCGGTCCGGCCCCGACAACCCCTTCGACCTGGTCACCCTCGTCGTCGCCGAATGCGATCCGGTGCCCGGCATGCAGTCCGAGCACGCCGCGATCCTGCGGCTGACCGAACGCCCCACGGCGGTCGTGGAGATCGCGGCGGAGCTGAGACTGCCCGTGAGCATCACCCGGATCCTGCTCCGTGACCTCCAGGCGGCGGGCCGGGTCAGCGCCCGCCACCCCCGCACGGCCGCCGTACCCGACCCCGACATCCTGGAGCAGGTGCTCGTTGGACTCCGCAATCTCTGAGACGCGCACGCCGCTGGGCGCGTCGGCCGACAACGGCCTCAAGATCGTGGTCGTGGGCGGCTTCGGCGCCGGCAAGACGACCATGGTCCGCTCGGTCAGCGAGATCCGCCCCCTCAACACCGAGGAGACGATGACGCAGGCGGGCGAGGCCGTCGACGACATCAGCGAGGTGCGCGGCAAGACCGCGACCACCGTCGCCTTCGACTTCGGCCGCATCACCCTCGACACCCGCAACGTGCTGTATTTGTTCGGCGCCCCCGGCCAGGAACGCTTCTGGTTCCTGTGGGACCGGCTGTTCTCCGGCACGCTCGGCGCGGTCGTGCTGGTCGACACCCGGCGCATCGACGACTCCTGGTACGCCATCGACCGGCTGGAGAAGCACGGCACGCCCTTCATCGTGGCCTGCAACGACTTCGGCGGCCCCACCTTCACCCCGGCCCAGATCCGCGAGGCCCTCGACCTCGATCCGCACGTGCCGCTGGTCAACTGCGACGCGCGGTCCCGGGAGTCCAGCAAGATCGTGCTGATCACCCTGGTCGAGCACCTCCAGGCCCTGTACGCCGACCCGGCCCGAGCCCCCCGTCAGGAGCTGGTGTGACCTCCGCCCCCGCCCCCATCCCCGGCGCCGTCCGGTTCAGCGGCCCCCTGCTCCAGGACGACCCCGCCCGCGTGTACCGGGAGCTGCGGCGCGAGCACGGCAACGTCGTCCCGCTGCTGCTGGACGGCGACGCGCCGGCGTGGCTGGTGCTCGGCTACCGCGAACTGCACCAGATCACCGGCGACCCGGTGCTGTTCAGCCGCGACTCCGACCTGTGGAACCAGTGGGAGAACATCCCCGACGACTGGCCGCTGCTGCCGATGATCGGCCGGAAGCAGCCGTCGATCCTCTACACCGTCGGCGAACGGCACCGGCAGCGGGCCGCGATGCTGGTGAACGCGTTGGAGGCGGTCGACGCGTCCGAACTGCGCGGTTACGCGGAGAAGTTCGCGGACGAGCTGATCGACGGCATCTGCGCGAAGGGCTCGGCCGACCTGATCGGCGAGTTCGCGATGCTGCTGCCGGTGCGGGTGCTGGCGCGGCTCTACGGCTTCTCGGACGAGGAGGGGCCGGGCCTGGTCACCGCCCTCAACGACATGATCGACGGGCGGGAGCGGGCGCTGGCGGGCCAGACCCACCTGTTCACGTCGATGACCCGGCTCGTGGCCGACCGCAGGGAGCGGCCCGCCGAGGACGTCGTGTCCCGGATGCTCGCCGACCCCTCCGGCTTCACCGAGGAGGAGATCGGCCAGGACCTGATGGTGATGATGGCGGCCGGACACCAGCCGACCGCCGACTGGATCGGCAACTCCCTGCGTCTGATGCTCACCGACACCCGGTTCGCCGCCTCCCTCTTCGGCGGCCGCAACAGCATCGCCGAGGCGATGAACGAGGTGCTGTGGGAGGACACCCCGACGCAGAACGTGGCCGCCCGCTGGGCCTCCCGCGACACCCAGCTCGGCGGCCGCCGCATCCGCGCCGGCGACATGCTGCTGCTCGGCCTGCAGGGCGCCAACTCCGATCCCCAGGTACGGACCGACGGCTCGGCGCTGACCGGCGGCAACAGCGCCCACTTCTCCTTCGGCCACGGGGAGCACCGCTGCCCGTTCCCGGCGCAGGAGATCGCCGAGGTCATCGCCCGGACCGGCATCGAGGTCGTCCTGGACCGGCTGCCGGACATCGACCTCGCCGTGCCCGGCACCGACCTGACCCGCCGTCCCTCGCCGTGGCTGCGCGGACTGTCCGAACTCCCGGTCACCTTCACGCCCACCCCCGCCCTTGGAGGCTCCCTCATATGACGACTGGCACGCACACCACGACGACGGACACCGGACAGGCCCGTATCGTCCTCGACCCCTTCGTCTCCGACCTGGACGGGGAGAGTGCCGCGCTGCGGGCCGCCGGCCCGCTGGCCGCCGTGCTGCTGCCGGGCGACGTGCCGGTGTGGGCGGTCACCCACCACGCCGAGGCGAAGAGGCTGCTCACCGACCCGCGTCTGGTGAAGGACATCAACGTCTGGGGTGCCTGGCAGCGCGGCGAGATCGCCCCCGACTGGCCGCTGATCGGGCTGGCGAACCCGCCCCGCTCCATGCTCACCGTGGACGGCGCCGACCACCGCCGGCTGCGCACCCTGGTCGCGCAGGCCCTCACCCCGCGCCGGGTGGAGCGGATGCGGGAACGCATCACGGAGCTGACCGAGGGCCTGCTGGACCAGGTGGCCGGCCTGCCCGGTGACACCGTCGACCTGAAGGCGGCGTTCGCCTACCCGCTGCCGATGTACGTCATCGCCGACCTGATGGGGCTGCCGGAGGAACGGCTGCCGCGCCTGAAGGTGCTGTTCGAGAAGTTCTTCTCCACGCAGACCCCGCCCGAGGAGGTCATCGCGACGCTGACCGAACTGGCCGCGATCATGGCCGAGACGGTCGCGCACAAGCGCGAGAACCCGGGCGACGACCTGACCTCCGCGCTCGTCCAGGCCTCGGAGGACGGCGACCACCTCACCGACGAGGAGATCGTCTCCACGCTCCAGCTGATGGTGGCGGCCGGCCACGAGACGACGATCTCCCTCATCGTCAACGCGGTGGTCAACCTCTCCCTCCACCCCGAGCAGCGCGAGCTGGTGCTGACCGGCAAGGCGGAGTGGTCGGCGGTGATCGAGGAGACCCTGCGCTACGCCACGCCCACCTCGCACGTGCTGATCCGGTTCGCGACGGAGGACGTACCGGTCGGTGACAAGGTCCTCCCGGCGGGTGACGCGCTGATCGTGTCGTACGCGGCGATCGGCCGGGACGAGCAGGCGCACGGACCGACGGCCGGCGTCTTCGACATCACCCGCGAGAGCGCCAACCGGCACATCTCCTTCGGCCACGGACCGCACGTCTGCCCCGGCGCGGCCCTGTCCCGCCTGGAGGCCGGCGTGGCCCTCCCCGCCCTGTACGCCCGCTTCCCGGGGCTCGACCTGGCGGTCCCGGCGAGCGAACTGCGCAACAAGCCGGTGGTCACCCAGAACGACCTGTACGAGCTCCCGGTGAGGCTCGGCGGCTGATCCCCCGGGCGGTGGACGGGCCCCGTGCCCTCCACCGCCCGCCCGCCGGCCGCCCGCCGCCTGTCCACCGTCCGTCTCAGCGGACGGACGATTTTTCACCCGGCTTTCCCTCAGCCGATAGGCTCCCGCTCGTGGCTGAGATCCAGATTCCTGCTGACATCAAGCCCGCGGACGGTCGATTCGGCGCGGGTCCCTCCAAGGTGCGGGTGGAGGCGCTGGACGCCCTGGCCGCCACCGGTACGTCCCTCATGGGCACCTCCCACCGCCAGGCTCCGGTCAAGAACCTGGTCGGCAAGGTGCGCGAGGGCATCTCCGAGCTGTTCCGGCTCCCCGACGGTTACGAGGTGGTCCTCGGCAACGGCGGGTCCACCGCGTTCTGGGACGTCGCGACGCACGGCCTGATCGAGAACAAGTCGCAGCACCTGACCTTCGGCGAGTTCTCCTCCAAGTTCGCCAAGGCGGCCAAGCTCGCCCCCTGGCTGGCCGAGCCGACGGTCGTCTCCGCCGACCCGGGCACCCACCCCGAGGCACACGCCGAGGCCGGCGTGGACGTGTACGCGTTCACGCACAACGAGACCTCGACCGGCGTCGCCATGCCGATCAAGCGTGTCGCCGGTGCCGACGAGGGCTCCCTCGTGCTGGTCGACGCCACCTCCGGCGCCGGCGGCCTGCCCGTGGACATCGCCGAGACCGACGTCTACTACTTCGCCCCGCAGAAGTCCTTCGCCTCCGACGGCGGCCTGTGGATCGGCGTCTTCTCCCCGGCCGCGATCGAGCGCGCCGAGCGGATCCACGCGAGCGGCCGGCACGTCCCGGAGTTCTTCTCGCTGCCGACGGCGATCGACAACTCCCGCAAGAACCAGACGTACAACACCCCGGCGCTGGCCACCCTCTTCCTCCTGAACGAGCAGCTGGAGTGGATGAACGGCCAGGGCGGCCTGGACTTCACCACCGGCCGCACCAAGGACTCCTCGTCCCGCCTGTACGCCTGGGCGGAGGAGGCCAAGTACGCCACCCCGTTCGTCACCGACCCGGCCAAGCGGTCGCAGGTCATCGGCACCATCGACTTCTCGGACGACATCGACGCCGCCGCCGTCGCCAAGGTGCTGCGCGCCAACGGCATCGTCGACACCGAGCCGTACCGCAAGCTGGGCCGCAACCAGCTGCGGATCGCGATGTTCCCGGCGATCGACCCGGCCGACGTCGAGGCGCTGACCAAGTGCATCGACCACGTCATCGAGAAGCTCTGACCACCACTCCCGTACGACGGCGAGGGGCGCCCGGCACACCGCCGGGCGCCCTTCGCCGTTCTCCCGCTCCTGCCGGCTCAGCGACCGCGGGCCCGCCGCCGCAGCCGTAGCGCGAACAGGGCACCACAGGCGGCCACCAGGACGCCCCCGCCGACCTTGAGCGTGCCCCAGTCGGAGCCGTCTCCGGAGGCGGACGACGCGCTTCCCGGGGCGTCCGTGCCTCCCCCGCCCTCGTCACCGCCGGGCACGTCCTCGGCCTTGACCGGGCTGTTCTGCCCCTCCATCCCGAGCAGCAGCTTCTTCCCGTCGGTGGTGTAGGTGGCGGACTCCCCCTGCCCCAGGGGCACGCTGATCCGCCCCTCGCGCCGGATCTTCCCGCCGTTCCAGGCGTACCAGACGCCGCCCAGGTAACCGCGCACGGCGAGCTGCTCGCCGTCCGGGGAGAACGCGGCGTCGGTGGCCCAGAGGTCGACGGGGACGGTGGGCCGGAAGACGTTGGTGCCGGAGGGGGACAGCTTCGCCGGGCCCTCGTACAGGTGCCCGCCGTCCTCGTTCTTGTCGATGATGTAGACGCGCCCGGTCTTCGGGTGGACGGCCATCGACTCGGCGTCGCGGGCGCCGTCCGCGTACTTCACCACGTACTGCGTGGCCCTGACCGTCTGGTCCTTCAGTTCCTTCGGCTCGGGCAGCTCGTAGATCCACACGTGCGGCCAGGTGCCGCCGAGGTTGTCCCCGATGTCGCCGACGAAGATCTTGTTCCCCGGTCCGATGGAGATCGCCTCGACGTCCCGGGGCGTGCCGACGCCGGACAGCGTGATCCGGGCGACGGTCTCGCCGGTGGCGCCGTCCACGGCGTAGAGGTAGGGCCCGGTGTCCTGGTCGTTGTGCGTCCAGTAGACGCCGGGGTGGAGGCGGGAGGCGGCGAGGCCGCTGGACTCGGTGATGCGCGGGTCCTTGATCGTGAACCCGCCGGACCCGGCCACCTCGCCGTCCCCGTCGGCGGCGGAGGCGGGCACGGCGAAGGCGCCCACGAGAAGGGCCGAGGCGAGAAGGGCGAAAGATCGGCGCATGCGCCAAGCCTGCCATCCCGCGCGGGCGTTCACGGCGGGTGGTCGGTCTCACATCGCGCCGACCAGGCGAATCATCCATGATGAGCGGATGCTCAGGTTCATGTTCGTCGGTGACTCCATGACGATCGGGAGCGCCGGCGAACACACATGGCGCTACCGCATGTGGCAGCACCTGCGCGACGCGTACGGCCGCCCCTTCGCGTTCGTCGGCCCCCGCGAGACGCTGCACGACCCGTCGGCGGACGCCCCCACCTCGTACGCCTACGCCGACCCCGCCTTCCCCCGCGCCCACCTGGCCGGCTGGGGCGAGGGCTGGCACCACATGACGCCGCTGATCGGCGAGGCGGTCCGCGCCCACCGCGCGGACGTGCTCCTGGTCTCCCTCGGCCTGATCGACCTCGGCTTCTACACCAACCCGGAGCAGACCGCGGACAACGTCCGCTCCTTCGTCGCCGAGGCCCGCTCCGCGAACCCGCGCATCCGCATGGCCGTCATGCCGGTGATCACGAACATCCGGGTGGAGGCGGACCCGGCGTTCGCCGGGCAGGTCGCCCACTTCAACGACCTCCTGGCGAAGACGATCGCCGACCTCGACGACCGGGGCTCCGCCCTCCTCCTCGTCCCGCCGCCGGCGTCGTACGACTTCCACGTCGACACCTACGACGGCACGCACCCCAACGCCGACGGCGAGCACAAGATCGCGGGCGCGTTCGCCCAGGCGCTGGCCGAGGAGTGGGGGCTGGGTGAGCCGTACGCGGGCGAGTCCTAGCTCCCTGGCATATTCGCGCCCTGCCGTGACCTGGCCGCCGTGCGTATCGTTGTACCGCGTGGCTGCACTCGTCGTTGGGTCAGCCGGGGAGGAGCGCCACGATGACCGTCGTAGACGACAGGATCGCCATGGTCAACATCAGTACGGAGCGCTTGGACGAGTGGTTCGAGCGGCTTGAACGGATGCCTGTCCCCGAAGGAATCAGGGCTGAGATCGTCGGGGGCACCGTCTACATGACACCGCAGCGCAGCACCCACCACAAAATCATCCGCCGTATCGAACGGACCATCGAAGACCGCTTCGGCATGGACGTCGAACTCCTTTCGGACGTCCGCATCGACTTCCCAGGCCACGAGAACGGTTTCTGCCCGGACGTGGTCAAGATGCGCGATGGCGCGAAGGAGGACGCCACGGGCCACTGGCGCCACGAGGACGTCGAGTTCGTCGCCGAGGTCATCTCCCAGGGCACCGCCGCCAACGACTACGGTCCCAAGAAGCTCGCGTACGCCGCCGCCGAGGTCCCCCTCTACCTGATCGCCGATCCGTACCAGGGCAGGTGTCACATCTTCACGCGGCCCAAGGACGGCGACTACACGACCGAAACCCGGGTTGCCTTCGGGCAGGAACTGGATCTCACCGACACCGTCCTCGGTCTCACCCTCAGGACCGACGCCTTCCCCCGCGACTGAGCCGGCCGGCACGGCGGACCGCTTGCCTGGAGCGCACTCCAGGCCGTTGGCTTGGGGACCATGAAGTACACGCAGCTCGGACGCACAGGACTCAAGGTCAGCCGTCTCGTCCTCGGCACCATGAACTTCGGTCCGCAGACCGACGAGGCCGACAGCCACGCGATCATGGACGCGGCGCTGGACGCGGGCATCAACCTCTTCGACACCGCCAACGTGTACGGCTGGGGCGAGAACAAGGGCCGTACCGAGGAGATCATCGGCAACTGGTTCGCCAAGGGCGGCGACCGGCGCGACAGGACCGTCATCGCCACCAAGGTGTACGGCAACATGGGCGCCGACGGCGAGGCGTGGCCCAACCACGACAAGCTGTCCGCCGTGAACATCCGCCGGGCCGTCGACGCCAGCCTGAAGCGGCTGCGGACGGACCGCATCGACCTGTACCAGTTCCACCACATCGACCGCGCCACCGGCTTCGACGAGATCTGGCAGGCGATCGACGTCCTCGTCCAGCAGGGCAAGATCCTCTACGCCGGGTCCTCGAACTTCCCCGGCTACAAGATCGCCCAGGCCAACGAGACCGCCGCCCGCCGCGGCGGCACCATCGGCCTCGTCAGCGAGCAGTGCCTCTACAACCTGGCCGAGCGGCGCGCCGAGATGGAGGTCATCCCGGCCGCGCAGGACTACGGCCTCGGCGTCATCCCGTGGTCGCCGCTGCACGGCGGGCTGCTGGGCGGCGTCATCAAGAAGGAGGTCCAGGGCGGGCGCCGCGCCTCCGGGCGGGCGGCCGACACCCTCGCCGACCCCGCGAAGCGCGCGCAGATCCAGGCCTACGAGGACCTGCTCGACAAGCACGGGATCGAGCCCGGCGAGGCCGCGCTGGCCTGGCTGCTGACCCGGCCCGGCGTGACCGGCCCCATCGTGGGACCGCGCACCGCCGAGCAGCTGGCGTCGGCGCTGCGGGCCGTGGAGCTGGAGCTGTCCGACGAGCTGCTGGCCGGGCTGGACGAGATCTTCCCGGGGCCGGGGCCGTCGCCGGAGGCGTTCGCCTGGTAGCGGGGTGAGCGGGGCGGCGGCCACCCCACCGGGGGTTATCCGACGGCCGCCGCCACCGCCACCACGACGAGCATCAGCACGAGCACACCGGCCATGATCCGGTTACGGGTCTTCGGGTCCACGCCCATGAGCCTAACCGGCCGCGCCGAGCGTGCCGCGGGCGACCGTCTCGTAGCGGGGCTGCTCACCCGGCACGCCGGACCGCGGCAGGTTGCTGCGCACCAGCGCCAGGTCCGTCACGGTCCAGGCGCGGCCGGTGAAGCCGGCCAGCGCGTCGACGTACGGCCCCACGTCGTACGCCTCCCGGCCGCGGGCCAGCGTCAGGTGAGGGTGGTAGCGCCGGTGCTGTCCCATCGGGACGCCCGCCTTGCGCGCCGCCGACTCCGCGCGGTCCGCGAGCAGCCGCAGCGTCGCCAGGTCACCGTCCGCCCCCGCCCACAGCGCCCGGCCGTGCCCGAAGTGGCCGCCGCCGCGCAGCGCCAGCTCGAAGGGCGCGGTGCGGTGCGCGGCCCGCTCCAGGCGGGCCGACAGGTCCGGGACGACGTCGTCGTCGACCTCGCCGTAGAAGGCGAGGGTGAGGTGCCAGCCGGGGCGGCCGGTCCAGCGCAGCCGGTCCGCGCCGGGCAGCCGCCGCAACGCGGCCACCTCGGCGGCGAGGGCGGCGACGACGTCCTCCGGGGGCAGGACGGCGGCGAAGAGTCTCATGCGGTCAGTCTCCCCCGGAGAACGCATGTGCGTCCGCGCGTGTCCTGGTCACCGTGCGTATCGTTGTACCGCGCGGCTGTGCTCGTGTCGGGGGCAGCCGGGGAGGAGCGCCACGATGACCGTCCTTGACGACAGGATCGAGATGGCCGAGGAGAGCACCGAGCTGACTCTGGACGTCATGTTCGAGTGGCTCGAGAAGATGCCCGTCCCCGAGGGATACAAGACCGAGATCGTCGGGGGTCACATCTTCATGACGCCGCAGCGGGACACCCACTGGGACATCATCGCGGACATCTACGACCAGCTTCGTACCAAGTACCCGCGCAAACGCGTCAAGTCCGACGTCCGCATGGACTACCCGGGGCACCTCAACGGCTTCACCTCCGACGTCGTCGCCCTGACCGAGGGCGCCGAGCGGGACGACAAGGGGCACTGGCGCCCCGCGGACGTGGAGTTCGTCGCCGAGGTCGTCTCCCGGAGCACCGCCGGCAACGACTACGGTCCGAAGAAGGACACCTACGCAGCCGCCGGCGTCCCGGTGTACCTGATCGTCGACCCGTACACCGGCGAGTGGCACCTGCACACCCTCCCCAAGGACGGCACCTACCACAGCACCGTCACCTTCGGCTTCGGCGAGGACGTCGACCTGACCGGGACCGTCGTCGGCCTCACCCTCACGACCGGCGACTTCCCCCGCGACTGACCGGGGCACCGGCTACGCCGCCGGCGCCAGCTCCTCCCGCCGCTCCCGCGGCACGAACCGCACCTGGGGGTGCCCTCGGTGCCAGCCGACCGACAGGCGCAGGTTGCCGACGCGGGCCAGGACCAGGCCGATCACGGCCGCCGCGGTGGCCGCGACGGCGCCGCCCGCGGCGAAGCCGACCCGGGCGCCGTAGGTGTCGGTGACCCAGCCGACGATCGGGGCGCCGACCGGGGAGCCGCCGAGGAAGACCATCATGTACAGGGCCATGACGCGGCCCCGCATGGCCGGGTCGGTGGACATCTGGATGCTGGTGTTGGCGGTGACGTTGACCGTCATGCCGAAGACGCCGATCGGGATCATCAGCAGGGCGAACAGCCACAGCTCCGGGGCCGTCGCCGCGACGATCTCCAGGGCGCCGAAGGCGAGGGCCGCCGCGATCAGGACGCGCAGCCGGGCCGTGCCGCGCCGGGCGGCGAGCAGGGCGCCGGTCAGGGAGCCGACGGCCATCAGGGTGTTGAAGAGGCTGTACTCGCCGGCGCCCGCGTCGAAGACGTCGTCGGCGAAGGCGGACAGGAACACCGGGAAGTTGAAGCCGAAGGTGCCGACGAAGCCGACCAGGACAATGGTCCAGACCAGCTCGGGACGCCCGGCGACGTAGTGCAGGCCCTCCCGCAGCTGCCCCTTGCCGCGCGGGGCGCGCCGGACGGCGTGCAGCTCGCGGGCGCGCATCAGCAGCAGGCAGCTCAGCGGCGCGACGAAGGACAGGCCGTTGGCGAGGAACGCCCAGCCGGTGCCCACGCCGGTGATCATGAGGCCGGCGACGGCGGGGCCGACCAGGCGGGCGGACTGGAAGTTGGCCGAGTTCAGGCTGACCGCGTTCTGCAGCTGGTCGCGGCCGACCAGCTCGGAGACGAAGGACTGCCGGGCCGGGTTGTCGACGACGGTGGCCAGGCCCATCGCGAAGGCGGCGACGTAGACGTGCCAGACCTGGACGTGCCCGGTCAGGGTGAGGGCGGCCAGGGCGAGCGCGGTCAGCGCCATCGCGGACTGGGTGACCAGCAGCGTGGGCCGCTTGCGCAGCCGGTCGACGAGGACGCCGCCGTAGAGACCGAAGAGCAGCATCGGCAGGAACTGCAGGGCCGTCGTGATGCCGACGGCCGCGGAGGACCCGGTGAGGCTGAGCACCAGCCAGTCCTGGGCGATGCGCTGCATCCAGGTGCCGATGTTGGAGACGACCTGCCCCAGGAAGAACAGGCGGTAGTTCCTGACCCTCAGGGAGGCGAACATGGACGTCTTGCGGGGGGCCTCGGGGGCTTCGGGCAGGGAGTCGTCGTGGTCAGGTGCGGGGGCGGAAGCTGCTCCGGATCCCGTACTCAAAAGGGTTCGCCTCCTCGCGAATGCTGCCTACAGGTGTGCGAGCTTCTCCAGCACGGGGGCCGCCGCGCGCAGCTTCGCCCACTCGTCCTCGTCGAGGCCCTCGACCAGCGCGGCCAGGAACGCGTTCCGCTTGCGGCGGCTCTCCTCGAGCATCACCACGGCCTGCTCGGTCTGCGTCACGACCTTCTGGCGCCGGTCCTCGGGGTGCGGCTCCAGCCGGACCAGTCCCTTGGCCTCCAGCAGCGCCACGATGCGGGTCATCGAGGGCGGCTGGACGTGTTCCTTGCGGGCGAGCTCGCCCGGGGTCGCGCTGCCGCAGTTGGACAGGGTGCCGAGCACCGACATCTCGGTGGGGCTGAGCGACTCGTCGACCCGCTGGTGCTTGAGTCGACGGGACAGGCGCATCACGGCGGAGCGCAGGGAGTTCACGGCGGCAGCGTCGTCGCCATGCTTGAGGTCCGGCATGTCCTTAGCGTAACTCATTAGTCTCGCGAAATACCAACGCTCACCCCGCCGCCTGCCCGTGACGCGCGCCACTGAAACACGATCTTCACCCGTACGAGTGAGCTATTTCCGGAAACCGGAGCGGCACCCGGCCCACGGGGGCGACCCTCGTGCGCATGGGGACCAGCGTGCTCAGCCTGCGGATGGACGGGGAGCTGCTCGAACGGCTCCGGGACCATGCGGCGAAAAGAGGAATGAGCGTCCAGGACTATGTCGTCCGGACGCTCATTCGCAATGACTTCGACGAGCGGTTCCAGTCCGCCGTCGAGGAGACGGAACGGTTCTACGGGGTGCCCTGACCCCCCGGAACCGTCCGCCGCGGGATCAGGTCAGGCCCAGGGCCGGCATCAGGTAGTAGAAGGCGAACACCGCCGAGACCGCGTACATCGCCACCGGCACCTCCCGGCCCCGGCCGACCGCCAGGCGCAGCACCGTGAAGGTGACGAAGCCCATGCCGATGCCGTTGGTGATCGAGTACGTGAACGGCATCATCAGCATCGTCACGAAGGCCGGGACGGCGATCGTGAAGTCGGCCCAGTCGATCTCCTTGATCGACCCGGCCAGGATCAGGAAGCCGACCGCGACCAGTGCCGGGGTGGCCGCCTGCGACGGGACCATCGTGGCGACCGGCGTGAGGAAGAGGGCCAGGGCGAACAACCCGCCGCTGACGATGTTGGCGAAGCCGGTGCGCGCGCCCTCGCCGACGCCGGCCGTGGACTCCACGAAGCAGGTCGTGGCCGAGGCGGAGCTGGCACCGCCCGTGGCGACCGCGATGCCGTCCACGAACAGGACCTTATTGATGCCCGGCATCTGCCCCTTCGCGTCGGTCAGCTTGGTCTCGTCGCTGACGGCCATGATCGTGCCCATGGCGTCGAAGAAGCAGGACAGCAGGACGGTGAAGACGAAGAGGACGCCGGTCAGGACGCCGACCTTCTCGAACCCGCCGAACAGGCTGACCTGGCCGACCAGCCCGAAGTCGGGCGTGGCGAGCGGGTTGCCGGGCCACTTGGGGGTGGTCAGGCCCCAGGACGGAACGTCGGCGACGGCGTTGATGATCATCGCGATGACCGTCATCACGACGATGGAGATCAGGATGGCGCCGGGGGTCTTGCGGACGATCAGCGACAGCGTGAGCAGCACGCCGAGGACGAAGACCAGGACGGGCCAGCCGAGCAGGTGACCGCCCGTGCCCAGCTGGAGCGGGACGGTCGTGTGGGCGGCGTCCGGCATCCGGGTGACGAACCCGGAGTCGACGAGGCCGATCAGCATGATGAACAGACCGATGCCGATGGCGATGGCCTTGCGCAGCCCGAACGGGACGGCGTTCATCACGCGCTCGCGCAGCCCCGTGGCGACCAGCAGCATGACGACGAAACCGGCCAGCACCACCATGCCCATGGCGTCCGGCCAGGACATCCGCGGGGCGAGCTGGAGGGCGACGACGGAGTTCACGCCGAGACCGGCCGCGAGCGCGATCGGGACGTTGCCGATGACGCCCATCAGCAGCGTGGTGAACGCCGCCGTCAGCGCCGTCGCGGTGACCAGCTGGCCGTTGTCGAGCTGGTGGCCGTACATGTCCTTCGCGCTGCCCAGGATGATCGGGTTCAGCACGATGATGTAGGCCATCGCGAAGAAGGTGGCGAAACCGCCCCGGATCTCGCGGGGCAGCGTGCTGCCGCGCTCGGAGATCCTGAAGTAACGGTCGAGGGCGTTCTGCGGGGGCCGCCGGTCTTCGGGCGACTCGGGGGACGGGGGGACCTTGGCAATGGCCGAGGCAGACATGCGAGACCTCATCACCAACAGGTTCCCCCACGGCCTTGTTGGTGTTTTCTACGAATGAAAGCGGTCAGAGACAAACGGTTTCAGTATGAACGTATGAGCGACAGATCGCTATCTCCGCGCGTAGACCCGTGTGGCGTGCCGGGAGAAGCCGGGGAAGCCCGGCGGCGGGGCGGGAGTGGCCGGGGAAGGGCGGGCGGCTGGGCGGGAGGGCGTTCGTGTTGTCCTCGTAAGCTGTACGCATGGCGAAGTGGACACCTACGCATGAGGCGCCGGAGCCCCTGGAGGGCCCTGTGGTCGCGACCATCACCGGCGGCACCATCCTCTGGTTCGTCCTCTTCCTCGTCCAGCTGCCCTTCTACGGCTGGTTCGACGACCACGGGCACACCTGGTGGGTGTGGACCTGCCTGGCCGGCGGCGGGCTCGGCCTGATCGGCATCTGGTACGTCCGCAGGCGCGACGCCGCGATCAAGCGGGACGCCGCGGCCCGGCAGGAAGCGGTGGACCGGGAGGCCCGCCCCACCGCGTAGTACCACGGCAGCACACGGCGCCGGACCTCCTCGTCCCCCGGTCGGATCTTCCGCCCGTCCAGCGGGTGAAGCCGCAAAACCGCACGTACCGTCGAATGCATGACGCACATCGACCCGGGCGCCGCACTCGATCCCGCGCATCCAGCTCCCCTGTCCCCGCCGGAGACGGGGCTGACCGCCGCGGAGGTCTCCGAACGGGTCGCGCGCGGACAGGTCAACGACGTGCCGGTGCGCAGCAGCCGCTCACTCGGCGAGATCGTCCGCGCCAACGTCTTCACCCGCTTCAACGCGATCATCGGCGTGCTGTGGGTGATCATGCTGATCGTGGCGCCGATCCAGGACAGCCTGTTCGGCTTCGTCATCCTCGCCAACACCGGCATCGGCATCCTCCAGGAGTGGCGGGCCAAGCGGACCCTCGACTCCCTGGCCGTGATCGGCGAGGCCAGACCGGCCGTGCGCCGGGACGGGAGGACCGTCGAGATCAGCACCTCGCGGATCGTGCTGGACGACGTCATCGAGATCGGCCCCGGGGACAAGGCCGTGGTCGACGGGGTGTGCGTCGAGGCCGACGGACTGGAGATCGACGAGTCGCTGCTGACCGGTGAGGCCGACCCGGTCGTCAAACGGCCCGGGGACCAGGTCCTGTCCGGCAGCTTCGTGGTCGCGGGCGGCGGCGCGTTCCGGGCGACCAAGGTGGGGCGCGAGGCCTACGCCGCGCAGCTCGCCGAGGAGGCGTCCCGCTTCACCCTCGTCCAGTCCGAGCTGCGCTCCGGCATCTCCACGATCCTGAAATACATCACGTGGATGATGGTGCCGACCGCGATCGGCCTGATCATCAGCCAGCTGCTCACCAAGGACGACGCCTTCAAGGAGTCCGTCGCGCGGACGGTCGGCGGCATCGTGCCCATGGTCCCGGAGGGGCTGGTCCTGCTCACCTCCGTCGCCTTCGCGATCGGCGTCGTCCGGCTCGGCCGCAAGCAGTGCCTCGTCCAGGAGCTGCCCGCCATCGAGGGTCTGGCCCGCGTCGACACCGTCTGTCTGGACAAGACCGGCACCCTCACCGAGGGCGGCATGGACGTCACCGAACTGCGCCCGCTCGGCGGCGCCGACGAGGAGTACGTCCGCGCGGTGCTCGGCGCCCTCGGCGAGTCCGACCCGCGCCCGAACGCCTCCCTCCAGGCGATCATCGACGCCTACCCGGTCGCCGAGGTCGCCGAGGACTGGCGCTGCACCGAGTCCCTGCCCTTCTCCTCCGCCCGCAAGTACGCCGGCGCCACCTTCGGCGAGGGCGACGGCACCTCCAGCACCTGGCTGCTCGGGGCTCCGGACGTGCTGCTGTCCGAGGGCGACCCGGCCCTCGCCGAGACCGAGCGGCTCAACGAGCAGGGCATGCGGGTGCTGCTGCTCGCCCGCGCCACCCGGGACCTCGACGACGCCGAGCCGGCCGAGGGAGCCGTGCCGACCGCGCTGGTCGTGCTGGAACAGCGGCTGCGACCCGACGCCGCCGACACCCTGCGCTACTTCGCCGACCAGGACGTGCGCGCCAAGGTCATCTCCGGGGACAACGCGGTCTCCGTCGGCGCGGTGGCCGCCAAGCTCGGACTGTCCGGCACCACCGTCGACGCGCGCCGGCTGCCCGCCGAGCAGGAGGGCATGGCCGACCGCCTCGACGCGGGCACGGTGTTCGGGCGGGTCACCCCGCAGCAGAAACGGGAGATGGTCGGCGCCCTCCAGTCGCGCGGGCACACGGTCGCGATGACCGGCGACGGCGTGAACGACGTCCTGGCGCTCAAGGACGCCGACATCGGCGTGGCGATGGGCTCCGGCTCGGAGGCCACCCGGGCGGTCGCGCAGATCGTGCTGCTGAACAACAGCTTCGCCACCCTGCCGTCGGTGGTGGCCGAGGGCCGCCGGGTCATCGGCAACATCACCCGGGTCGCGACCCTGTTCCTGGTGAAGACGGTGTACTCGGTGCTGCTGGCGGTGCTGGTGGTGTGCTCGCGGGTCGAGTACCCGTTCCTGCCCCGCCATCTGACCCTGCTGTCCACCCTCACCATCGGCGTCCCGGCCTTCTTCCTCGCCCTCGCCCCCAACAAGGAGCGGGCCAGACCGCACTTCGTACGGCGGGTGATGCGGTACGCGATCCCCGGCGGGGTGGTGGCCGGGGCGGCCACCTTCGTGACGTACCTCCTGGCCCGGCACCACTACAGCGGGCCGGGGGCGCTGGACGCGGAGACCAGCGCGGCGACGCTGACGCTGTTCCTGATCTCGATGTGGGTGCTGGCGATCATCGCGCGGCCCTACACCTGGTGGCGGGTGCTGCTGGTCGCGGCGATGGGCCTGGCCTTCGTGGTGGTGCTGGCGGTGCCGTGGCTGCAGGACTTCTTCGCGCTGAAGCTGGTGGGCGTGACGATGCCGTGGACCGCCGTCGGCGTCGCGGTCGTCGGTGCGGTGCTGCTGGAGGTGGCGTGGCGGTGGGTCGCCCGGCGGTTCCCGGCCTGATTCTGCGGTTCCCGGCCTGATCGGCGGGCCCGCGGCGGCGGGGAAGGGACACCTGTCCGGGAAATCGTGAGCGATCCGGCCCGCACCGTCCTCGATGCGCTCATCGGAGCGCATCGAGGACAGCCTCCCGCCAAGTGCGCGCGAAAGCGGGGACACCCCTAGTCGAACCAGCGGTCCCGGGCCAGTTCCTCCGTGCGGGACGGGTCCTCCAGCAACGCCGCCACCTCGAAGCGGCGGGGCCACTGGCCGGCCGCCCAGGCGAGGCCGGCGGCGACGCCCTCCAGGGTCGCGGCGTGCAGCACGCCGTCGGGCGTGAGCCGCCAGTCGATCTCCACGCCGTCGACCACCAGCTCCTCGTGCTCCACGTACGACGCCGGGGTCCCCGCCCCGAGCAGCACCCGCACCGGCTCCGGCACCTCGTGCTCGGTGCCCTCGGAGTGCACCTCGCCGGTGACGGACTCGCTCAGCCGCCGCACCTGGAACAGCTCGGCCAGCTCGGCGGCCAGCGCCGGCCGTACCGGCAGCAGCGGGACGCCCGACGTGAAGGGCAGCAGGTCGGGCGAGTCGACCACGACGGCCTCGGAGGCGTCCACCACCTCGACGCGGCCGTCGCGCACGGCACGCACGTCGTCCGGCAGGGTGACCTGGTCCGGGTCCAGCTCGGCCAGCGCCCCGTACAGGGCGTGCAGCTGGGCGGCCGTGACCGGGCGGTCGGGGTCGGCGAGGCGGTCCAGCAGCTCGGCGGCGCCGCCGGGCTCGGCGAGGAGCGCGGCGACGGACGTGCGCACGCCGAGCGCCCGCAGCACCTGCTCGTCCTCGAAGCCGGTCGCGTCCGCCTCGTCGTACAGGCCCCGCAGCAGCGGGTCGCTCCCGGCCGCGCGCAGTCCGGCCGGGCGCCGTCCGCCGAGCACCGGGTGCCCGCGCAGCCACCACGCGGTGTACGACCGCACGACCTCGTGGGTGCCGTCGGGCAGCAGGACGCGCACCGGCTCGACCAGGGCGTCCCGCAGCGGCGGCCGCGACAGCAGGGCGAGGGCGCGCGGCCACCGGTCGTCGTCCACCAGGTCCAGGTCGCGCACGGCGACGATCTCGGTGGCGACCGGGGGGACGGGACTGTCCGGGAAGCGGTCGAGGACGTCCTCGCTCCACACGTCCACGGCGTCCAGCAGGCCCGCGTCGTCGGGTTCGGCGAAGTCGCCCTCGCGGGGCTCCAGTTCGTCCGGGTCCAGGACGACGTCGGTGGCACGGACGAGGGCGAAGGTGACGAGGACGCCGCAGGCGGCGAGCGGTTCCGGACCCCACTTGCCGGCCAGCTCCGCGTCCACGGCGGCGAGTTCGCCCTCGCGCATGACCTGGGCGAAGGGGCCGCCGGGGAAGACGAGTTCACCGGCCGGGGAGAGTTCGCCCTCCTCGTCGGGCAGGGCGAGCGCGCCGAGCCACGGCTCGTCGCCCGGTTCGAGCCCGGCGTCGCGGACGAGGCCGAGGACCGTGTCGGCCAGTTCCTCGGCGTCGAGGGCGTCCTCCTCCCAGTTCATGCCGCCCTCGTCGTCCAGGGAGGCGGCGACGGCGGCCCGCACCTGCGGGGTGGTGAGCACGGCGCGCGGGGTGGCCGGGAGGGCACCGAGCTTCTCCAGGAGCGGATGGGCGGCGTCCGGGTGAACGACCTTGAGACCGAGGCGGGTGAGGACCTCGGGGTCGAGGGAGACGGCGTCCGGGGAGGGCAGCAGCACCTGCCGGGGGCCGATGGTGGTCCGCCCTCCCCCGGCGCCGAAAGCCCGGGAGGTGTCCCCGGCCAGGGGCACCGGCAGCCCGGACAGCCGCTCCGGGTCGACCCCGGCGAGGCTGTCGTAGAGCCGCCACCACCACGCGGGGTCCTTCTCCAGCCCGGCCAGCCGGTCGATCGCGTCGGGCAGCGACACCCGCGCCACACCCAGCGTGCGCAGCTCCGGCCGGCGCTCCAGGCCGCCGGGCAGCAGGGTGGGCAGCACCTCGGCGAGCACGCGCACCGTCTCCGCGCCCGCCCCCTCGACCACCTCGGCGTCACGGGGGCGCAGGGTCTCGGGCAGCTCGTCGAGCCCGTCCCCGTGCTCCCCGCCGACGGGCAGCGCGGCGGCGTCCTCGAAGCGGTCGGACCCGGTGCCGGCGCCGCGCGGTGCGACGGCGGGCGGCAGGAAGGCGGTGCGCGGCAGCCGGTCGAGGATCGCCTGCCGCAGCGCGCCGTCCAGTCCGCCCTTGCCCAGCGGGCCGGGCACGAGGTCGATGATCCCGGTGGTGACCGGGCGCCAGCCGGCGAGGAGCGCGGCGTAGGCGTCCGCCGCGCGCTGCGTCAGGAAGTCGGTCAGCGGTCCGGGCGCGGCGTGCCGGCGGGTCGAGTCCAGCGGGAAGGACGCGATGAGCAGGGCGGGGACGCCGAGGGGCTCGTCGCTGGGGGTGGGGGCGTGCACGACGGGGCTGGTGCGAGGGCGGGCGGGGGCGCCGTCGGCGTCCACGGGGACGGCCCACGTGACGGACCAGTGGGGGCGCAGGCGTTCCTCCACCGGCCGGTCGGCGAGCAGGTCGGGCGTGAGCGGACCGTGCGCGGCGGACGTGCGCCAGCGGGTGGTGCCCTCCCGCGAGTCCTCGACGACGGTGAGGGCTCCGTCGGTACGGCGGCGCAGCGTGCGTACGTCGTCCCCCGCCTCGATCACGACCTCCTCCAGGCCGGGCAGGGCGAGCAGCAGCGCGTCGTCGACGGCGTGCAGGAGCCGTTCGGCGAGGTCGGCGGCGGCGGCGTCCCGCAGGGGCAGGATGACGGCCGTGTCGTACGGGCCGGGGGCGCTGCCCTCGGCGGGGAACGGCAGCCGCAGCAGCGGCACGTGCCCGTCGCGCCGCCGGATCTCGTCCCCGAGGCCGGGACTGTGCCGCGCGGTGTCGGCGGCCAGTCCCCGCGCCTCGGCCAGGGACCAGCGCACGCCGCCGTGCCGGCTGACGACGGCGGGTTCGTCGGTGACGGCGAGGACGGCGGCGAAGCCGACCCCGAACCGGCCGACGGCGCCCTCGCCGCCCTCCCGTTTGGCGGAGGCGCGCAGCGTGGACAGCGACTCGGCGCCGGCCGCGTCCAGCGGGGCGCCGGTGTTGGCGGCGACGAGGACGCCGTCGCGCAGGGTCAGCCGGAACCGGCCGGGCACGCCCGCGCGGGCGGCGGCGTCGGCGGCGTTCTGGGCCAGCTCGACGACCAGCCGGTCGCGGTAGCCGCCGAGGACGAGGTCCTCCTCGGCGTTGGCGTCCTCACGGAACCGGGCGGGGCTCGTCGCCCAGGCGTCCAGCACCCCGCGCCGCAGACGTGCCGTGGCGAAAGGGTCCGCCCCCTCGTCGGCGGGCCGCACGAACATGCTCACGGTCATCTCTCCTCATCGGCCCTGATCTGCGTGGAGTCGAAGGTACCGCTCCACCCGGCACGGCAACGCACGGCACCGGGTTCCACACGGCACCGCGTCCCACTCACGCCGAAGCCGCCCCGCCCGCTGCTGGAGCGGTCGGGGCGGCCCCGGTGCGCGATCAGACCTCGGGCACGTACGGGACGAAGGCCGCCCACGCACCCGGCGCGAAGGCGAGGCGAGGCCCGTCGGCTGGGGAGTTCTTGGAGTCACGGACGTGGACGGTGCCGGGGGTGAGGGCCAGCTCGACACAGGAGTTGCCGTCGGGGCCGTCGCTGTAGCTGCTCTTGAACCACGCCAGCTCGGAGGCGTCCCCGGCAGTGGTCTTGCGGATCATGCTTCTCCCAGCAGTTGCTCGATGAAGGCCAGCGATTCACGCGGAGTGAGCGCCTGCGCCCGGATGGTGCCATACCGCAGCTCAAGGATTCGGAGTTGCCTCGGGTCTGCAGTGGGGCGACCACCATATGCGCCGTCCGACCTGCCAACAGCGGTGCCGTCAGCGAACTTCAGCACTTCGATCTTTCCGTTCAGTCCGGGATGGGCGTCGGCGCTCGTTGGCATCACTTGCAGATCAACATTACGTAGCCGCCCCACCTCCAACAGGTGTTCGAGCTGCTGGCGCCAGACCATTGTGCCTCCAACTGGCCGACGCAGTGTGGCCTCTTCCTGCACGAAGCTGAGCGCAGGTGCCGGGGACCGTTCGAAGATGGCCTTGCGTGCCATCCGAGCGGCAACCATCTGCTCCACTTCCTCCGGCGAGTAAGCAGGCTGCCAACCCTCGAACAAGGCACGCGCGTGTTCCTGCGTCTGCAACAGCCCATGGATGCTGAGCCCTACGTACACGCCGAGCTCGACCGCTGTGGCCTCCAACATGGCCAACTCCCGAACCTTCTTCGGGTACCGGACCTTCTTCACGTCCTCCCACGTCGCCGCGATGAGCCCGCCCGCGTCCAGAACCTCGTCGGCCCTGTCCAGGTACTCCTGCCGGGGGATCCGCTTGCCGCCCTCGACCTTGTAGACCAGGTCCTCCCCGTACCCCACCGCCGCCGCGAAGTCGGCGGCCCGCATCCCCACCGCCTCCCGCCGCAGCCTCAACTGCCGCCCCACGGTGGTGATGACGGCCACACCCCACTCGTCGTCCGGATCCACCTCCCACCCCGGCTCGTCGGCCTCGTCCCCGAGCCGCCCCGTCTCCACCCCGACCGCCGTCATCCCGCGCCCCTTCGCCGTACCGGTTGCCTCACCCCCAGCGCCCTACCCGTACGCCCCGCTCCGACAGCCCCGACAGCACCGGACAAGCCTCGGACAGTCACCATACGTACCCGCTGAGTCACTTCTCACGGTACGCACCCACCGCCACGCTGAGTGACGTGAACCAGAAATCCGCCGAACTCACGACGTCCGTCCGCAACTTCAGCGTGCAGCTCTCCCCCACACCACGCGGCGCCCGTCTGGCCCGCCTGCTGGCGACCGAGCAACTCCGTTCCTGGGGGCTTCCGCTGGACCCGGCCCGCCTCGTGATCGCCGAACTGGCCAACAACGCGAGCGCCCACGGACGCGTCCCCGGCCGCGACTTCCGGCTCACCCTCTACGTCGTCGGCGGCACCCTGCGCATCGAGGTCACGGACACCCGGGGCGAACAGCTCCCCGAACCCCGAACACCCGCCCCGGACGCGGAATCGGGCCGCGGTCTGCTGCTCGTGGAGGCGTTGGCCCACCGCTGGGGAGTGACCGAGGGCCGCTTCCCGCGCAAGACCGTGTGGGCCGAGCTGCGCTGAAGGAACTTTCACCCCTGGCGATCGGCCTCGGCTGCCACCTCCAGTCGGTGCCCAGCGGCACCCCCGTCGACATCAAGTCGCTCGCCGCCCGCTTCCCACGGCTACCTGCGTCGCGAACGCGTCCGCCCCCCACCGGACGCATCGTCACCGAAACCCACTGCCGTGACTGCCGAACGGCAGCCACCACTCTCCTGAGCCAGCAAGGACCCCCATGGTCAGCTCGTCCCACGAGGCGATGCACCGCATCTTCCAGGACTGTCCGGGACTCTTCTCCCGCGTCTCCGAAGCGCTCAACATCCCGTTTCCCCAGGCCACCGCAGTCAGCGTGCTGCCCAACGACGTCACCGAGACAAAACCCGTCGACCGCCGGATCGACACCCTGCTGCAGATCGACACAGAGGGACACGGGTCCTTTCTCCTCGCGGTCGAGGCACAGAAGAAGAAGGACCCGGAGAAACCGGCCAGCTGGGCCTACTACCTTGCGTATCTGCGCAGCAAGTACCGACTGCCACCGCTGCTGCTCGTGGTCTGCCAGGACCGCGCCACGGCCGAGTGGGCGACCCGGCCGGAGCCCATCGGATTCTGTTCGTGGCCCTCTCTGACCGTACGGCCGATTGTCGCCGGGCCCCACAACATGCCGGTGATCACCGACCCCGACGAGGCACGTACCGACCTGGCCCTGACCACCTTGTCGGCCATCACGCACGCGGCGAATCCGGATATCGGTGACATACTGAAAGCCCTGTCCACCGCACTGCGGGACGTTCCCGAAGACGTAGCACATCCCTTCATCGAATTCATCGCTCAAGGCCTGGGAAACCGCCCGGCCCGATATCTCTGGAGGAACCTGGTGGCCGTGGACCTGTCGTTCTACAAGTCCTACCTCTCCGAAGAGATCCGCGACGAAGGCCGCGAGCAGGGACGTGCTCAGGGACGGGCCGAGGATGTCCTGCTCGTCCTGGAACAGCGCGGCCTCGACATCTCCGACGACGTCCGCACACGCGTCAGTGAATGCGGCGACCCCGAACTCCTTCGCCACTGGCTCACCCGCGCCGTCACCGCGCCGACAGCCGAAGCGATCTTCGAAGAGGGCTGACCGCGCCGCGGGGGGCCTGGCTCCAGAGCCAGGCCCCCCGCTCACCGACGGCTACGAGTGCCCGAGCTCCGCCGACGCCTCGTCCTCGGTCACCGGCACCGACCCGGAGTCCGGCGCCGGGCGCAGCGGGAACGGGTCGATCCGCGTCTCGTCGATCACCGGCGGCGCCGGCTGCGGGGCCTTCGGCATGACCGCGGCCTCGGAGTGGCCGCCGCAGCCGTAGGCCAGGGACACGACCCGGCCGTCCGCCGGGGAGAACTCGTTGGCGCACACGCCGAAGGCCTGGCCCAGTGAGCCGCCGATACGGGCGAGGAAGCCGCAGGAGACGCACGACGCGGGGGCCGCCTGCGCCATCGCGGTCCTCGGGCCGAAGGAGTCCTCCCAGCGCTCGGCGGCGGCACGCAGGCCGTAGCGGGAGAGAACCCGCGCCCGGCGCAGGCCCAGCTCCTCGGCGACCGCGGCGATCGTGCCGCGGGCCGGGGTGGTCGGCAGCTCGGCGGGGCGTCCGTCCGTGACCTCGGCGTCCTCGGCCTCGACCAGGTCGGCCATCTCGTGGGAGACGACGGAGTTCGGCGGCGGCTCCTCCTCGCCGATCCAGCCCGGCTCCAGCCGCAGGTCCTCCGCGTCGGTGGGCAGCAGATCGCCGGGCCCCATGTCGCCGGGGCGCAGCCGCTCGCTCCACGGCACCCACTCGGGGGCGAGGAGGGCGTCCTGGCCGGGCAGCAGCACCGCCTCGTCCACGGTCACGATCTTGGCGCGGGAGGCGCGGGCCACGGTGACGGCCCAGCGCCAGCCGCGGTAGCCGAGCTCCTTGGCGGCGAAGAAGTGCGTGACGACCCGGTCGCCCTCCGACACCATCCCCTCGTGTTCGCCGACGACGCCGGGTGCGGCGGCCTCCTCGGCTGCGGCGCGGGCGAGGTCGACGGCCTCGGCGCACAGACGGTCAGGGGTGCGGCTTCGCGTTGTCGCTGCGCTCACAGGTATCGCTTCTCTCCATACGCCGTCTCACGAGTGCGCCGCTGCCTGCGAGGGGGCGGACGGAGCGGACCTGTGGACCGCGTCGACGTCCGCGCCCATCGCGCTCGGGCACACCTACGTCATCCATTCTGCGGTATGGCCGTAAGGCGCGCGGCCGAGAACGTTCGCCACGGCGCGCTAGGCACGCTACCTGCTCAGGTGCGCTGGGCCTACACCGACGGGAGTTTCGGCGAGGGAACGTTCCTCTTCGCCCCGGCCCCGCCCCCCTCCGCGCCCGGACGGAACCGGCACCGGACCCTGTGCGGGACACGGCCGAGAGCGGTCCCGGACCCCGCGCCGCACCCGGTGAAGACACTACGCCGGAGCCCGCACCGGCCCGCACACCGGCCCCGCTCCCGCCCCGCGCCCCAGGAGCGCCACCCGACTCGATCAGCGCCATCCGTGCCGCAACGGCGCTACAGCCCGGGCTCTCGGGGCACTATGACGGGGTGGCAGCCGCACGGACGGAGTTCAAGAGCGGGAGCCGGGGACGCGGTCCCGGCCGGTTCCGCGCGGTCGGCCGCGCCCTGCACCTGCCGGTGACGGGGGCCGCGCGCGGCATCCGCCGGGCGACGCACGCGCACGGCGCCGGCGAGTCCGGCCTCGGCAAGCTGATCGAACTGCACGGGGTGAACGGCGCCGGCGACGTCATGATCACCGTCGCCCTCGCCTCCACCGTCTTCTTCTCCGTGCCGACGGACGAGGCGCGGGGCCGGGTCGCGCTCTACCTCGCCATCACCATGGCCCCGTTCACGCTCCTCGCCCCGGTCATCGGCCCGATCCTGGACCGCGTCCCGCACGGCCGGCGCGCGGCCATGGCGACGGCGATGGGGGCCCGCGCGCTGCTCGCGCTGGTGCTGTCCGGGGCGGTGATCACCGGCAGCATCGAGATGTATCCGGCGGCGCTCGGCGTACTGGTCGCCTCCAAGGCGTACGGCGTGGTCAGAAGCGCGGTCGTGCCCCGGCTGCTGCCGCCCGGGTTCTCCCTGGTGAAGGCCAACTCCCGGGTGACGCTGTGCGGGCTGCTCGCCACCGGCGTGGCCGCGCCGGTCGCGGCGGGGCTCCAGGGCCTCGGGCCGCGCTGGCCGCTGTACGGCGCGTTCGTGATCTTCGTCGCGGGGACCGTGCTGTCGTTCACGCTGCCGCGGAAGGTGGACTCCGCGCGGGGCGAGGACCGGGCGCTGCTCGCCGCCGACGAGCGGCACCTGCACGGGCCGCGCCGCAGGCCCGGCAAGCGCCCCGGACTGCGCACGGTGGGCCCGGCCGTCACCCACGCGCTGGCCGCCAACGCCGCCATCCGCTGCCTGTCCGGCTTCCTGATCTTCTTCCTGGCGTTCCTGCTGCGCGTCCACCCGATGACGGGCCAGAGCGCGGCCGTGTCGCTGGGGATCGTGGGCGTCGCGGCCGGCGCCGGCAACGCGCTGGGCACGGCGGTCGGGGCGTGGCTGCGGTCCCGGGCGCCGGAGATCATCATCGTGACGGTCGTCGCGATCGTGCTGGGCGTGGCGCTGGTGGCGGCGGTGTTCTTCGGGGCGGTGCTGGTGGCGTGTCTGGCCGCGGTGGCCGGTTTCGCGCAGGCGCTGGCCAAGCTGTCCCTGGACGCGCTGATCCAGCGGGACGTGCCCGAGCACGTCCGCACCTCGGCGTTCGCCCGTTCGGAGACGCTGCTCCAGGTGGCCTGGGTGCTCGGCGGGGCGGTGGGCATCGCGCTGCCGCTGAACGGCACGCTGGGCCTGTCGGTGGCCGCCGCGATCGTCGCCGCCGGATGGCTGACCACCGTACGGGGGCTGATCGGTTCGGCCCGGCACGGGGGCGCCGCGCGGGCGCGGGTGGCGTGACCACGCCACGCCGTACCCAGGTGGGGGGACGGCCGGAGCCGCAATATAGCCTTCGTTCCATGACCACGTTGCCCCGCGGCGCAGCCGCCATCGGACACCGCGTTGTGCGACGCCGCCGTGCCGTCGCCGCCGCCGGTGCCGTATCCGCAGGACTGCTCCTGCTGTCCGCCTGTGACGAGCCGACTGCCATGTCCACGATCACGGTCGGCAGTGACTCGGTCAATTCCGAGGCCACCTGCGGAGGGAAGGGCAAGGCCCTCTCCGACGACGAGATCAACAAGTGCCTGAAGAACGCGGACGCCAAGTCCATCGGCGTCGACCCGGACGAGACCGTCCGCTTCGGCGTCGACCCGGAGATCGCCGACGACCACTGGACGATCCTGATGAACGGGCAGCAGCTGGTCGAGGACAGCAAGAAGACCTACCGCGCCATCCCGGGCAGCGTCTTCTTCAACGCCCAGTACGGCGCCCAGGGCAACTCGACGAACGTCGCCGTCGCGGCCCGCGACGGCAAGGACGGCAGCCAGAAGGTCACCGGCGTGTGGGTCTTCAAGCTGAAGAAGGACGACTGACCACGTCCTCCGTACGCGTCCTCGTGGCCGCCGCGGTCCCCGTCGAACGGGACGCGGTGGCCCAGGCGTTGCCGGGCCCGGCGGTGGAGACATCCCGGCCCGGGGTGGTCCTCCACCGGTTCCCGGACGGGCCGGACCTGCTGGCGGCCGGTGTCGGCCCCGCCCTCGCCGCCGCCTCCACCGCCGCCGCCCTGACCGCCGCGGCCCTGGACGGCGCCCCGTACGGCCTGGTCGTCTCGGCCGGCATCGCCGGCGGCTTCGCGCCCGGGGCGCCCGTCGGCTCGCTCGTCGTCGCCGACGAGATCACCGCCGCCGACCTGGGCGCCGAGACCGCCGACGGCTTCCTGCCGGTGACCGACCTCGGCTTCGGCACCGTCACCCACCGCCCGCCCGCCGGGCTGGTGCGCCGGGTGGCCGCCGCGACCGGGGCCCGTCCCGGCACCGTCCTGACCGGCTCCACCGTCACCGGGACCGCCGAGCGCGCCGCGCTGCTGCGCGCCCGCCACCCCCGCGCCCTCGCCGAGGCCATGGAGGGCTTCGGCGTCGCCGAGGCCGCCGCCGCGCACGGGGTGCCCGTGCTGGAACTGCGCGCGGTCTCCAACCCGGTCGGCCCGCGCGACCGCGCCGCGTGGCGCATCGGCGACGCGCTCTCGGCCCTGACGGACGCCTTCGGGAAGCTCGCACCCGTCCTCACGAGTTGGAACCCACATGAGCCCTGAGACCCTGCAGATCGCGTACTCGCCCTGCCCGAACGACACCTTCGTCTTCGACGCCCTGGCCCACGGCCGCGTCCCCGGCGCCCCCGCCGTCGACGTGACGTTCGCCGACATCGACATCACCAACGGCATGGCCGAGCGCGGCGAGTTCGACGTGCTGAAGGTGTCGTACGCGGTCCTGCCGTACGTCCTGGGCCAGTACGCCCTGCTGCCCTGCGGCGGCGCGCTGGGCCGGGGCTGCGGGCCGCTGGTGCTGACCCGGGAGGCGGGGGCCGACCTCCGCGGGCGCACGGTGGCGGTGCCGAGCGAGACGTCGACGGCGTACCTGCTGTTCCGGCTGTGGGCGGCGGACACGGTCCCCGGCGGGGTCGGGGAGATCGTCGTCATGCCGTTCCACGAGATCATGCCGGCCGTGCGGGACGGGAAGGTCGACGCGGGCCTCGTGATCCACGAGGCGCGCTTCACGTACCAGAACTACGGGCTGCACAAGCTCGCCGACATGGGCGAGCACTGGGAGGCGACCACCGGGCTGCCCATCCCGCTCGGCGCGATCATCGCCAAGCGGTCGCTGGGCGCCGAGGCGCTGACGCGGCTCGCCGACTCCGTCCGCGCGTCGGTGCGCGCGGCGTGGGACGACCCGGAGGCGTCCCGCGCGTACGTGATGGAGCACGCCCAGGAGATGGACCCGGCCGTCGCCGACCAGCACATCGGGCTGTACGTCAACGAGTTCACGGCCGACCTGGGCGAGGACGGCTACGCGGCCGTGCGCGGTCTGCTGACCCGCGCGGCGGCCGAGGGCCTGGTACCGGCCCTCGGCCCGGACGCGCTGGCGTTCCCGTAGGGACTTCGGGGTCAGACGTCGAGCTGGTCGGCGACCGCGCGCAGCAGGCCCGCGATCTTCTTGCCGGCCGCCTTCTCGGGGTAGCGGCCCCGTTCCAGCATCGGGGTGATGTTCTCCAGGAGGGTCGTCAGGTCCTGCACGATGGAGGCCAGTTCGTCCGGCTTCTTGCGCTGCGCGGCCGCGACCGAGGGGGCCGGCTCCAGCAGGGTGAGGGACAGGGCCTGGTCGCCGCGCTGGCCGGCGACGACGCCGAACTCCACGCGCTGTCCCGGCTTCAGTGTCTCGACTCCGGCGGGGAGGACCGAGGAATGGACGAAGACGTCACCGCCGTCGTCGCGGGAGAGAAAGCCGAAGCCCTTCTCGCTGTTGAACCACTTGACCTTGCCGGTAGGCACGTCCGTCCTCGTCCTCGTACTCGTCGGAAAACTGCTCTTGATAGCACTCGGGCGGGTCGTGGGACCCGCCGGTACCCAGGCTAATGGTCTATGGGCCGGTGACAAGACGTCCCCCGGCTGTTCCTTCGCGCTGGGAACTACCCTGGCCGGGTGCGTGACGAAACTCGAACGAATTCCGCCGAGCCCGGCGACCGGCTGATCCGCGCCGGTGCGATCGTCTTCTTCATCGGCGCCGTGGCCACCCTGGTCACGGTGGCCCCGCTGTTTCTGGGGACGACGCCCTTCCCCACCTACATGTTCGGCCTGAGCATGCTCATGGGAGTGGGTTTCCTGGTCTCCGGGGCGGGGGTGCTCCGGTCGATCGCCGCGGGGCGGCGTCAGGCGCGCGCCGTGTCGAGTCCGTCGGCGTCGCGGTAGCCCGCGAGCCATTCCGGGAACTCCGTCAGGTCGGCGAGGACGACGTCGGCGCCGGCCGCGCGCAGTTCCTCCGCGCCGCACGGTCCGCTGGCCACGGCGACCGAGAGGGCGCCCGCCGTGCGCGCGCCGCGGACGTCGCCGAGGTGGTCGCCGACGTACACGTCCGCGCCGTGCTCGCGCAGCGCCACGGCCTTCTGCTCGGCCCACAGGTCGCCGATCACCGCGTCCGGCTCGATGCCGAGGTGCTCCAGGTGCAGCTTGGCGTTGGGTTCGTACTTGGCGGTGACGACGATCGCGCGTCCGCCGGCCTCCCGCACCGCCTCGATCGCCTCGCGGGCGCCGGGCAGCGCGGGCGTGGCGGTGACGGCGTACTCCGGGTACATCTCGCGGTACAGGTCGGCGGTGGCCGCGATCTCCTCGGCGGGGAACCAGTGCGCCAGCTCCTCCACGAGGGGCGGCCCGAGCCGGGTGACGGCCAGGTCGGCGTCGACGTACGTCCCCGTCCGCTCGGACAGCGCCAGGTAGCAGGCGCGGATGCCGGGCCGGGAGTCGATCAGCGTCATGTCGAGGTCGAAGCCGACGGTGGGGGCGGAGCCGGGGCGGTTCGTGGAGGCCATACGGCCATTGTGCCGGGCGTCCGCCGAGGACCGACGGGCCGCCTGCGGGGACCGGCGGGGGCGCGGCCCCGGGCGGCGGTCAGGACGCGTCGGCACATCCACCCGACGGCTGTCGGGCGCCTCCCCCGGGCCCCCGGGCCTCCGGGCCCGTGGATCTCCGGGCCCCGTGATCGGAGCGGATGTCCCGGCAGAGCACCGTGCGGGCGGCGTGTCGCCGGGACATCGGCTCCGATCGCCGCGCTCGGCGGCGACGTCCTCGTGCCGCGCTCCCGCGCCACCCGGTGGGCGTCGTACGCCCGGCTGAACCGCCGCCCCCCTGGGCCGGGGCGCGCCCGCCGCCGTCCGGTCAGGCGCGGGGGCGGCGGGAGCGCCAGAGGAGGTACAGGGCCGTGGCGACGGCCGCGGAGCGCAGGACCCAGGGCCAGGTCTCGGCGACGGCGTCGCTCATGCGGCCCTCGGCGATCGGGTCGCCCCAGCGGCCCTCCGTGCGGCCCCAGAGCCAGAGGACGCCGGCCGCCGCGACCGTGCCGGGCAGGCCCATTACCGCCCACTTCGCCTGTGCCGGGGTCAGCCGGCGGGAGAGGTAGGCGATCAGCCAGCCCAGGCCCAGCGGGACGAGGCTGCCGAGTACGGCGCCGGCGATCAGCAGGGCGGCGGCGAGCAGCAGGAGGGGGTTGTTCCAGCCGCCCTCGGGCCACAGGCGGGGGCGGCGGCGCGGGGGCTTTCCGGCGGGCGGGTCCGCCGGCCGGTCCACCTCGGCCTCCGCCGGCGCCTTCCGGCCGGTCCTTCCTCTGCCGTCCTTGCCGTCCTCGCCGTTCTTCTCGCCCGGCTCCCTCGGCGGGTGCCTGAGCAGGTCCGGGATCTCCACGCCGCCGACGAATCCCGGCACGCTGTCGCCGCCCCCGAACGGCCCGTCGTCCACCCGCCACCAGTCCGGCTGCCCGGCGCCGTCCCCCAGCTCCCGCGCGCTCGCCAGGTGCGGCGGGGAGGCGGCCGGCTCGGGCGGAGGCGCGGCGGGGCGGGGGCGCGGTACGACGCGCCGCAGGCCCTTGCGCTTCTCCCGGCCCTCCGGCTCGCCGTCCCGCTGTTCGGGCACGGCGGTGGACGGCTCCCGTACCGCCGCGCCGGACGCGCCGGTGCCGCCCGCCGCGTCGACGACGTCGTCGGGGCTGCCGATCCGGTCCAGGATGCGGCGGACGGCGGCCGGGCTGTCGACGGTCGTCCTCGCGCGGTGCCGGTCGATCTCGTTGCGCAGCTCGGAGACCAGCCGCATGCGCGTGGCCGACGGCAGCTGCCGTTGCTGGGCCACGTCGCCGACGCGGCTCAGATACTCGTAGACGACCTGGTCGCTCTCGATCCCCACGAACCCCTCCGGGGCGGGTGAGTTGTGATACCCCGTCGGACGACGGTACCGAATGTTCCCGTGTGCGGCGGACGCCCCCGCGAACGCCCGCGCGCGGCGGACCGCACCGTGCGCGCGCCGCTCCACCGTCGTACCCACCCGCTAACGTTGGCCGGATGAGCACCGAGGAGAAGTCCGCGGCCCCCCGGTCCCTCGCGGAAGCGCTCCGCGCGAGGGACGACGTCTCGCTGGCCGCCCTCCTGCGCAGCCGTCCCGACCTCATCACCCCCGTGCCCACGGACCTCACCCAGCTCGCCACCCGGGCCGGCACCCGTGCCTCGGTGGTGCGGGCGCTGGAGCGGCTGGACCGGTTCACGCTGCAGACGGCGGAGGCGCTGGCCGTGGCGTCGGACCCGGCGACGTACACCGAGCTGCTCGGTCTCATGGCCGGGGACGACGGTGATCCGGCCGTCACCGGTGCCCTGCCGCGGGCCGTGGCCCTGCTGCGCGAGCAGGCCCTGGTGTGGGGCGGCGACGACCGGCTGCGGCTGGTGCGCACGGCCCGCGAGCTGCTGGCGCCCTCCCCGCAGCATCCGTCCCCGACGGGTCTGGGGCCGACCGTGCGGGAGGCCGCGGCGGGGATGTCGCCCGGCCGCGTCCAGGAGATCCTGACCGCCCTCGGCCTGCCCTCGACCCACGACTCGGTCACCGCGCTGGCCGAGCTCGGTGCCCTGTTCACCGACCGGGAGCGGATGTCGGACCTGCTGGCCGAGCTGCCGGCGGGCTCCCTGGAGGTGCTGGACCGCCTGGTCTGGGGCCCGCCCTACGGGCAGGTCACCCACGATCCGGCGCCCCATCTGCGCCGGCTGCTGGACCGCGGCCTGCTGCTGCCGACCGCGCCCGGCACGGTCGTCCTGCCCCGCGAGGTCGCCCTGCACCTGCGCGCCGGCCGGGCGCACCGGACGCCCGAGCCGGTGCCGCCACCGGTGGAGGCCGTTGCCACGCATCCTCCGCGGGTGGTGGACGCCACCGCGGCCGGCCAGGCCCTCGCGGCGCTGGCGACCGTCGAGGAGCTGCTGAAGGACTGGCACGAGGGCGGTCCCGCGGTGCTGCGGGCCGGCGGGCTGAGCGTGCGCGACCTGAAGCGGACGGCCGTCGCGCTGGACGTGCCCGAGCCGGTCGCCGCGTTCTGGGCCGAGCTGGCCTACGCGGCCGGGCTGCTGGCCTCCGACGGCGAGGCCGACGAACGGTACGCGGCGACCCCGGCGTACGACGAGTGGCGCGAGCTGCCGGCCGCCGAGCGCTGGGCGCGGCTGGCCGGGGCGTGGCTGACGGCCACCCGCACGCCGGGGCTGGTCGGCGGGCGGGACGCCAAGGACCGCACGCTCTCGGCGCTGGGCCCGAACCTGGACCGGTCGGCCGCGCCCGAGGTGCGGCACCGGGTGCTGGCCCTGCTGGCCGGGCTGCCGGAGGGGTCCGCGCCGACCGAGGAGTCGGTGCTGGCCAGGCTGCGCTGGGAGCGTCCGCTGCGCGGGCCGCGGCGGGACGGCCGGGACGGGCAGGATGACGATCTGCGCACCCGGCTCGCCCGCTGGACGCTGTCCGAGGCGGAGCTGCTGGGCGTCACCGGGCGCGGCGCGCTGGCGGCGCCGGGGCGGGCACTGATCGGGGCGCCCGAGCCGCCCCGCCCGGTGGGCGCTCCCGAGGAGTCCGAGGGCCCGGGCGCCAAGCTCCCCGTCCACCACCGCACGCCCCCCGCGCTCCCGTCGCCCGGTGCCGCCGAGCGGGCCGCCGCCGTCGAGGCCGCCGCCCGGCTGCTCGCGCCCCTGCTGCCCGAGCCGCTGGACCACGTGCTGTTGCAGGCCGACCTGACGGCGGTGGCGCCGGGGCCGCTGGAGCGTCCGCTCGCGGACACGCTGGGGATGCTCGCGGACGTGGAGTCGAGGGGCGGGGCGACCGTCTACCGGTTCACGCCGGGCTCGGTGCGCCGCGCGCTGGACGCCGGCCGGACCGCCGCCGACCTGCACGCCTTCCTCGCCCGGCACTCCCGTACGCCGGTGCCGCAGCCGCTCACGTACCTGATCGACGACGTGGCCCGCCGGCACGGGCGGCTGCGGGTCGGGGCGGCCTCGGCGTACGTGCGGTGCGACGACGACGCGACGCTGGACGAGATCCTCGCCGACAAGCGGGCCGCCGGCCTCGGTCTGCGCCGCCTCGCGCCGACGGTGCTGGCCGCGCGGGCCGACCCGGCGGCGCTGCTGGAGGGGCTGCGCGCGATGGGGTTCGCGCCGGCCGCCGAGTCCGCCGGGGGCGACGTGCTGGTCGCCCGCGCCGACGCGCACCGCACGCCGCCGCGTTCGGCGCCGGAGCCGGTCCCGGACGGGCCGCCGGTGCCCGACGACACGCTGCTGGCGGCCGCGATCCGCGCCGTGCGGGCCGGTGACCTGGCCTCCACGGCCCCGCGCAAGCCCGTCGGCGACCCCCTGGCGGGCGACGGGCTTCCCCGCACGAGCGCGGCCGAGACCCTGGCCACCGTGCAGGCGGCCGTGCTGACCGGCGAGGCGCTGTGGATCGGTTACGTGAACGCCGAGGGCGCCGCCAGTCAGCGCGTCGTCGCGCCGATCCGGGTCGAGGGCGGTTTCGTGACGGCGTACGACCATACGGCGGACGAGGTGCGCACGTATCCGCTGCACCGGATCACGGGCGTGGCGGAGCTCGCCGACGACGCGACCTGAGGTTTTCCGTCCCACGGCCCCGCACACCTGGTTCCGTTTCCGTGCGCACTTTCGGGCGTACGGGCCGGTTCATGCACGCCACGCCGGGGTTTTCCCACCCGCGAGGGAGCTTTCGTTGCATTCCGCATCGGTCTGCCGGGGCGGGGGCAGCCACCGGGTGTCCCACCGCCGCACCGAAAGGAAGGTCCCGATGCGGGCCGGCGGGCGTGCCGCCCCCCCGACCCGTCCGTCCCGTATCGGTGTCGTCGGCGGGCCGGTCCCGGTCCTCTCCCCGGGGCCGGCCCGTTCCCGCTCCCCCCCTGAGCGCCCCGAAAGGCCGGACAGCCCCATGTGGTCCAAGCTCCCCGAATCCGCCCGCTCCGCCGTCGCCGTCTCCGTCGCCGCCCTGATCACCGCGGCCGCCCTGTTCGGCTCGCTCGCCCCCGGCATCACCGCGCCGCCGGCGGTGGGCGTCGAGCCGTCGGCCGCCACGGGAGCCGCGGTGGAGGGAACGCTGCTCGACCGCCTCGCTCCGCGGTAGCCGGCCCTCTTCGCGCCGCGATCAGGCACACTGGACGATCGGCCGTGCCGTCGTCCGGCCGTACGCACGCGAAAGGGTGCCGCTTGTGAATGGTCCGCTCATCGTCCAGTCCGACAAGACCCTGCTCCTGGAGGTCGACCACGAGCAGGCCGACGACTGCCGCCGTGCCATCGCTCCCTTCGCCGAACTGGAGCGGGCGCCGGAGCACATCCACACCTACCGGCTGACCCCGCTGGGCCTGTGGAACGCGCGGGCCGCGGGGCACGACGCCGAGCAGGTCGTGGACGCGCTCGTGCAGTACAGCCGCTACCCGGTGCCGCACGCGCTGCTCGTCGACATCGCCGAGACGATGGACCGCTACGGCCGCCTCACCCTCTCCAAGCACCCGGCGCACGGACTGGTCCTGACGACCACCGACCGGCCGGTGCTGGAGGAGGTCCTGAAGTCGAAGCGGATCGCCCCGCTGGTCGGTGCCCGCATCGACCCGGACACGGTGGCCGTGCACCCCTCGGAGCGCGGTCAGATCAAGCAGACGCTGCTGAAGCTGGGCTGGCCGGCCGAGGACCTCGCCGGGTACGTCGACGGCGAGGCGCACCCGATCGAGCTGGCCGAGGACGGCTGGGCGCTGCGCCCCTACCAGAAGCAGGCCGTGGAGAACTTCTGGCACGGCGGCAGCGGTGTCGTCGTCCTGCCGTGCGGCGCGGGCAAGACGCTGGTCGGCGCCGGGGCGATGGCGCAGGCCAGGTCGACGACGCTGATCCTCGTCACCAACACCGTCTCGGCCCGGCAGTGGAAGCACGAGCTGGTGAAGCGGACGTCGCTGACCGAGGACGAGATCGGCGAGTACAGCGGGACGAGGAAGGAGATCCGGCCCGTCACCATCGCCACCTACCAGGTGCTGACGACGCGCCGCAAGGGCGTCTACCCGCACCTGGAGCTGTTCGACTCCCGGGACTGGGGTCTGATCGTCTACGACGAGGTGCACCTGCTGCCGGCGCCGGTCTTCAAGTTCACCGCCGACCTCCAGGCGCGGCGGCGGCTGGGGCTCACCGCGACGCTGGTGCGCGAGGACGGCCGCGAGTCGGACGTGTTCTCGCTCATCGGGCCCAAGCGCTTCGACGCGCCGTGGAAGGAGATCGAGGCGCAGGGCTACATCGCGCCCGCCGACTGCGTCGAGGTCCGGGTCAACCTCACCGACTCCGAGCGGCTCGCGTACGCCACCGCCGAGGCGGAGGAGAAGTACCGCTTCTGCGCGACGACCGCGACCAAGCGGAAGGTGACGGAGGCGATCGTGCGCCGCTTCGCCGGGCAGCAGATCCTCGTCATCGGCCAGTACATCGACCAGCTCGACGAACTGGGCGAGCACCTGGGCGCGCCGGTCATCAAGGGCGAGACGTCCAACGCCCAGCGGGAGAAGCTCTTCGAGTCCTTCCGGCAGGGCGAGATCAACGTCCTCGTGGTGTCGAAGGTCGCGAACTTCTCCATCGACCTGCCGGAGGCGACGGTCGCGATCCAGGTGTCCGGCACCTTCGGTTCGCGCCAGGAGGAGGCCCAGCGCCTGGGCCGGGTGCTGCGCCCCAAGGCCGACGGGCACCAGGCGCACTTCTACTCGGTCGTCGCCCGCGACACGCTCGACCAGGACTTCGCCGCCCACCGCCAGCGCTTCCTGGCGGAGCAGGGCTACGCCTACCGGATCATGGACGCGGACGAACTGCTGGCGGAGAGCTGAGCCCCCCGCCCGGCCGGGGGCCGGTCCCGCCTACGGCTCGGGCAGGGTGAAGACCAGCAGCAGGACGAACAGGGGCGGCAGCAGCGAGGCGAACGCCAGCCAGGCGCGCAGGGCGGCCCACCGGCGGGTCCACGGGATCATCCAGGCGGCGGCCCAGGCGCCGAAGGTGAGGAAGCCGCCGAAGCACAGGGTCCCGTAGATCAGTGACAGGGACGTCTCCAGGGCCTGCGAGCAGTCGTCCGGGCCGCAGCTGTCGGTCGCCATGGCCGACAGCCCGCCGAGGAACAGCGCCGCCGGGCCCAGGACGATCAGGAGCCCGGTCGCGACGGTCGGGGCGACCCAGGCGAAGCGGTCCCGGTCGGCCCGCGGCGGCAGGACCGCCTGCGGCCGCGCCGTGAGGTGCTGTGTGGTCATGCGGCCAGTGAAGCCGAGCGACCGGTGCCCGCGCACCGGCGGGCGTACTCAACCGCCGTGCGTCGGCGTACTCAGGCCGCCCGTGCCCGTGCGGGCGTCACCGGCGGCGGACGCCGGCCTCCTCGCCGTACTCGCCGAGGACGACCACGTCGAAGGCGGCGTCCGCGAACACCCTGACGGCGCGTAGGGCGTCACCGAGCCGGTGCCGGTGGCTGCCGGCCACGGGCGTGGCACCGGACGCGCGGACCGGTGCCGGGGCGGGGGAGATGGTTGCTGCGCTCATGTCCCCATGGTGCGATTCGGGACATAAGAGTGTCATCGGTCTCCGGGCCGACCCGCGCCGCCGCCCGCTACGACCGTGGGGGGAGCGCGCACCCCGGAGCGGAGGACGTGATCCCCTAGGGGAAGCAGGCGGAGGAAAACCGTTGGCCCGCACCGCGCCCGTTCCCCTACAATCTCCGCTCTTGCCCGCCTCCCCTACGGAGTGCCGCCGTCCGGACGGAAACCGGTCGGTCCCTCGCGCGAAGCCCGCGCCCACCACGCAGCAGGTCATCCCGGAGGCACCCCCTTGTCCACGCCCGTCCACGACGACCCCCAGTCCGGCCCCGCGTCCGACGACCCCCTGTCCCGCGAGCGCGCCCATCTCGCCGCGTCCCGTTCCGCGCTGAAGGCCATGCGGGAGGACGTCGAGTCCCTCGACATCACCGACGTCACCGCGAACTGGGTCAACGCCGCCGTCCTGGAGAACCAGATCGAGGAGCGCATCAAGGCGCTCGCCGACCTCAGCGACACCCCGCTGTTCTTCGGCCGCCTCGACTACCTGCACTCTCCGGGCGCGGAGCAGGCGGAGGGCGCGGAAGGCGAGCGCTTCTACATCGGGCGCCGGCACGTGCACGACGCGGACGGCGACCCGATGGTGATCGACTGGCGTGCGCCGGTCTCGCAGCCGTTCTACCGGGCGTCGAAGAAGGACCCGATGGACATCGGGCTGCGCCGCCGCTTCGGGTACACCGGCGGGGAACTCACGGCGTACGAGGACGAGCACCTGTCCGACCCGGCCGAGGCCGCGGCCACCAGCAAGCTGCTCCAGCAGGAGATCGAGCGGCCCCGCGTCGGCCCGATGCGCGACATCGTGGCGACGATCCAGCCCGAACAGGACGAGATCGTGCGCGCCGGACTCGCCGGGTCGGTCTGCGTGCAGGGCGGCCCCGGCACCGGCAAGACCGCCGTCGGCCTGCACCGGGTCGCCTACCTCCTGTACGCCCACCGCGAGCGGCTCGCCCGCACCGGCACGCTGGTCATCGGGCCGAACAAGTCCTTCCTGCACTACATCGAGCAGGTCCTGCCCGCGCTCGGCGAGCTGACGGTGCGCCAGGCGACCGTCGACGACCTGGTCGCGCACGTCGAGGTGCGCGGCACGGACGACGCCGCGGCGGCGGTGATCAAGGGCGACGCGCGGATGGCGCAGGTGCTGCGCAGGGCCCTGTACTCGCACGTCACGCTGCCCACCGAGGGGATCGTGGTCGTGCGCGGCTCGCGTCGCTGGCGGGTGGCGGCGTACGAACTGGAGGAGATCGTCCGCGAGTTGCTCGCCCGCGACATCCGCTACGGTGCCGCCCGCGAGGCCCTTCCGCAGCGCATCGCGCACGCGGTGCTGGTGCAGATGGAGCGGGCGGGCGAGGCGCCGGACGACCGGGTGCAGAACGCGGTGGCGCGCAACGCCGCGGTGAAGGCGGCGGTGAAGGCGATCTGGCCGCAGGTCGACCCGGCGAAACTGGTGCTGCGGCTGCTCACGGACGCGGACTTCCTCGCCGAGCACGCCGAGGGCGTCCTCACCGACGACGAGCAGAAGGCGATCCTGTGGGTGAGGCCGGCCCGCTCGGTGAAGTCCGCCCGGTGGGCGCCCGCCGACGCCGTGCTGATCGACGAGGCGACCGACCTGATCGAGCGCACGCACTCCCTCGGGCACGTCGTCCTCGACGAGGCGCAGGATCTCTCCCCCATGCAGTACCGCGCGGTGGGCCGGCGCTGCACCACCGGCTCGGCGACCGTCCTCGGCGACCTGGCGCAGGGCACCACGCCCTGGGCGACGCGGAGCTGGGAGGAGGCGCTGGCCCACCTGGGCAAGGGCGACGCGGTGATCGAGGAGCTGACGGCCGGTTTCCGCGTGCCGACGGACGTCATCACCTACGCGTCCCGGCTGCTGCCGCACATCGCGCCGGGGCTGACGCCGGTGGCGTCGATCCGCGAGAACCCGGGCTTCTTCGAGATCCGCACGGCCGCGGACGGCACGGCCGACGTGGTGGCGGCGTGCCGGGAGCTGCTGCGCCGGGAGGGTTCGGTCGGCCTGATCGCCGCCGACGCGCGCGTGCCGGAGCTGGCGGAGGCGCTGGGTGCGGCAGGGGTCGGTTCCATCGGCCCCGGCGAGGAGACGACGCGGGCCACCCGCCTGACCCTGGTCCCGGCGTCCCTGGCCAAGGGCCTGGAGTACGACTACGTGGTCCTGGACGAGCCGCGGGCCGTGGTCGACGGCGAGCCGGACGAACGCACGGGCCTGCGCCGCCTGTACGTCTGCCTGACCCGAGCGGTCTCGGGCCTGATCGTCACCCACGCGACGGACCTGCCTCCGCAACTGGCGTAGCCGCCCCGGCTGCCCGCAGCTGCGGCAGCTGCGGGCAGCCATGCCTCCCCCCAGTGCCTGAACGGCCTGGGAGGTACCCCCGGGGGCGATGGGGGCCCCGCGCGAGCGCGGCCGAACGTGGGGGAGGCGCCCGTCAGCGCCGGGCCACGCACCCCCCGGCCCGCACCCGCGCCGGGCACGGACACCCGCCGCTCAGCCCCCCAACACCCGCCGCCACTCCGCGACCGCCGCCACCGACACCGGCCCACCCCACCCGGAGGGCCGCGCCGCACCGCCGATGTGGAACCCGTCGATCCCCGCGTCCAGCAGCGTCGGCACATGCTCCAGCTGCAACCCGCCGCCCACCAGAAGCTGCTGCTCGTACCCCGGCTCCCCCCGCCGCCGCGCCTCGGCGAGCAGCGTGGGGAGCCCCTCGCCGACTCCCCCGACCGCCCCGGCCGTCAGATAGGTGTCCAGCCCGGGGAAGTCGGCCAACCGCTTGCGCACCGCGTCCCGGTCCGCGGCCCGGTCGATGGCCCGGTGGAACGTCCACCGGCACCCCTCCAGCGCCCCGGCGACCCGCTCGACCGCCGCCAGGTCCACGTCCCCGTCCGCGTCGAGGAACCCGAGCACGAACTGGTCCGCCCCGGCTCCCCGCATCTCCTCCGCGACCCCCACCAGCCGCTCGACGTCCCCGGCGGCGAACCCGTCCGCGAGCCGCAGCATGACCCGTACGTCGATGTCGACGGCGGCGCGGATCGCGGCGACGGTCGAGACCGACGGGGTGAGCCCGTCGGCCGCCATGTCGGTGACCAGTTCGAGGCGGTCCGCGCCTCCGGCCCGGGCGGCGACGGCGTCCTCGACGTCGAGGGCGATCACCTCCAGGACTGCACGCTTGCTCATGAGGCCCCATTCGTCAGGTCGTCGCGGCTTCTCGAACCACTACAGGTCTAGTCCAATCCAAGCCTACGCCCGACACCGCCGCGAGGCGCCCGCACCCCGCGATCAGCGGCCGAAGATGTTCAGCTCCGCCGCCTCGACCCCGGCCAGCTCGTACCCGGCCCCGGTGTCCACCGGCCGCCCCGCGTACAGCCGCACCAGCGTCGCCGCGTCGCCGATGAACCGTCCCGGCGTCCGCTCGCCGCTCACCTCGCCCAGCTTCAGCGGCTCGTCCACGTCGTCGAGGTCGGCGTGCAGCGGCACGTGGCCGAGGTCCCGGGTGACCGTGGTCAGCAGCGTGAGCGCGTCCGGCAGCCCGCGCCCCGCGTACGCCCCCGGCTCGTCGAAGGCCACCCGCACATCACCGGCGTGCACCCACTCGCCCAGGGCCACCTGATCCAGCGCGCCGCCCGCACGGGCGATGACCGGCCCGGCCCCGGTCATGCCGCGCTCCAGCTCGTCCACGATCCGGGCGTTCGTCCAGTCGGCGCGCTCGGCGATGTCCCGCTCGTTGGACTCGGGCGAGAAGACGCCCCTCTCGAAGCGGCCCTCCACCACCCGCGTCAACGCGGACGAACAGTGCGCCAGCACGTCCCGCACGGTCCAGCCCGGACACGCCGCCACCGGCAGCGCGAAGTCACCGTCCGCCCGGGACCGCAGCAGCGGCACCAGCTCGTCCCGCTCGACGGCCAGCAACCGCCCGGGCAGCTCGGGATCACGTACGTCGTGCACATCGGCAGGAGTCGTCATGGGCTCCACGCTAGTGACCTGAGTCGGAGATTCGTCGGCAGTAGGCGGCGACTTTGTCGAGGATCTCGTCGGCGGTCTTCGTCCAGACGAACGGCCTGGGGTGCT
>NZ_JBIWJA010000027.1:0-106679 GCF_044764905.1 Streptomyces sp. NPDC093586 | reverse complement strand
GCGGCCAGTTTCTCGAAGACGGCCCGCAGCTTCGGCTCGCTGTTGGGCAGCGGCTTGTCGAAGACCTTCTTCCCGGCCGGGGTCAGCCCGTGCCCGTGATGCGTGCTCTTGCCGACGTCCAGGCCGAGGAAGACCCCCACGCCGCTGGTGTCGATCACCGTGCCCCCACTTGCTCGATACCGTGCTGGCCTGGGCGTCGGGGCCGTTCTCGCGCATCCACGTTATGCAGACCTGCCGCCCGCGAACGGCCGGGCATTGCGCCCGGCCGGGCGGCGGTCGGACCTCTCATCAGCGTCTGTGACGGCACCCCTCGGGCCCGGTGACACCACCCCCCAGGTCATCCCTTCGACAGGGGGCAACAGTCATGCCGAGCCCGGAGGCCAGCGGCCCTCTTGCAGGACCGTGAAGAACATAACGGGGGCGACCGTGAAGTCCTGCCACTCGGTGACGAAGCGGGAGAACACGTTCTTCAGGACCTCGTCCCGTCCCCGGTACGTGCCTCCGTAGTGCGGACCCGGCGGAACGGCCCACTCGATCCGCTCGTCGAGTCCCGCGAGCAGCGCGGCGACGTCGCCCTGGGCGAGGGAGCCGTGCAACGCCTCCACCACCGTGCTTCCCCCGGTGGCGTGCTCGTCGTGCCGGTGCGTGGTCATGCGGAACCTCCGTGCTGTGTCGTCGCGCCGTGCCGGCGGACGGCTCGGAACCCCCGGCAGCCGCCGCCGGGCGCGGAACGCGGTCCCGGACACGGCGATCGGTCCCCGGCCCCGCCGTCACAGGTCCTCCCCGTGGTCCAGTCGGCGGGCATCGGTCGACCGGCCTGCACCGGGTTCGGCACTTCAGGGTGACGGCGGTGGCCGAGGGCCGGGCCGAGGCGCGCCTTGTGAGGGGCACTGGACCAGCTTGGTCGTATGCGGTGCGCGACGTCGTCGCCGAGCTGCTCACTGCGTGCTGGAAGGATCGGCAGGACGGAGACGGACGACCCGTCAGGTTTGGCTCCCGGGACTTCGGACAGTGGCCCTCACGTCCGCGGGGCGCGGGCGAGCAGCCGGTCGATCTCGGTGAGCACGTGGTCCACATGCGGACGCACCTGTGCCCGCAACGCATCGCTCCAGCTCTCCTCGGAGTAGGAGCAGGTGAGATAGAGCTGTCTGGAGTGTTCGAGGACGGGGCGGTGCTCGGGCGGGAGCCGGGCGAGGACCCAGTCGGCGGCGGCGTCCTTCGACTCGATCCGGCCGGTGGCGAGTGTGGTCCAGATGCGGGCGAAGGTCAGCAGGACGTTGCGGGTGTCGCCGTCCAGGTCGTCGAGCAGACCGGGGATACCCGCCACACTCGCCCGGACCAGGTCGGCCTGCGGGACCGCGTCCAGGACCTGCGCCGGGCGCGGCCCGGTGAGAGGGCGGTCGCCGGCCAGCGTCATGGTGATCAGCAGGGCCAGATCGGGCATCGGCTCCGGCTGGGGGACCGCCCCGGCCTCGTACTCGGCGCGCAGCCACTCGCCGTAGAGGAAGTCGCCGGTCGGCGGGTACCGCCACGGCCGGACCTCGGACTGGACGACCACGGTGAGTTCGACGGGGCGGATCTTGTTCCGGGAGCCGGAGATCCGGAGCAGTCCACCGAGGAGTGTCCGTCGTTCCTGCTCGTCCATGCGTCGCCGGGAGACGACCAGCACGTCCACGTCGCTGGCCGGCCTGAGTCCGCCGAGCACGGAGGAGCCGTGGAGGTAGGTGCCGACGACATCGTGGCCCAGCACACCGCCGACCAGCTCAACGATCTCCTGAATCTGTTCCACCGCGGCAGCGTCTCCCGTCGTCCGTCCGACTGCATCGCATTATGTGCCTTCGGCTGGTCCTGCCGGACGGGGTCCGGAGAACGGTCGCGACCGGGAGTGCCGTCCGCGTCGGCGGGGCAGACCACGACATCCGCACGGGCCGTTCCACCTTTGCCCCGCCGGTGGCGCCGCCGGCGGGGACGCCCGCTCGACACGCCGCCTTTTCGCCAGAACGGCGAAGCCGTCCTGGTCCTTGCGGCGGGGCACCGTCTTGAGGGTGATGCCGGGGAAGGCGCGGGACCAGCCGACGAGGGTTCCGCCGTAGGCCGAGTCGGCCCAGGGGAAGGCGAGTTCGGGATGGGCCAGGTGCAGGCGCCCTCGGCCGGTGGCGAGAGCGTCCGGCATCGCCCGTTTCGCGTCCGCACCTCGTACGCGGCCCGACGTCAGAACGCGGGCGGCGTCGTCGTGGCGATCGCCGCCGCGTGGCGCGCGGAGTCGCGGGAGGTGGACACGCCGAGGCCGGCGAGGAAGCCCTCCAGGGCGAAGATGCCCGCGCCGAGGCTGATCGGGTCGCCGGTGAGTGCGGACATCTCGATACGGGTCGTGCCGAAGGCGGGGTCGAAGGTGTGCCGGGCGGCCGTCGCGGTCGCCGCCGGGACCAGCCAGGGGCCGAGCAGCCCGGTCACCCAGCCGCCCATCACGACGACGGTCGGGTCGAGCATGTTGATGAGGTTGCCCAGGCCGACGCCGAGGTAGCGGGTGATCTGCCGCAGCACCGCCTCCGCGGTCTCGTCGCCGGCCGCCAGCCCCTCGGCGAGCGCGGCGACGGTGGCCGCCTGGTCGCCGTCGTGCAGCAGCCGGCTGTCGGGCGCGTACTCGCGCAGGTGCTGCATGATGCCCTGCGCACCCACATACGCCTCGAGGCAGCCGCGGTTGCCGCACCGGCACAGCCGGCCGTCGAGGACGACGGTCGAGTGGCCCCATTCGCCGGCGGCGTTGCCGGTGCCGCGCACCAGGGTGCCGCCGACCGTGAATCCGGCCCCGACACCGGTACCGAGGGTGACGACCGCCAGGTCGTCCGCCCGGCGGCCGGCGCCGAACCACAGCTCGGCCATGGTGCCGGCCTTGAGCGGGTTGTCCAGGTAGAGCGGCAGGGGCAGACGGTCGGACAGCAGCCGGATGAAGGGCACCTGCTGCCAGCCGAAGTTGGGCGCGAGCACCGAGACGCCGCCGACCCGGTCGATCCGGCCGGGCATGCTGACGCCGACGCCGACCACGTCGCACCGCGGGACGCCCGCTGCCGCGAGCACGACGGCGACGCCCTGCTCGATGCGGTCGAGGACGTCGTCGGGGCGGTTGTGCTCGGCGTCCAGGGACCGCCGGTCGGAGGCGCGCACCCGGAGCGCCAGGTCGAACACGTCGATCTGGACGTAGGTCTCCGACACGTCGACGCCGACCACGAAACCGCGGGCGGCGTTGACGGCGAGCCGCGCGCGGGGGCGGCCTCCGCCGGAGTCCTCGATCGCGACCTCGCTGAGCACTCCCCGGCCGAGCAGCTCGTTGACGACCGTCGCCACGGTCGCGGTGCTCAGGCCCGACGCCGCCGCGAGCAGACGGCGGCTGGCCGAACCGAGTGCGTAGATCTGGTGCAGCACCTCGAACCGGCTGGCCCGGCGCACGTCACGCGACGAATGTGTCCCCACGGCGAGCACTCTTCCAGGCCGGCCGCAGATCAAACAGCCCCGCGAACAAGGCGTGGACGAAGCCGGTCGCGTACTGGTCCGTGCGAAGCGGCCGACCGGTGGCGGCTCCGTCGGCGGGCTCCGCCGGAAGCCTTGACGCCCCCCAGGCGTGAAGTTAGCGTCACGGCGACTTCGTCCAAGGGTCAGTCGATGGGTCGGGTGACGTGCGACCACCCGCCCACGACCGGTGGGCCCCGCCGCGCGACACCGAGGGAGCGTGCAACGCCCGTGAACGACATACCGAACCGCCGTGCGCTGGTGGTCCGGGGCGGCTGGGAGGGCCACGACCCCGTCACCCTCACGGACCTCTTCCTGCCCTTCCTGAAGGACCGCGGCTACACCGTCGAGACCGCGGAGGACCTCGCGGTCTACGAGGACGTCGAACGGCTCGCCGCCACCGACCTGGTGGTGCAGTGCTGGACCATGGGCGACATCACCGCCGGGCAGAGCCGCGGCCTCTCGGCCGCCGTGCGGGCCGGTACCGGCTTCGCCGGCTGGCACGGCGGCGTCGTCGACGCGTTCCGCGGCGACCTTGACTACTTCCGGCTGACGGGTGGTCAGTTCCTCATGCACCCGCCCGAGTTCGTCGACCATGCCGTGAACCTGGTGCCGGAGCGGTCCGGTCACCCGGTCGTCCGCGGACTCGCCGACTTCCGGGTGCACACCGAGCAGTACTGGGTCGCGACCGACCCGGCCGTCGACGTACTCGCCACCACCACCTTCGCCGCGGACGAGGACCACGACACCCCCGTCGTGATGCCCGCGGTGTGGACGCGCCGGCACGGCGCCGGACGCGTCTTCGTCTCCACCATCGGTCACAAGGCGGACGACTTCGACGTGCCCGAGGTGCGCACGCTGACCGAGCGGGGACTGCTGTGGGCGAGCCGGTGAGCGAGCTGCGGGTCGGCCTCGTGGGAGCCGGCAACATCAGCGGCCAGTACCTCGGTACGCTGGCCGGGACGCCGAACCTGCGGCTGACCGCGGTGGCCGACCTCGATCCGGCGCGCGCCGCGCGGGCCGCGGCGGGCACCGGTGCCGCGGTGGCCGACGGTGTGGCCGACCTGGTCGCGCGCGAAGACGTCGACGTCGTGCTCAACCTGACCGTGCCGGCCACGCACGCCGAGGTCGCGCTGGCCGCGATCGCCGCGGGCAAGCACGTCTACGGCGAGAAACCGCTGGCCGCCACCCGTGAAGAAGCCGCTGCCGTCCTCGCCGCGGCGCACGCGGCCGGCGTCCGCGTCGGCTGCGCCCCGGACACCGTGCTCGGCACCGGCGTCCAGACCGCCCGCCGGGCGGTCGACGACGGCCTGATCGGCACCCCCGTGGCCGCGACCGCGTTCATGACCGGACCCGGACACGAAGCCTGGCACCCCGACCCGGAGTTCTACTACCGGCCGGGCGGCGGCCCACTGCTCGACATGGGCCCGTACTACCTGTCCGCACTGGTCCACCTGCTGGGCCCGGTCACCGCCGTCACCGGCGCCGCCTCCGCACCGCGCGGCGAGCGGGAGATCGGTTCCGGCCCGCGGGCCGGCCGGCGCTTCCCCGTCGAGGTCGACACCCACGTCACCGGGATCCTGAGGCACGGGAGCGGCGCCCTGTCCACCCTGGTGATGAGCTTCGACGTGCACGCGGCCCGACTGCCCCGGATCGAGGTGTACGGCACCCAGGGGTCGTTGTCGGTCCCCGACCCCAACCGTTTCGACGGGCGGGTCGAGCGGTACGCCGCGGACCGGAAGGAGTGGGAGGCGCTGCCGGTGTCCGCCGGATACCCGGGCGCCGGACGCGGCACGGGACTCGCCGACCTGGCGGACGCCCTCGCCGCCGGAACGCCGCACCGCGCGTCCGCGGAACTGGCCGCACACGTCCTGGAGGTGATGCTCACCCTGCTGGACTCGGCCCGTGAGGGCGGCACACTGCCGGTCACCGGCTGCCCGCGGCCCGCCCCGGTCGACCTGCCGGCCGTCCGCGGCTCGGCGGAGAAGGACCCCTCGGGGCCGGCCACGTGGTGAACGGACCCGTACCCGGGGGCCGAGCAGGTGGCGCACGGCCTGAACGCCGTCGCCGGAGCTGTCCTTCCCCGGAGAGCCGACGCCGGGAACGTCCGGTGGGTGCGGGGCGGGGCGAGGGTGGTGCCGAGAACGGGGAGCCGTACCGTCCGTCGACGCCCGCCGGCACCGTGGAACCTCAGCGTGTCAGGGGCACGGTGATCTCCTTCAGCCAGGTGCCCCGGGCGAAGTCGCGGGCCTTGACGACGACGGCGTCGCGGTGCACCTCGACCTGGAGGCCCTGGTTGAAGGCGCCGCTGACGGAGACCTCGCCGCCCTTGCCGTCGTCCCGGTAACCGGTCTGGATCGCCCCGGTGTTGACGACGGTGAACCCGCTGAGGTTCGCGGTGCCGGGCACGACGCGGCGCACCACCCAGTCGGAGAGGTCCAGGTCCCAGTGGGTGTGGCCGGAGAAGAGGAAGACGTCGGGGTGGCGGCCGAGCAGGCCCAGGAGACGGTCGGCCTGCAGGTAGTCGCTCATGTAGAGCTTGTTGCGGGTGCCGGAGACCGTGTTGGGCAGCGGGTGGTGGGTGATCACCATGACCGGCTTGCGGCGGCGCGACCAGTACCACAGACGGTCCTCCAGCCACGCGAACTGCTCGTCGCTGATCCACACCTCGTCCCAGAGCTTCGGGTCGTGGTAGTGCGAGTAGCGCTCGGTGCCGATGCTGAGGACGGGGACGCCGCCGAAGGACTTCTCCTCGTACACACGGCCGCGCCGGGCGAAACGGTAGAAGCTGCGGAAGAGGGATTCCTCGGTGGTGCCGTTCGGCCAGGTCGCCTCCGACAGGGTGTCCGGATCGCGCCACTTCGGCACGTAGAACTCGTGGTTGCCGATCGCCCAGGCCACCTGGGAGGGGCGGGAGTGGCGCTGCAGTTCGGTGGTGACCTGGGCGTACTCGAAGTCGTAGCCGCGCGGTGTGATGTCGCCGGCGACGGCGAGGCCCGCGCTGTGCGGGTTGACGGCCGCCATGTCGTCCAGGGCCCGGCCGAAGTCGCGCAGGTCTCCCTGGATGTCGCTGATGACGTTGAACCGTACGACGTCCTGCCCGTGCGGTCGCCGCCCGAGGGCCTCGGGCGAAGCGGCCGGAGCGGCGGCATGCGCCTGGGAGGTGCCGGCGGCGGTCACCAGGGTGCCGCCGGCTGCGGCGGCGAGGAGGGATCTGCGGTCCATCTGTGACTCCTTGTCCGTGAAACGTACGGGGGTACCGACGATCAAGATCACGTTCTCGGGTGCACTCCGTCCCACCCGCGGAGGACATGATCGTGTACCGGACGTGAACTTGCCCGGACGAGGACGTGCGCCCGAACGCACCGTCCGGGTCGCGGTCCACCACGCTCGTGATGACGGGTGCCGCCACCTTCCTGGTGGGCGTCCTTTCCACGCACGCGCAGATCGGCACAGCGGCGCCCCTGCTGCTGGCACTTCTGCGCGCCGTGCAGGGCATCGCCGTCGGCGGCGAATGGGGCGGCGCGGTCCTGATGGCCTCCGAGAACGCCCCCAAGGGCAGGGGCTCCCTCTACGCCATGCTGGTGCAGCAGGGCTCCCCGGCCGGGCGATCCTCTCCACGCTGGTCTTCCTCGCCGCGGGCACCCTGGACGACGCCGCGTGCATGTCCTGGGACTGGCGCGTGCCGTTCCTGCTGTCGGAGCTGCTCGTCCTGACCGCCGAGTACACCGCCGAGCCCGACGAGTCCGGCCTGATGATCCCGGGCGCCCGCGCCCTGTACGGCTCCATGGGCCTGCAGTCCGAGATCCACCCGCGCGTCATCGCGATCCTGCGCGATCTCGTCGTCGGCGGCGTCCTCCAGCTGCCCGCCACCGTCCGCGACCTGGAGAGCGACCTGACGCGCGGCGACCTCACCCGTCACGTCAAGTCCCCGGGCGTGGAGACCACCGAGCGCGTCAAGCTCTTCAAGCTCGCCTGGGACATCATCGGCACCGAGTTCGGCGGCCGCCACCAGCAGTACGAGATGTTCTACGCCGGCGCCCCCTTCCTGGTGAAGGGCGTCTACGCCTTCAACACCTTCGGCTACGAGTCCCTGCTGCCGGAGCTGGACGCCTTCCTCGCCTCCGTCCCCGGCCCGGACGCCACCACCGCCCCCGCCCCCACCGACACCCAGGAGGTCTCCGCATGAAGCCCGAGATCGAGTTCACCGGCATCGAGGACGTCACCTACGTCCCGGCCCCCGGCAACGTCCCCGGACTGACCATGGCCATCCTGGCCGAGGACCCCGAGCACGGCGTCGTCCCCCGCATCCTCAAGTGCGCACCGGGCACCGACACCTCCGCCAACGGCGTCCAGGTGCACGACTCCTGGGAGGAGGTGTTCATCTTCGAGGGCTCCTTCACCGACCTGGAGCCCGGCCGGACGTTCACCGCCCCCTGCTGCGCGGTGCGCCCGCCCGGGACGAAGCACGGCCCCTGGAAGTCCGGTACCGGCGCCCGCGTGTTCGAGGTGCGCTACCTGCGCAGGGAGGACGCGTGAGCACGTTGACCCAACGCCTGCGAGTCCCCGACAAGCCGGTGATGCGCCGCACCATGGGGCACTTCGTCACCGGCGTCGCCGTCGTCACCACGCTGGAGGACGGCACCCCACAGGGCATGACCGTCAATTCCCTGACGTCCATCAGCCTGGAGCCGCCGATCCTGACGGTCTCCCTGAACCATGGATCGCGTACCGGCGACGCCATCGAGTCCTGCGGCACCTTCGGCGTCTCGATCCTGTCCGCCCGCCAGGAGCAGGTGGCCCGGGTCTTCTCACGGCCCGGCCAGGACCACTTCGCCGGCGGCCACTTCGACACGACCGAGAACGGCATCCACCTGATCGAGGACTCCGCGGCCCAGGCGGAATGCACCGTCCACCAGGCGATCACGGTCGGTGACCGCCGGGTCGTCTTCGGAGAGGTCACCGGCGCGTGGGACCGCCAGGGAGCCGCCCTGGCCTTCGACGCCGGGCACTTCGGAGAGTTCTTCGGCTTCGGGCACGACCCGATGCCCTGGACCTTCTGACCGCGCCACGACGGGGCTGCCCGGACCCTCCGGGCAGCCCCGCCCAGCGGACGTCCACGGAGTGCATACGATGCGCACATGAACCAGGCGGACACTGCGGACACCCGGGCCGGGCAGGCTCTCGCCACACGGGACGAGGTTCTCGCGTACCTGCGCGAGAACGTCCTGACGGACCCCGACGTCCAGGACACCTTTCTCAGCGAGCAGGCCATCGCCGACACCGTCGGCGTCTCGCGGACCCCGGTCCGCGAGGCCCTGGTCGTCCTCGCCTCCGAGGACCTCGTGCGGCTCATGCCCAAGCGAGGCGTGTTCATCCCCGCCACGACCTCACGCGAACTGACCGAACTGTTCGAGATCCGCTCAGTGCTCGAGAAGCACGCAGCACAGAAGATCACGTCCCTCCCCGGAGCCGACCTCACGGAACTTCGCCAACACCCGGCCCACCAGCAGGAACTCGCCGACGCCGGCCCGCACCCCCCGCGGGACGCCCGGGAATTCATCGCCGCCGACCGGGATTCCACCAGGCCCTGGTAGCCCTAGCCGGCAACCGCCTGGCCACCCGCGCCTGCACCAGCCTGCGCGACCGCCGGACACGTGCCGGACTCCTTGCCGTCCAGGAACGCGACTCCCGCTGGCAGGCGGTCTGCGCCGAGCACGCCCTGATCGTGCAGGCCCTCGAAAAGGGGGACGCCGAGGCCGCGGCGACCGCCATCGACCGGCACCTGCACACCACCCTGGTCACCCTTCTCGCCCAGTAGAGCGCCCCTGCGGCCGGGAGCACACGGGCGTCGGAGCGACCGGACCACCGCCCGCCACCGCCCATCGCCGCCCATCGTCACAGGAGGATCCGTGCGTATCGCCCTGGCCCAGATGCTCAGCACCACCGACCCGCAGGAGAACCTGCGCGCCGTCACCGACCTGACCGCCCGGGCCGCCGGCCGGGGCGCCGACGTCGTCGTCTTCCCCGAGGCCGCCATGTGCGCCTTCTCCGGCCCGGTCGCCGACGCGGCCGAGCCGCTGGACGGTCCCTGGGCCCGTCGGGTCGCGTCCCTCGCGGCCGCCCACGAGGTGACGATCGTGACCGGGATGTTCACACCGGCCCCCGACGGACGCACGCGCAACACCCTTCTGGTCACCGACGGAGTCACCACCGACGGGTACGACAAGATCCACCTGTACGACGCCTTCGGCTACCGCGAGTCCGACACCGTCCAGGCCGGCTCCGCCCTGCTCGTGCGCGACATCGGGGGAGTGCGGTTCGGGTTCGCCACCTGCTACGACGTGCGCTTCCCCGAGCAGTTCGTCGCGCTCGCCGAGGCCGGCGCGCAGGTCGTGGTCGTCTCCGCGTCCTGGGGCGACGGGCCGGGCAAGGCCGAGGCCTGGCGGCTCCTGACGACCGCGCGAGCACTGGATTCCACCTGCTTCGTCGCCGCCTGCGGGCAGGCCGACCCCGCCAGCGTCGGCAGCCCCTCGGGTCCCGGCCCCCTCGGCGTGGGACACAGCCGCCTGGTCGCTCCCGACGGCACCCTCGTCGGCGCCCTCGACCGGGAACCCGGGCTGCTGGTCGAGGACCTGGACCTCTCCGCGCTGGAGCCGGCCAGGCAGACCCTCCCGGTCCTGGCCAACCGCGTGCGGCTCACGGCTCCCGCCGTGGCCTGACCCGGAGCCGGTGACAGCACATCGGGTGGCGGCGTCCGTGGGGGCGCCGCCTTTCCGCTTGATGCGGACGCGTGGTCGGCCGGCTCCTTCGGTCAGGCGTGACCGGCTCGACGAGGTGTTCGCGCCCACCCACGTTTGATTAGGACGTACACGTACTTTACCTTGGGGTGAAGATAGGACGCGTACGTCTCAATGTGTTGGGGAAGGAAGTCGGCAGAGTGAAGCTGGCCGTCGCCATGACCGGAGCCACGGGAGCGCCCATCGGGGTGCGCCTGCTGGAGGCCCTGAAGGAGCTGGGCGTCGAGACGCATCTGATCGTCAGCCGGTGGGCGAGGGCCACGCTGGCCCAGGAGACGGGACTCTCGCTGCGCGACGTCGAGGCGCTGGCGACGGTGGTCCACAGCCCCGACGACCAGGGGGCGGCGGTCTCCAGCGGATCGTTCCGGATGGACGGAATGGTCGTCGTGCCGTGCAGCATGAAGACGCTGGCCTCGATCCGCACCGGGTACGGCGAGGGGCTGATCGGCCGTGCCGCGGACGTGATGCTCAAGGAGCGGCGCCGACTGGTCCTCGTGGCCCGGGAGACCCCGTTGTCGGCCGTGCACCTGGAGAACATGCTGGAACTGACGCGGATCGGCGCCGTGATCATGCCCCCGGTCCCCGCGTTCTACCACCAGCCGACGACCATCGCCGACATCGTCGAGCACATCGTCGCCCGTGTCCTCGACCAGTTCGACCTGGACATGCCCACCGCCAAGAGGTGGCAGGGCATGAAGCCGGCCGCGGACCGGGCCCGTTCCCCCCGCGGCAGCCGTGACACCGGCGGTCTCCTCCCGGGCGCCGTCGCCACCCCTCCGTCGGCTCCCGGCGCCGTCGCCACCCCTCCGTCGGCTCCCGGCGCCCCGACGGCCCGGGCCGCCTCCTGACCCCTGCCACGCCGCCCAAGAAAGGCTCAGCCATGACACAGCACGGCAGTGCGCTCAACTTCCGGGACTTCGTAGAGGACCTGCTCGCGGCGGGCGACGCGGTGGACATCCGTACGCCGGTCAGTCCCACGCTGGAGGCCGGTGCCATCACCCGGCGCGTCTACGAGACGAGGAGCCCCGCCCCGCTCTTCGGCAACCTGACCGGAGCCGAGCCGGGATTCCGGCTCCTCGGCGCGCCCGCCGGCCTGAGCAGTGTGCAGGGGGGTACCTACGGGCGGCTCGCGGCGCACTTCGGTCTGCCGCGCGACACCACGCCGCGCGACCTCCTGGAGAAGCTCATCACCGCCATGCACGCGGATCCGGTGGCCCCCCGGGTGGTGGAGACCGGACCCTGCAAGGAGAACATCGTCACCGGCGACGACGTCGACCTGGAGCGGTTCCCCGTCCCGCTGCTGCACGAGAAGGACGGCGGCCGGTACTTCGGGACCTACGGCTTCCACGTGGTGCGCACTCCCGACGAGCGCTGGACGAGCTGGTCGGTCAGCCGCTCCATGCTTCACGGCCGCACCACCCTGGTCGGCCCGTGCATGCCCCAGCAGCACCTCGGCATGATCCACCGGATGTGGCGCGAGAAGGGCGAGCGCACGCCCTGGGCCATGGTGCTCGGCGCCCCGCCCGCCGCCCTGGCCGCGGCCGGCATGCCGCTGCCCGCCGAGGTGAACGAGGACGGCTACGTCGGCGCCCTCACCGGCAGTCCCGTCGAGGTGGTCCGCACCGAGACCAACGGCCTGTACGTGCCGGCCAACGCCGAGATCGTCCTGGAGGGCTACATCAGCCCCGACGAGACCGCCCCCGAAGGACCGATGGGCGAGTACCACGGCTACCAGTTCGCCGAGAGCAAGCCCCAGCCCGTCTTCCACGTCGAGGCCGTCACCTTCCGCGACGACCCGATCCTGCCGGTCTGCGTCGCGGGCCTGCCCCCCGAGGAGAACCACACCATCTGGGGCACCATGATCTCCGCCGCCGGCCTGGACCGGTTGCGCTCCGGAGGCCTGCCCGTCGACATGGCCTGGTGCTCCTACGAAGCCGCGACCTGCTGGATCGTCGTGTCCGTCGACACCCGCCGCCTGGCCGGGATGCGCATGAGCGAACAGCAACTGTGCGACGCCGTCGCCGAGGTCCTCTTCGGTTCCCACGCCGGATGGCTGGTGCCGAAGGTCGTCCTGGTCGCCGACGACATCGACGTCACCGACATCGACCAGGTGGTGTGGGCCATGGCCACCCGCTACCACCCCGGCGCCGAATACCTCTACCCGGACACGCCCGGCATTCCCATGGTCCCCTACCTCACCGCCGACGAGGCGCGCACCGGCCGCGGCGGCAAGTCCGTCATGAGCTGCCTGCAGCCCGAACAGCTCGAAGGCGGCGCCCGGGGCGCCGTCGCCGGCTTCCGCCACTCCTACCCCGAGGACATGCAGCAGCGCGTCCTCGAGAACTGGACCGCCTACGGCTTCCCCGCACCGGGGACCCGGTGAACGGGGTGCGCCGGGCGGGGCGTCCCGGAAGCGGCCCGGCGGCCGCGTGACCGCCTCGCTCCGTGAGCCGCGTCCCTGACGGCGCACGGCACCACCCGGCTGCGAAATATTTTCGTAACCGGGTGGTTTCTCCTCCTTGTCCCGGCCGTGAGCACCGTGCCAGTCTCCCGGTTCATCAGGCACACAGCCCTCCCCGGACGGTTCGAAAACCTTTCGCAGGAGGCCCCGCCTGACACCTGCTGGAGCATGCCGAAACAGAAGAGGGGCAGAGCGTGCACGGATTCCCGGGACGCGGTGACGGAGACCACCGCACACCTCCCGCCAAGAAGCGGCGCCTGATCGCGTCCGTGGTCGCCGCCGGGGCGGCCCTGAGCCTTGCCGCGTGCGGGTCCTCCGGTCCGTCCACGACGACGTCGGGCAAGGGCCTGACGATGTGGGCGCTGACGGACCAGACGATCCTCAAGGAGTCCGTGGACGCCTACAACAAGGACCACCCGGACGAGAAGATCACCCTGCGGCTGTTCGCCAACGACGACTACAAGCAGAAGCTGCGCGTGGCCTTCGGCGCGAACCAGGCCCCCGACCTCTTCTTCAACTGGGGCGGCGGCGCCCTGAACGACTACGTGGAGGCCGGCAAGGTCGACGCCGTCGACGACGGCCAGGTCAACCTGCTGCGGTTCATGCCGAGCGTCCTGAAGAGCGCGGAGTTCAAGGGGAAGGTCTACGGCGTCCCCGCCAACGGCCTCGCCCCGGTCGTCCTCCTCTACAACAAGAAGGTCCTCAAGGACGCCGGCGTCCAACCGCCCAAGAGCTACGACGAGTTGCTCACGGCGGTGAAGAAGCTCAAGGACGACGGGGTCACCCCGATCTCCCTCGCGGCGAACTCCAAGTGGCCGACGCTGATGCACCTGGAGTACCTCCTGGACCGCGAGGGCGGCTCCAAGGTGTTCCAGAAGATCGCCACCGGTGACCCGGCCGCCTGGAAGGACCCGGCGGTCACCAAGGCCAACACCCGCCTCCAGGAACTCGCCGACGCCGGCGCCTTCGGCGACAACGCCTCCTCCGTCAACTACGACCAGGGCGCTTCCACGGCCCTGCTCTACACCGGCAAGGCCGGCATGGAGCTGATGGGCACCTGGGAGTACGCCAACCTGGTCAAGGCGGCACCGGACTTCGTGAAGAACGACCTGGGCTACCTCGCGTTCCCGGCGCTGTCCGGCGGCGCGGGCGACCCGAAGAGCATCGTCGGCAACCCGTCCAACTTCCTGTCGCTGAACTCGGCGAGCAAGAACAAGTCCGCGGCCCTGACATACCTGAAGGACTATGTCATGAACGAGGACCAGATCGGCTCCTACCTCGCCGCCGGCAGCGTCCCGCCGGTCACCAGGCTGGACACGCGGCTCGCACAGGTGAAGTCGGCCGACGACAGGAAGTGGCTGACCTTCGTCTACGGCCTGGTGAACGACGCCCCCAGCTTCCAGCTCTCCTGGGACCAGGACCTGCCCTCGGAGCAGGCGGACCCGCTGCTGACCAACGTGGACAAGTCGTTCCTGGGACAGATCGAGCCCGAGCAGTTCGGTGAGAACATGAGCGAGGCGGCGAAGTAATGACCGCGGTCGTTCGTACCCCGCGTCCGGCCGCTCCCCACGGGGCGCGGCCGCGCGCGGCGCGCGGGGGGAGGCGCGGTCTCGGCGGACTGCTCATGGCCGCCCCCGCCCTGATCCTGTTCGGCCTGTTCGGCCTGGTCCCGCTCGGCGGCGTCCTGGTGCTCAGCCTCACCAGCTGGGACGGCCTGGGCTCCATCGGCTGGAACGGCTCCGGCAACTGGAGCGCCGTCCTGACCGACGGAACCACCTGGCAGGCGCTGTGGCTCACCGTCAAGGTGATGCTGGTCAGCTGGGTGGTGCAGACACCGCTCGCCCTGGCACTCGGTCTCTTCCAGGCCCCCCGCGGACGGACGCGCGCGTTCCTCGCCGTGCTGTGGTTCCTCCCGCTCCTGCTGTCCGCGGTGGCGATCGGCCTGGCCTGGCAGGCACTGCTCGACCCGTCCTTCGGCATCGGCTCCACCCCCGGACTGGACTGGCTGGCCCGCCCGCTGCTCGGCTCTCCCGAACTGGCCCTCTACACGGTGATCTTCGTGATCGCCTGGCAGTTCGTGCCGTTCCACGCTCTGCTGTACCAGGCCGGGATCCGGCAGATCCCCGTGTCCCTCTACGAGGCCGCCGCCATCGACGGCGCCGGCCCGGTGACCCGGCTGCTGCGGATCACGCTGCCGCAGCTGAAGTACACCTTCGTCACGTCGAGCACGCTCATGCTGGTGGGCTCGCTGACCTACTTCGACCTGATCTTCGTCCTGTCGGGCGGCACCGGCGGCCCGGGCGACGCGACCCGCGTGCTGCCCCTGGCCATGTACATCACGGGCTTCCAGGCGCACGACATGGGCCGGGCCAGCGCGCTCGCCACCCTCCTCGTGGTGTTCGGCCTCGCGCTGTCGCTGCTCACCACCCGCCTGTCCGGCTTCACCCGGATGGACAGCCAGCAGGAGGGCCTGTGACCACCACCATGACCAAGGCACGCGGCATCCGCGGACCGCAGCACGCCGTGCGCGCCCCGGCACCGGCCGTCACCCGCCCGCGGCGCCCCCGCACCCCACTGCGCCGCGTGCTCTCCGGCGCCGCCGCACTGGTGTGGACCGCACTCGTCGTCGTCCCCGTGTACTGGCTGGTCGTCACCAGCCTGCGCACCCGCACGGACTTCACCACCGACAGCCCGCTGGCCCCGCCGGGCCACCCGACCCTCGACAACTACCGCACCGTCCTCGACGGCGACTTCACGACCTACCTGCTCAACAGCGTCGTCGTCACCGTCGCGACCGTCGCCCTCACCGTGGTCGCCGCCCTGATGGCCGCGTTCTGCATCGTCCGCTACACCAACCCCTGGTCCCGACTGTCCTTCCGGCTGTACCTGCTGGGCCTGGCCATCCCGCTGCAGGCGGTCATCATCCCGGTCTACCTGCTGATCATCCGCATGCAGATGTACGACAGCCTGCTCGCGATCGTGCTGCCGTCGGCGGCGTTCGCGCTCCCGGTCACGGTGATGATCCTCGTCAGCTTCCTGCGGGACATCCCCCGCTCGCTGTTCGAGGCGATGATCGTCGACGGTGCCGGCGACTGGCGCATGCTGTTCTCGCTCGCCGCGCCGATGGCCCGCCCCGCCCTGATGACGGTCGCCGTGTACGACGCGCTCCAGGTGTGGAACGGCTTCCTGTTCCCGCTGATCCTCACCCAGAGCGGCGACAAGGCCGTGCTGCCGCTCGCCCTGACCCTCTACCGGGGCCAGTTCGGCATCGACGTGCCCGCGACCATGGCCGCGGTCGTCCTGTCCACCCTTCCCATGCTGGTGGTGTTCGTCCTGGCCAGGCGGCAGCTGGTCGCCGGACTGACCGCCGGATTCTCCAAGTAACGCATCCCGACGCAGCCACGGCCGGGCCGCCCCGCCCGGCCCGCCTCGGCATGCCCGCAATCCCACGAGGAGTCGTGAATGACGACCACCACCCCGGACCGCGACCTGGCGGGTGCCCCGCACACGGACGACGACCGGCCCTGGACCGATCCCGCCCGGCCCGCGGAGGAACGGGCGGAGGCGCTGCTCGCCCGCCTCACCCTGGAGGAGAAGGCCGCCCAGCTGAGCAGCGCCTGGGAGGACGTGGAGCCCGCCGGCCCCGAGGTCGCGCCCGGCACCAGTCTCTTCGCCCCCGTCGGTCCGCTCGCCGAGACCGCCCGCGACGGCCTGGGCCAGCTCACCCGGCCCTACGGCACCGTGCCCCGCCCCGCCCTGGAGCACGCCCGCCTCCTGGCGGAACGCCAGCGGCAGATCATGGCGCAGAACCGCTTCGGCATCCCGGCCATGGCCCACGACGAGTGCCTGACCGGCTTCACCGCCTACGGCGCCACGATCTACCCCACATCCCTGGCCATGGCCGCCACCTTCGACCCGGACCTGATCCGCCGGGTCGGCGCGGCCATCGGCGCCGACATGGCCGAGGCCGGCGTCCACCAGGGCCTCGCCCCCGTCGTCGACGTCATCCGCGACTACCGCTGGGGCCGCTGCGAGGAGACGTACGGCGAAGACCCCTACCTCGTCGGCGAGATGGGCGAGGCCTACGTCCGCGGTCTGCAGGGGGCGGGCGTGTACGCCACCCTGAAGCACTTCGCCGGCTACTCGGCCTCCATGGGCGGACGCAACCACGCACCCGCCCAGATCGGTCCCCGTGAGCTGGCCGACGTGATCCTGCCCCCCTTCGAACGGTGCGTCGCCGCGGGCGTCGGCTCCGTCATGAACTCCTACGCCGAGATCGACGGCGAGGCGCCCGCCGCCAGCACCCGGCTGCTGACCACCGTCCTGCGCGAGCAGTGGGGCTTCGAGGGCACCGTCGTCTCCGACTACTGGTCGCTGCCCTTCCTGGCCACCGCGCACCGGGTGGCGTCCGACTTCACGGACGCCGGGGCGGTGTCCCTCCGGGCGGGGATGGACGTCGAGCTGCCCGACCAGCGCGGCTTCGGCACGGCCCTCGTCGAGGCCGTGCGCGACGGACGGGTCGACGAGGCCGACGTCGACCGGGCGGTGCGCCGGGTCCTGCGGCAGAAGGCCGCGCTCGGTCTCCTCGACGCGGACTGGAACCCCGAGCCGCCGGCGCTGCGCGCGGGCGAACTCGACCTGGACAAGCCGGAGAGCCGCGCGCTCGCCCACGCCGTCGCCCGGGCGAGTGCCGTGCTGCTGTCGAACGACGGTGCCCTGCCGTTGCCGTCCGCGGGCCGGATCGCCCTGATCGGCCCCTGCGCCGACGACGTCCGCACGATGTTCGGCTGCTACAGCTTCCCCAACCACGTCCTCTCCGACCGCGACGACCTCGGCAACGGTGTCGGCGTGGTGTCGCTGCGAACGGCCCTCGCCGCCGAACTACCCGCGGTCGACTGGGAGTTCGTCCAGGGCTGCCCGATCCGGGAGGAGGACCGGGAGGGCATTCCCGCGGCCGTGGCGGCGAGCGCGGCGGCCGATGTCACCGTGCTGGTCGTCGGCGACAAGCCCGGCATGTTCGGCATCGGCACCTCCGGCGAGGGCTGCGACGTGGAGGACCTGCGCCTGCCGGGCGTCCAGGAGGAACTCGTCGAGGCGGTCCTGGCCGCCGGCACGCCGGTCGTACTGGTGGTCAACAGCGGCCGCCCGTACGCGGTGGGACGGTTCGCGTCCGACGCGGCGGCCATGGTCCAGGTGTTCCTGCCGGGCGAGGAGGGCGGTCGTGCGGTCGCCGAACTCCTCGCAGGAGCAGCTGACTTCAGCGGCAAGCTGCCCGTGCAGATCCCGAACTCGCCCGCGGGCCAGCCGTACACCTACCTGCATCCGCCGCTGGGCGACCGGCAGAGCTTCCTGTCCAACCTCGACCCCACGCCCGCCTTCCCCTTCGGGCACGGACTGTCGTACACGACGTACGAGATCGACGGACTGTCCGTGGACCGCAGCGAGGTGCCGACCGACGGACGGTTCACGGCCGGCGTGCGCGTACGGAACACCGGTTCCCTCCCCGGCGTCGAGACGGTCCAGCTGTACTTCACCGACCCCCTCGCCCAGGTCACGCGGCCGGTGCGGGCCCTGCTGGCCTTCGCCAAGGTCCGCCTGGAGCCGGGGGAGGAGGCGACGGTCCGCTTCGACGTCCACACCGACCGCCTGGCGTTCACGGGGCGGGCCGGCCACCGGATCGTCGAGCCCGGCGAGATCCTGCTGTACGCCGGATCGTCCAGCACCGACACTCCGGCCGAGGCGGTGGTGCACCTGGTGGGGGACGAACGGAAGGTGCCGGTCGTACGCCGGCACCGGGTGCCGGCGGCCGTCGAACGCGGCTGACCCCGCGAGGACGGGCGGCCGGCACCCCGCGGGGTGCCGGCCGCCCGTCCTCGCGGGGTCACGCGTCGCCGCGGCGCGCGGCCGTCGACGTCCTGAGCACGAGTTCCGTCGTCAGTTCGATGCGCGGCGACGCGGGCGGGCGGCCGTCGGCCACCTGGAGCAGCACGCGCGTGGCCTCACGCCCCAGTTCCTCGAACGGCTGGCGGACCGCGCTCAGCGGCGGACTGGCCATGGCCGCCACCAGGGTGTCGTCGAACGACATCACCGACACGTCGTCCGGCACCCGCAGCCCCTGCTGCCGGGCCGCCTCCAGCACCCCCAGCGCCTGGGCGTCACTGGCCGCGAACACGGCCGTCGGCGGCTCCTTCGCGGCCAGCAGGCGCAGCGTGGCCGCCAGCGACTCCTCGTAGTCGAAGTCCGTGGAACAGACGAGCGCCGGATCGTAGCCGATCCCGGCCTCCTCCAGAGCGGCCCGGTATCCGTGCAGACGGGCCGCCCCGGCCAGCGAGTGGGAGCGGCCGGCGACCATGCCGATCCGGGTGTGACCGAGGCCGATCAGATACTGCACCGCGTCCTTGGCCCCGCTCCAGTTCGTCACCCCGATGCTGGGGATCTCGGGGGACGGGGCGCTCAGCGGGTCCACCAGCACGACCGGCATCCGCTCCTCGACGATCCGCCGCTGGTCCTCCTCCGCCAGCATCGAGATCACGACGATCAGCCCCACCGCGCCCAGCGCCCCGCACTCCTTCAGCCACTGCGAGACGGGCCGGTCGCCGGTGGTGCCGGTCACCACGTGCACGCCGAGTTCACCGGCCGCGTCCACGATCCCGCGGACCACCTCCAGGGTGTAGGGACCCGACAGGTCGCGGAACACCGCGATGATCACCCGCGGCGTCTCCGGATCGGGCTCCCACGGGCGTACGTACCCGTGCCGGGCCAGCAACTCCTCGACCCGGGTCCTGGTCGCCGCCCCCACGTCACGGCGCCGGTGCACCACCTTCGACACGGTGCTGAGCGAAACCCCCGCCTCCTGGGCGATGTTCGTCAGCAGTCCGTACTGCGCCCGAAGCTGTCCCTTGTCGTGAACAGTCACTGTCCTGCCTTCTTCGCCGGCCCCGCACCTGGCGTTCCGCCGTCAGCCAACAGCAGCGGACCCCGGCGGACAAGTCCGCGGAGCCCGCTGCGAGGGGACTAGTTCCGGCTCCACCCCTGGGTGGCGTTGCCGAGCGCCGTCCAGAGCTGGACGGGCGAACCGTTGGCCGTTCTCCAGCCGCTGACGTCGATCGCGAGACCGTTGGAACGGTTGATCACCGACCCGTCCAGCCGGAACCACCACTTCTGGCTCGACCTGCCGTTGCAGGTCCACAGGACGAGCGCGGTCCCGGGGGCGGTGCCGTCACCGGCGGCGGCGAGACACCTGCCCGCCACCCGCAGCTCCCCGGCGACGGTCCGCGTGATGGTCTGGTTGGCGTTGCCGGTGCAGTCCCAGATCCGCGCCTGCACCCCCGTCCGCCCGTCCGGCACGTCCAGGCAGCGCCCGGCGTTGCTGCCCTTCAGCGTGAAGGACGCGTCCGTGGGCAGGGGTTCGCGCACCAGGCGCCACTCCTGCGTGTCGTCCGCGGACGCGTCGGCGGAGGCGTCGATCGCCGTCCGCACGTCGACGGCCGCGCCGGCACTCGCGCCGGTCATGTAGAGACCGTCGTTCCCGGCCGAGCGGAGCCTGTGGTAGCCGTCGCTCGTGGGAACGAGCGTCCACTGCTTGTCGGTGGCGCCGTCGTCGACCCACTGCGTGAGCTTCGCCCCGGCCGCCGCGGTGCCGCCCCAGATCCCGGCGGCGCGGCCCCCGGCCTTGTTGAGCAGCGTCACCCTGCCACCCTTGTCCATGAGGTGCCAGCGCTGTGTGTCGTCGGCCGGCGACACGGGGCTCGTCACCAGGTCGGGGGCGTTCCCGGTGAGGTCGGCGTCCTGCGTCCTGCCGTCCAGGGGGCTGAGCGCCTGACCGGTGCGCCTGTTGACGAGCGTGTAGTAGGCGCCGTCGGACCGCCCGAGGTCGACCTCGCCGTACGTCACGGGGCCGATGCTTCCACCGACCCACGCGGCCTGCAGGATCAGCACCCGTCCGGTGCCCTCGACGTACTGGAGGCTGCGGCTGTAGCCGGCGGGAACCGGCGTCCGGTACTCCTTCCAGGTGCCGGTGCTCCTGCCGGACTCGTTCACCCACACGTTGCCGCTCCGGGCGGCGTTGTAGACGATCCGGCCGTCGGGGAGCGCCGAGAGCACGGGGCTGCCGCCGGTCGCGAGCCCGGTGCCCCCGGACGGGACGGGCAGCGCACCGACCGCGTCGTCACGGGCCGCGTAGAACGCCAGCGGATCGTCGCCCATCCGGTAGCGGACGTCCGGACCCCCGCCCCAGTACTCGTACGTCATGAGCCACTTGCCGTCGGTGGTCGGGGCGATGGTCGTCATGCCGGGGCGCCCGCCGCCGATCAGCGACGTGCCGTCGACCGACACCGCCTTGCCGGGCACGTCGACCACCGGTGCGCTCCACGACGTGCTGGTGCCGTCCCAGGTCCGGTGCACGAGGACCTGGTGGTTCGGGTCCGCCGCCGTGTCGTTGTCCGGGGCGAGGGCCGGCACCCCGGTGGCGGGGTCGAATCCGGTGTACTCGTTCTCGTCGGAGTAGTGGGCGACGAGCTTGCCGCCCCGGGCGTACAGATGGGGCTCCCAGACGGGGTCCTGCTGCTTGTGGGTGTTGGCGGCCGAGCGGTTCGCACCGCCGCCGCCCTGCCAGCCGCCGGCGGCGATGATGTTCTCGACGCTCCAGGTCGCACCGTCGTCGGTGCTGGCGTACAGGGCGATCGACACGTCCTCGCGGTCGCCGTCGCCGGAGGGCTGCCAGTTCGGGTCGGCGGCCCTGCGCTCCCGGTAGTAGTGGTCGTCGCCGGAGACGACGCTGGCCAGCAGCAGGGTGCCGGCCCTCAGACGCCCCACGTCATGGGGGAGCACGTAGAGGTAGGGATTGGTCCAGTTGCTCGTGTACTCGGCGTACCGCGGGTCGCCGGACAGGTGGGCGGGCGCCTTGACGTCGGTGAGCTTCTGCCAGGTCGTGCCGTGGTCGTCGCTCTTGTACAGGGGCATGGTCTGCCCGACCGGGTCGCCCTGGCTGTTCTCGAACGCCGCCACGATCCGGCCGCTCGGCAACTGCGCAGACTTCGGATAGAGCACGCAGGGGCGCTTGTTGCAGGCCGGGTTCTGCGCCACGTACAGGGGGGAGGGGACCGGCTGGTAGGCCGACGCGGTCGGTGCGAGGGCCATCGAGAGGGCCGCGGCGACGCCTGCGGCTGTCGCCGCCGCGAAAGTCTTCCGTATCACGTTCGGGTTCAAAGCGGCTCCTGCGTGCACGGGGGATCGCCCTGCGGGGCGAGGCGGGGGAGTACACCAGTCGGGCGGAGGCGACGGTGCACCTCCGGGGCGTGCGCTGGTTGCTGGAAAGTATCCGGACGTGACATCGGTGTGTCACCGGTCGGTCGGCGAAAGTGTTTCGGACCCCGCCTCTCGGCACGCGGGAGCGACGGCGCTCGAATCAAGATCGTTTTGAAACGATTGAACCACGGGAAAACCGGGAGCTTCACCATCCGGAAGCAGCAAGTACCCGTTGAGATCCCAGTCGTGCGGGATCCATTGACCCCCCGACCCTCAGCTCCTATGGTTGCGCCACTCCGCAAGGGTGAAACGTTCTAATCCCGTATGTCACCCACACCTCCTTGGCTGTTCGAGGGAGACACATGGCATCCCGCACTTTTCCGCCAGGACCCCCGAGGACCGGGCCGACGGGGCGACTGCTCGCATCGGTCGCCGGGCTCGCGATGCTGATCGGTCTGCTGATGACACCGACGTCCGCCACCGCCGCACGGGCCACCGCACCCCTCGTGAGCGGGCTGACCACGAACGGCCGCGTCGACCCGCTCGGCATCCCGGGCCAGGACCCGGTCTTCGGCTGGAAGACGGCGTCGACCCGCCGTGGCGTCACCCAGTCCGCCTACGAGATCACGGTCGGCTCCTCGCCGAACGCCGCCGACGTGTGGCGCTCGGGCCGCGTCACCTCCTCCGCGCAGGTGAACGTCGCCTACGGCGGCCCGGACCTCAGATCGGGCACCCGGTACCACTGGCGCGTCCGGGTCTGGGACGACAAGGGCGCCGCGAGCGCGTGGAGCGCACCGGCCTGGTTCGAGACGGGGCTGCTCACGGCGGCCGACTGGGGCGCGGCATCCTGGATCGGCAAACCCGCTCCCTCATACGAGAGTTGGAGAGACTATGCGGTGACGCTGGACTTCAGGCTCCACAACACCGCCTTCGGCACCTTCCTGCGCGCCCAGGGACCCGACAACGCCTACATGTGGCAGATCAACGTGGGCACCTCGGCTTCGGCCGTGCCTCAACTGGCACCGCACCGCCGGGTGAACGGCACGTACACCAAGCTCGCGGCGATCGACCTGCGGCCGTTCGGTTTCACGCGCGACGCACTGCTCGACGGCACGCACAAGGTGACCTACACCCTGTCCGGAGACACCGTCAGCACCACCCTCGACGGCGTGGTCGTCGACACCCGCACGGTGACGGACTTCGACCACGGGAAGGCGGGGCTGCGCACCTACGGCTCGGAGGCGGCCACCGTCACCTCGCTGAAGGTCACCGGCCCCGACGGCACCGTCCTCGCCGACCCCGACTTCCGCGGCAACCCCTTCGACGGCGGGACGCTCGGCAATCGGCAGGTCACCGTGACGGGCGACACCGACGCCCTCCTCGTCCTGCCCCAGGACCGTGCGCCGCTGCTGCGCACCGATTTCGCCACCACCGCGGGCAAGACCGTCAAGAGCGCCCGGATCTACGCCTCCGCCCACGGCGTCTACGAACTGTCCCTCAACGGCCGCAAGGTCGGCGACCAGTTCCTGGCACCGGGCTACACCGAGTACGCCCGGCGCATCCAGTCGCAGACCTACGACGTCACGAGGCTGGTCCGGGCCGGCGGCAACGGCTTCGGCGCCAGGCTCGGCGACGGCTGGTGGGCCGGGAAGATCGGCCTCGCGGGCAAGGGGCAGTACGGCAGGGACCTGGCGCTGGTCGCACGGCTGAAGATCACCTACAGCGACGGCAGCACCCAGTGGGTGGACACCGGCAACCGCTGGACGTGGGCCCCGGGACCGTTCGTGACGACGGACAACCAACTCGGCGAGACCTACGACGCGCGTCACGAGCAGCCGGGCTGGGACCTCACCGGCTTCGACGACGCCCACTGGCAGCCGGTCGTCGTCCGCCCCTCCGACACCGCCAAGCTGTCACCGCAGCCCGACGAACCGGTGCGCGCGACCCAGGTCCTCGACACCGTCGCCGTCACCCGGCCGGGCGGCGACGCGACCGTGTACGACCTCGGACAGAACATGGTGGGCGTACCCCGGATCAGGATCACCGGCAAGGCGGGGGAGACCGTACGGATCCGGCACGCCGAGGTGCTCGAGCGGGACGGCACGATGTACACGGCGAACCTGCGCGCCGCCCTCGCCACCGACCACTACACCTTCGCCGCCGACGGCACCGTCACCTACCAGCCGACCTTCACCCAGCACGGTTTCCGGTACATCGAGGTCACCGGCCTGAGCCAGGCTCCCGCCGCGGCCGACGTGAAGGGAGTGGTCCTCGGTTCCGACCTGCCCGGTACCGGAAGCCTGCAGACCTCCGACGCGATGCTGAACAAGCTCGTCAGCAACGTCTCCTGGGGAGCGCGGGGCAACTTCCTGTCCATCCCCACCGACACCCCCGCCCGTGACGAGCGGCTGGGCTGGACCGGCGACATCGGCATCTTCGGACCCACCGCGAGCTACCTCAGCGACACCCGCGCCTTCCTCGGCAAGTGGATGCTCGACGTGCGCGACGAGCAGAAGAGCAGCGGATCGATCCCGGCGGTCGTCCCGTCCACCAACGGCGCCTTCGACGCCAGCGGCGTCGGCTGGGAGGACGCCGTCGTCACGGTGCCCTACGCGGTGTACCGGGCCTACGGCGACACCCGGATCGTCCAGGACAACTACGCCGCGATGAAGAAGTTCTTCGACCACGCCCGTGCCAGTGCCGGCGCCGACCTGCTGGAGACCGGCCGCACCACGTTCTTCACCGGCGACTGGCTGCACCTCGACGACCCCTCCGACCAGGGCGTGCTCGGCACGGCCGTCTGGGCACAGGACGTGCGGATGATGGCCGAGATGGCACGCGCCGTCGGCCGCGACGCCGAGGCGGCCGAGTACGCCGGCCTCCACCAGGACGTGCGGCGCGCCTTCACGGACGCCTATGTGGCCGCGGACGGCACGGTGGCCGGCGACTCGCAGACCGGGTACGCCCTCGCCCTCGGCATGGACCTGATCACCGACGAGGCGCTGCGGGCGAAGGCCGGCCGGAAGTTCGTCGCCAAGCTGGCCCGGACGGACAACCACCTGCGGACCGGTTTCATCGGCACCCCGTGGCTGCTGCCCGCCCTGTCCCGCATCGGCCGCGACGACCTCGCCTACGCGCTCCTGCTGAAGGAGGACTATCCGTCGTGGGGGTACGAGATCAGGAACGGTGCCACCACGATCTGGGAGCGCTGGAACTCCATCCAGCCCGACGGGTCCTTCGGCCCGGTGGACATGAACTCCTTCAACCACTACGCCTACGGGGCGGTCGCCGACTGGATGCACCAGAACATCGGCGGCATCCGCATCGACGCCCCGGGCTACCGCAGCAGTGTCGTCGAACCGCACATCGGCGGCGGCCTGACGACCGGCACGGGCAGCATCGAGACCGTCTACGGCCGTCTGTCGAACGCCTGGAAGGTCGCTGACGGCACCCTGACGATGAACGTCACCGTGCCGGTCAACACCACGGCGCGGGTCGTCGTCCCCTCCGACCACCGGTACGCCGTCACGGAGTCCGGCGAGCCGCTCGGCTCGGCGGCTGGCGTCCGGTCGGTGTCCTATGACACGGCCAAGCAGGCGACCGTGGTGACGGTGGGGTCCGGCACCTACGCCTTCACGGTGCCGGCGGTCTCCGTACCTCCGGCGGAGCCCGTCCTCGACCACGTCGACTTCGGCGAGCAGACCTCCGAGAAGACGCACTCCGTCACGGGCTCCGGGACGAGCGGCACCGGAATCGAGGCGGGCTTCTCCCGCCGCTACAGCGACAACAACACGCCGGGCTCCTGGTACTCGGCCCGGATCACGGTGCCCGCGGGCAAGCCGTTCCTGCTGCGCGCCCGCGAGACCTGGAACACCGAGGGCGTCAAGGACTACGACGTGTACGTCGACGACACACTGGTCAGACACGTGCGCCAGGCCCGTGCCGCGGCCGGCCGGGGGACCTCCCGGTACGAGATCCTCGTGGACCAGCAGGAAGCGATCGACAACGACGGCACGGTGACGGTCAGGTTCGTCTACCCGGCCACCCACGCGCCCCGCGAGTTCTACGACGCGTCCCTGGCCGACCTGTGGGTGCTCCCCTTCGGCTGACGCGACGCGGTCGCCCGCCGGGTGGCCGGCTGCTGCCCCGCCCGGACCGGTCCACGGGTCCGGGCGGGGCCTCGTCGCGACCCCGTGCGTCCCGGTCCGCCCCACTCTCCGGCCGCGTCGGAGACGCCGCCCCGGCCGCTGGGGCCGAGGACGTCGACGCTCGGGCGGGCACGCGTCCAGGAACTGTTCGGCCGTCCCGGTCAGGTGGCCCCGGGCGCCGTGCTGCGCATGGCCCCGGCCACCACCGGCGCGGCACCGGGGGCCGAGGGCGGTGCCCTCACCTCCCTCACTCCCTGACGTAGGAAGATGCACCGGTGACCAGTCGCGGCGAGGTGCGGGGGAGCGGGTGGGCGATGCGGTCGGCGGGCCGGGTGGGTGCGTGCCTCGGATGGCTGGTGCCGATGGCGGCCGCGGGTGTCTCCGGCTGCCAGAAGCCGGATCCCTCCCGTACCGGGACGGAGGGCTCGGGCATCGTGATCCACTACGGGACGCCGGCGGACTCCGACCGGGAGGGCGCCGCGTTCCTGCGCGGGCGGAAGGTGGCCGAGGAGGCCACGTCGGCGATCGGCGCCCTGGTCGACGTGGACCGGCCGATGTCCGTCGGCGTGGTCTCGTGCGACGGCGAAGGGTCCTCCTGCGATCCCGAGGCCACCCGCGTGAAGGTCTGCTACGACGAAGTCTCCGGAACACGGGAGCTTTTCCGGCGGACCGGGCCCCGGCGGTCGGACGACGCCGTGGCGGCCGTCATGCTGGAAACGCTGTTCCACGAGATGGCGCACGCCCTCGTGGACGTCCTCGAACTGCCCGTGCACGGACGGGAAGAGGATGCCGCCGACCAGTTCGCCGCCCTGATGCTGTTGCGCAAGGGCGCCGTCGGCGAACAGCAGGTGCTCGCGGCCGCCGAGGCGTGGCAGCTGTCCGAGGCCACGAACGAGGATGCCGACGAAGGGCCCGGCACGCACTCCTCGGACGGTCGGCGTGCGGCCGATCACCGCTGTTACGTCTACGGTGCCGCTTCCGGCCGCCACCGGGGCCTGGTGGGCCCGGACACCCTGCCCGACGAGCGGGCGAAGGGATGTGCCGAGGAGTGGAACGCCGCACGCGCCTCGTGGATGACGGCGCTCGCGTCACACCTGCGGGACGGCTGGACCCTCCCCTGATCGAGGAGGAGCCCGGAACCGTGTCGTCGTCGAGGGCCCGGAGGACCGCGGTGTACCGGAGGAGGGCCACCGCGAGCACGAGCGGGGAGCCTCACCACGTGGAGCAGCCGGCCGGGTGAACCCTTCAGCGACCGCGGATGAACCCTTCAGCGACCGCGGAACGCCTGCCGGTACGCCGTGGGCGGGACGCCGAGCGTGAGGGAGAGGTGCCGGCGCATCGAGGCGGCGGTGCCGAAGCCGGCGTGGACGGCGACCTGGTCCACGGACAGGTCGGTGGTCTCCAGCAGGCGCCGTGCGTGCTCGACCCGCTGCTGGGTGAGCCACTGGCCGGGCGGCATGCCCACCTCCTCGCCGAACCGCCGGCAGAACGTCCGCACGCTCATCCGGGCGTGCTCGGCCAACTCGGCCAGAACGAGCGGCCGGTGGAGGTTCCGAAGAGCCCACTCACGGGTGGCGGCCGTGGTGGCGGCGGCGGGCTCCGGCACCGGACGGTCGATGTACTGGGCCTGGCCGCCCTCGCGCCACGGCGGTACCACGCACAGGCGGGCCACCCGGTTGGCGACCTCGCTGCCGTGGTCGCGGCGCACCAGGTGCAGGCAGACGTCGACCCCGGCCGCGACTCCGGCGGCCGTGAGTACCTGGCCGTTGTCGACGAACAGCACGTTCGCATCGACCTCCACCCGCGGGAAGGTGCGCTGGAAGTGGTCGGCCTCATTCCAGTGCGTGGTGGCGGGGCGGCCGTCCAGCAGGCCCGCGGCGGCGAGGACGTAGGAGGCGGTGCAGATCGACAGGACGCGGGCACGGGCCGGCAGGAGCGCGAGAGCGCGGGCCAGTTCGTCGGGCAGCCAGGCACGGTCGTCGTCGGGGCCGCACGTGAACGGCGGCACGACCAGGGTGTCGGCCGTGGCGAGCACCTCGCCGCCGTGGGCCACGGCGATGGTGAAGTCGGCACTGGTGATGACCGGGCGGCCGTCCAGGCTGCAGGTCACGACCTCGTACAGCGGCCGTCCGTCGCGCCCGGCGGCCGTACCGAAGATCCGTACCGGAATGCTCAGTTCGAAGGGGTAGACGCCTTCGAGGGCCAGGACCACGACACGGTGCATGGCAAGATCTTCTCAGATCGTGGCAATCATGCCACTCGTTTCCCCGGGCGGGAGACGAGAACCTTGATCCGAGCGGGCCGGACGAACGGCCCACGGACACAGGGGGAATGACGATGCGCGCGATCGCCCAGGACGGCTTCGGCGGGCCAGAGGTACTGAAGGTCGTCGAGGTGGAACGCCCGGAGCCCGGCCCGGCCGAGGTGCTGGTGCGGGTGCACGCGGCCGGGGTCAACCCGACCGACTCCTGGCACCGCTCCTCCGGCGGACTGGCCGGCGCCGTGGTCCGGCTCGGCTGGGACGTCTCGGGCGTGGTGGAGGCGGTCGGACCCGGAGTCACCACGGTGGCACCGGGCGACGAGGTCTTCGGGCTGCCGCGCCACCCGCTCCCCGCCGGCACGTACGCCGACTACGTCACCTCCCCGGCCAGGCACCTGGTCCGCAAGCCCGCCGGCCTCACCCACGTCCAGGCCGCCGCGTTGCCGCTGGCCGGGCTCACGGCCTGGCAGGCCCTGGTCGACGTCGCCGACGTGCGTCCGGGGCAGCGGGTGCTGATCCACGCGGCGGCGGGCGGTGTCGGCCACCTCGCCGTGCAGATCGCGAAGGCCCGCGGAGCCCATGTGACCGGCACCGCCCGTACGGCCAAGCACGACTTCCTGCGCGGCCTCGGCGCGGACGAACTGGTCGACTACACCGAAGCCGACTTCGAGACGGCCGTGGACCCCGTGGACGTGGTCGTCGACACGATCGGCGGCGACTACGGTCCACGCTCGCTGCGCGCCCTGCGCCGCGGCGGCACCCTCGTCTCCCTCGCCTCCCCCGCCGAGGCCCACCTGGCCGAGGAGGCACGCCCCCTCGGACTCCGCGCCGCCTTCATGATCGTCGAAGCCGACCAGGCCGGCCTGCGCGAGATCGCGGCCCTGGCCGAGGCCGGTCTGCTCCGCCCCGAGATCGACACGGTGCTGCCGCTCGAACTGGCGGCGAAGGCGCACGAACTCGGCGACAGCCGTCGGACCACCGGCAAGATAATCCTCTCCCTGACCGCCTGACCGCCTGACCGCCTGACCGCCTGACCGTCTGACCGTCTGACCAACAGCCAAAGGATCAGCCCGATGACCACCTTCGTCCTCGTACCCGGCGCCTGGCACGGTGCATGGACCTTCGAACCGCTCGCCCGCCGCCTCCGCACCCACGGCCACCACGCCTACCCGCTGACCCTCACCGGCGTGGGGGACCGCAGACACCTGCTGACCGCCTCCGTCAACCTCGACACCCACATCGCCGACGTGGTGAACCTGATGACGGACGAGGAGATCACGGACGCCGTTCTGGTCGGGCACAGCTACGGCGGCATGGTCATCACCGGCGCGGCGGACCGCGTCCCCGAGCGGGTCTCCGGCCTCGTGTACGTCGACGCGGTGGTTCCCGAGGACGGCGACTCCTGCTGGTCCCTGGTGACCGACCAGGAACGCGGCTGGTACCTCGACGGGGCGGGCGAGACGGGGTACACCAGCGCGCCGCTCCCGTTCTTCGACCCCCGGGCCACGCCGCACCCCCTGGCCTCCCTGCTCCAGAACGTCCGCCTGGAGGGCGGACTCGACCGCTATCGCAGCAGGGACTACGTGTACGCCACCGGCTGGGACGGGCAGTCGCCCTTCACCGCGCTCCACGAACGGCTGCGGGACGACCCCGCATGGCGCACCCACGCCCTGGCCTCGGGCCACAACGTCATGCGGGACGCCCCCGACGAGCTGCTGAAGGTACTGCTGGGCGCCGCTCAGGACCGCTGAGTCCCGGACAGCACCACCGTCAGGGCCCGTTCCCGCCGGCGGGCAGCCCGTTCTGCTCCCGGTCCCTCCGTTCCTCCTGCTCCTCCATCAGCCGGATGCCCTCATGGGTCAGCAGGACCGTGGCCGGGGTGCGGTGCGAGGTCCAGTCCACGCTGATCAGGCCCTCGTCGGCCAGGTAGGCGCAGGCCGCGGAGAGATCCTCGTCCGGCAGACCCACCTCGCCGCGGAGCGCCGCCCCGCTCACCTCGGGGTGGTTGCGTTCGACGGCCCCGTACAGGACGCGCAGGACCGCCTTCCGGTTGTTCTTGCGTTCATGGAGTCTCGTCATGACGGTCGTCTCCGGCGGGTAAGCACCACCGGCGCGGTCGCTGCCCGACGCGCCGGACCATGGTCACAGGCCGGGCCCCCGGGGCCGGTCCGCGGCGCTGTCGAGCAGGATCTGCCGGGCCTGCTTGGGGTTGTCGGTGTGGACCGCTTCGGCCATCGCCGACCGTGCCGCGTCCACGGGCGTCTTCGGCGGTACCACGAGCAGGGCGAAGAGGTCCTGGTCGCCGCGGGTCACGAGCGCGGTGTCGTCACCCACCGGGAAGGAGTCGATGCGTACGACCCGGCCGTCGACGGTGATCCGGGTCGGCAGGTCGTCCCAGGCCGCTCTGTCCAGGCCGATGCGGGTGATCGGTCCGAGGCGCTCGGTCAGTGCGGTGATCAGGCCGGGCAGTTCGGCGGCGGCGTCCCTGGAACGGGGCCACCACGCGCCGTCGAGGACGCCCTGACGCTCGTGGGTGGTGGTGAGCCGCAGGAGTGCGGTTCCGCGGTCGACGGATTCGTGCACGCCGTCCGCGAGGAGTCCTGCCCCGGACGGAAGAGAGAAGTCGGGCATCGCGCTCACCTGCCTGTTCGGACGGCGGCAGGCCGCTGGTCCGGGCGGTGCCTGTGGGGTGGAGCGGCTGCCGTGCAGGGCGTCGCGCTTCCGCGCCGTCCTCCTCTCCACGCTACTCCTGACCTGTGCCGACACGGCGTGCTCAGCACCGCGGAGTGTGGTGCTTCGCGGCCTGCGGGTTCCGGGCGCCATTTTATCTGTACCCGCGGGGTGAGAATTTCACGGTAACTCGCGGGTGGTTTCTTGCGGAAATGGGCGGAGCGGAATTATTCCCCGCCCCCGGATCGCCACAACGTGCTACTGTCGTTCTCGGTTGCAGTTGTGGTTCCCGAATGCTTTTCAGTACCGGTCTTTTCCGGGCGGGGTGATCATCGCGGCGACACGGCGTCCGTGCAGTGCGGACGCCGACGCACAGCCTCCAAGGAGACAAGACATGGCTACTGGCACCGTGAAGTGGTTCAACGCGGAAAAGGGATTCGGCTTCATCGAGCAGGACGGTGGCGGCGCCGATGTGTTCGCCCACTACTCGAACATCGCCGCCCAGGGCTTCCGTGAGCTGCTCGAAGGCCAGAAGGTGAGCTTCGACATCGCGCAGGGGCAGAAGGGCCCGACGGCCGAGAACATCGTCCTCGCCTGACGCCGGCGCACACTTCGTAGCTGGGGCCCGCATCCTTCGGGGTGCGGGCCCCAGCTGCGTGCACTTTCCGCAGTTCTGTCTGCGGGGCGGCTGCGGCAATCCGCGGATCTACGCACACGTATTCCCGTTCCATTCGGCCTGTTCACGCAATTCTCCGTGCGTACCCCGCTGCGGGAATTCTTTGATATGTGCCGCATCGAGGAAGGCTCCGCATGAACGACCGCGCACGCACGAACGGCCACTTCACCCGCGCCCGGAACAGCACCGCCGCCCGTTCCGGCGGCCCGTTCCGGCCGGCCGGACACCACCGGCGCCCCGCCGCGGTGCAGGGCGAGTTCGCCCTCCCGCAGACGGTCACCCCCGCGCTGCCCGCCGCGGCGAGCTTCGCCGACCTCGCCATGCCCGCGGAGCTGCTGGCCGAGCTCGGCGCGCAGGGCCTCACCGTTCCGTTCCCGATCCAGGGCGCGACCCTGCCGAACTCCCTCGCCGGCCGTGACGTCCTCGGCCGGGGGCGCACCGGCTCCGGCAAGACCCTGGCCTTCGGACTGGCCCTGCTGGCCCGTACCGCCGGACAGCGCGCCGAGGCCCGTCAGCCGCTGGGACTGGTCCTCGTACCGACGCGGGAGCTGGCGCAGCAGGTCACCGACGCGCTCACCCCGTACGCCCGCTCGGTGAGGCTGCGGCTGACCACGGTCGTCGGAGGAATGCCGATCGGCAGACAGGCCGGCGCGCTGCGCGGCGGCGTCGAGATCCTCATCGCCACCCCCGGACGCCTCAAGGACCTCATCGAGCGCGGCGACTGTCGGCTGGACCGGGTCGCCGTCACCGTCCTCGACGAAGCGGACCAGATGGCCGACATGGGCTTCATGCCGCAGGTCACCGAACTGCTCGACCAGGTACGCCCCGACGGCCAGCGCATGCTGTTCTCCGCCACCCTCGATCGCAACGTCGACCTGCTCGTACGCCGCTACCTGAGCGACCCCGTCGTGCACTCGGTCGATCCGTCGGCCGGCGCCGTCACGACGATGGAGCACCACGTGCTCCACGTCCACGGCGCCGACAAGCACGCGGCCACCACCGAGATCGCCGCACGCGAAGGCCGGGTCATCATGTTCCTGGACACCAAGCACGCCGTCGACCGCCTCACCGAGCACCTCCTCGACAGCGGGGTCCGGGCCGCCGCCCTGCACGGGGGCAAGTCGCAGCCGCAGCGCACCCGGACGCTGACGCAGTTCAAGGACGGGCACGTCAGCGTGCTGGTGGCGACCAACGTCGCGGCGCGCGGCATCCACGTCGACAGCCTCGACCTCGTCGTCAACGTCGACCCGCCGACCGACCACAAGGACTACCTCCACCGCGGCGGCCGCACCGCCCGCGCCGGCGAGTCCGGCAGCGTCGTCACCCTGGTCACGCCGGGCCAGCGCCGCGCCGTGTCCCGCCTCATGGCAGCGGCCGGCATCGTCCCGCAGACCACCCAGGTCCGCGCCGGCGCCGAAGCCCTGCACCGCATCACCGGCGCCCAGGCCCCCTCCGGTATCCCGGTCGTCATCACCGCACCGGTGGTCGAACGCCCCAAGAAGCGCGGCGCCACCTCACGCGGCCGGCGCCGTCCCGTCGCGGCGACCCGGCACGCACCCGCACGGCGCCCCGTCACCGACGCGGCAGCCTAGTGCCGCAACAGGCGACGTCCGCCCCGTCGCGACGCCCGGCACGCCCCCCCGGAGGGGGTGCCCCCACTCGCCGCACCGGCCGAAAGCCCGAGTACGTCCAGTGCGAGGGCTTCCGGCCGGGGGACCCCCGGAGCACGCACCGGACGCCGCTCCTCACCGGGCGAACGTCGCCTGCCGCGGCACTAGAACCGCCCGAACCGGAAAGCCGTCCCATCCCCCCAGGAGGCACCTTTGACGTTGCTCCAGACGCATGCCCGCCCGAGGAACACCGACACCGCGCACAGGACGGCCGCCGAGGCCATGGACGCGGCCGGGCCCCAGGTCTGGCACGACATGACCGTCGAGGTGGCGTTGTCCGTCATGGCCGCCGCCCGCACGTCCCACCTCGTCGTCTGCGACGAGGACGGCCAGTACACCGACCTGGTCACCCGGGCCCGGCTGACCGCCGTGCGGGGCGGCTCCGGATACACGGACCGGGTCCGGCTGCGCGACATCGCCGACGGCGACGGGCCCTTCGCCTCACCGCTGACCACGGTGGCCGAAGCCGAGCACGCGATGCGGCACCGGCGGCTCGGCGCCCTGCCCGTCGTCGACGAACACGGCAACGCCCTGGGCGTCCTCGCCCTCTCCCGCTGAACCGCCTCACCCCGCTCGGCCCGTCCCCCTCTTCCCGCTGTGAGGCATCATGCGCTGTGTCATCGCCCGCTTTCCGTTCGAGCTCACCAAGGGGGGTGTGCTGGAATCGATGAAGGGTGTCAAGCCCGAGCCGGTCACCGGCGACTCCGTGATCATCGGGCGCCGCCACTACCCCGCCAAGCAGGTTGGCCAGGTCGTCACCCGCCAGGACCGCCGCGACTTCAGCGGCGACGAAGTCCTCCGGGCCATGTCCCGCCTCGGCTTCACCTGCCGCACCACCCCCGAGGCCGCGACCGCGAGGATCGTCGATCCGCTCCGACGTGCTTCCACGATGCTCGGCGCCCCTGTACCGGTCTGACCGACGGAACAGGCACGAACCGAACAGCGGTGAGGGCCCCACCGGTCGCGCGGGTGGGGCCCTCACCGCGTGCCGCGGCGATCCGGGCACGGCACCACGGTGCCGCGGACGCGGACCGTTCGAGTGACCGCTCCGACACGGCAGGGCCGTCTCCCGCCCGTCCCCTCCTCGGCCTGGCAGTGTGCGAGTGGTCCGTGAGGCCGAGCCGACGACCGAGGGGAACGAGCGACGCATGGAGATCGGGTACAAGCTGGCTTCCGAGGCATTCGCCCCCGGGGAACTCGTCCGCCAGGCCGTCGCGGCAGAGGCCGCGGGTTTTGACTTCGTGGAGATGAGCGACCACTTCCACCCGTGGCTGGACAACCAAGGACACTCGTCCTTCACCTGGACGGTGCTGGGCGCCATCGCGGCCAGGACCGAACGCATCCAGCTGGCGACCGGCGTGACCTGTCCCACCGTGCGCTACCACCCGGCGATCATCGCCCAGGCGGCGGCCACGCTCGCGCTGGTCTCCGACGGGCGCTTCGTCCTCGGCGTGGGATCCGGCGAACGCCTCAACGAGCACGTCGTCGGCCGGGGGTTCCCCGACACCGTCCGGGTACGCCACGAGATGCTGAGCGAGGCGCTGGAGATCATCCGCCTGCTGTGGAGCGGCGGGTACCGCTCCTACGAAGGCAAGCACCTGCGGCTGGAGGACGCACGGGTCTTTGACCTCCCGCCCGAGCCCCCGCTGATCGCCGTGGCCGCCGGCGGCCGGAACTCGGCACGGATCGCCGCCGAACTCGGTGACGGCCTGTTCGCCACCGAGCAGAAACCGGAGATCGTCGGCCACTACCGGGAGGCCGGCGGCACCGGCCCGAGGTACGCCGAGGTCCCCATGGCCTGGGCCGAGGACGAGCACAGCGCCGCCCGGGCCGCCCTGGAGACCTCCCGGTGGGCACTGACCGGCTGGAAGGTCATGAGCGAACTGCCCAACCCGGTCAACTTCGAAGCCGCGACCGCCACCGTCCGCGAGGAGGACATCCTCGGCAAGTTCGCGTGCGGCCCCGACCGGAACCGCTACCTGCACGTCGCCCAGCAGTTCGTCGACGCGGGCTTCGACCGGCTGGTGATGCAGAACGCGGGCCCCGACCCCGACGGCTTCATCGACTTCTACCGGCGAGAACTCGACGAACCCCTCCGCCGCATGACTCCCGGCTCCCCGACGTCCTGACCTGCCGTGCCGGACCAGCAGAGCGGGACGCGGCCGGCGGCGCGGAAGAACCCGGTCGTGCGCGGGATCGACCACGTGGGAGTCACGGTGCCGGACATCGACGCCGCGACCGTGTTCTTCCGTCACGCGCTGGGAGCGGAAGTCCTGTACGACACCCTGCGCCCCGAGGACGGACCGAACCAAGGCCCGTCCATCGAACAGGGACTCGGCGTCCCGGAAGGCACCCGGGAGACGCGCATCCGCATGCTCACGCTTCCGCACGGCCCCGGCCTCGAACTGTTCGAGTTCCGTGCACCCCACCAGAGAGATCCGGTGATGCCCTCCGACCTGGGGTGGCAGCACCTGGCCGTGTACGTCGACGACCTCGACGCGGCGGACCTCCGCGTCGAGGAAGCCGGCGGGACCCGCCTGAGCGGCCCACGACCGCTGCCCGGCGTCGAGGCCGGGCCCCGCAACCGGATGACGTACACCCGCACACCGTGGGGCAGCACCCTGGAGCTGATCACGTACCCGGACCCGCAACCCTATGAGCGGCACACACCACGCCGCCGCTGGCGTCCCTGACGGTCCCGTCACGCCCACTCGCCCGTGAGGGTGGGCCGACCTGATGAAACGCGGCAGGGAGCCGCCCTGCCCGGGGCGGAAGGGGTACGGCTTTGGAGAGGGCTCCTGCCACCGCAGACGCGAACCCTCGGAACACGCCACGCAACGGGAGGCTCCTCATGGGCGACAAGCCCACCGGATCGGCTGCCAGAACCACATCGGACCTGATCGTCGAGCGGTTGCTCGACTGGGGCATCGACACCTGCTTCGGCATCTGCGGTGACCAGATCAACGGATTCTTCGAGGCGCTGCGCACCCACCCGCGGATGCGGTTCGTCCACGTCCGGCACGAGGAGAACGCGGCACTGGCATGTGTCGGCTACGCCAAGTTCACCGGCAGGCCCGCCGCGTGCGTGGCCACCGCCGGCCCCGGCGCGGTCCATCTGCTCAACGGCCTGTACGACGCGCGGATCGACGGTGCACCGGTCATCGCGATCACCGGTCTGTCCTACCACGACACCATCGGCGCGCACTTCCTCCAGGACCTCCCGTCCGACCGGCTGCTGGAACACGCCTGCCTGTTCTCCGAGCGCGTCATGGGCCCCGCCCACGCCGTGACCGCCACCGACCTCGCGGTGCGCAGCGCCCTGATGAACCGCACGCCCTCACACCTGGCCGTCCCCATCGACGTCCAGTCCTTCATCCTCGACCAGGACACGGCGTCACCGAAGAACGTGCCCGGCCACCTCTCGCTCGCCCCGCAGCCCTTCACGGTCGTACCCGACGAGGAGCAGCTGCGCGCCGCCGCGGACATCCTCAACAGCTGCGAGCGGGTCGCGATCTGCGCGGGGGCGGGGGCCCGCGGCGCCGGAGAGGTACTGGAGCGGGTGGCCGAGGTGCTCGGGGCGCCGATCGTCAAGGCCGGACTCGGCAAGGACTGCGTGCCGGACGACAGTCCCTACACGACCGGCGGCATGGGGCTCATCGGCACCCGCGCCTCCCACGAGGCGTTCGAGACCTGCGACGGGTTCCTCATCGTCGGATCCTCCACCCCCTACTACGAGTTCTGGCCGAAGCCGGGCCGGGCCCGCGGGGTGCAGATCGACCTCAACGCGGACCGCATCGGCATGCGCTACCCCGTCGAGGCCGGCCTCGTCGGCCACGCCCGGGGCGTGCTGGAACGCCTCCTGCCGCTGCTGGAACGCAAAACAGACCGGTCGTTCCTCGAAACCGCGCAGGAGACCTACCGGCGGTGGTGGGACCTGATCGGCGAGCAGGCCGCGAGTTCCGGCACCCCCATGCGGCCGCAGGTGGTGACCTGGGAACTGTCGAAGGCGCTCCCCGACCGGGCGATCGTCACCGGTGACGCCGGCACGGTCACCGCGTGGGGCGGCCGCCTGCGGCTGCGCAAGGGCATGCAGTACTCCTTCTCCGGCACTCTGTGCACCATGGGCTCCGCCCTGCCCTACGCCATCGGCGCCCAGTGCGCCCACCCCGACCGGCCGGTCGTCGCGTTCACCGGTGACGGCTCGATGAGCATGGGCATGGGCGAGCTGGCCACCCTCGCCCAGTACGACCTGCCCGTCAAGGTCGTCGTCCTGCGCAACGACGCCCTGGCCCTGGAGGTGTGGGAACAGACCGCCCTGCTGGGCAACCCCCAGACGGGCTGCGAACTGCACCCCGTCGACTTCGCCGCCGTCGCCCGCGCGTGCGGTCTGCGCGCCTTCCGCATCGACGACCCCGCCCAGGCCGCCGAGGTGTTCGCCGAAGCCATGGCGACCGACGGTCCCTGTCTGGTCGAAGCCGTCACCGACCCCTACGAGGCACCCTTCGGCGAGAGCCTCCAGCCCTCCCACGCCCAGCACATCGCCCAGGCGTTCGACCGGGGCGAGCCCGCCGCCCGGAAGATGGCCCGCAACCTGCTCGAGGACGACCGGGTCGCCCTCTCCCCGGCCCTCCAGCAGCACTACGACGACCTCGCCCGCCACCGCTGACCCCCGGTTCCGTTCACGGACGCTTGTGGACGACGCCTTCCTTCATCACGAAGTCGACCTCGCCGGTGATCCCGATGTCGGTGAACGGGTCGCCGGGCATGGCGATGACGTCGGCGGTCCGGCCCGGTGCGAGGACGCCGAGGTCGTCGAGTCCGAGCAGTTCGGCGGCGACGCTGGTCGCGGCTCTCAGGGCGCGGACCGGAGTGATGCCGGTGGAGACCATGGTGGGGAACTCCTTCCAGTTCTCCGCGTGCGGGAACATGCCGGCGTCGGTACCGAAAGCGATCTTGACGTCGGAGTCCGCGACCTGGTCCGCGCCGTCCAGCAGGGCCTTCTGATGGATCGCGTACTTGCGGCGCTTGACGGCGGGCTGGCCGGCCCAGAAGGCGTCGTCGTCGACGTGGCGGGCGTCGTCGAGGGTGGTGAACTGGGTCGGCACCAGATAGACACCCTTGTCGATCATGAGCTGCAGGGTGTCGGCGGTGGCGAGGTTGCCGTGCTCGATGCTGCGCACCCCGGCGTGCACCGCCCGGCGCACCCCCTCGTCGCCGTAGCAGTGCGGCGTCGCGTGGCGGCCCAGATCGCGGGCGGTCGCCACCAGGGCGTCCATCTCCTCCTGGCTGTACGTCGTCTGCGCCGGATCGTCGGAGGGGCTGGAGAACCCGCCCGTGGCGCCGAACTTGATCCAGTCGGCGCCGGCGCGGACCTCGGTGCGGACCCGGCTGCGGATCTCGTCGCAGCCGTCGGCCGAGGCCAGCTCCATCAGCCGGTGCGGGCCCTGGTACTCGCCGGCCAGCACCCCCGAGAAGTCGCCGTGCCCGCCCCGCGCGGAGATCAGGTGCGGGGCCACCAGCATGCGCGGGCCCTCGATCAGTCCCGCGGCGATCGCGTCGCGCAGATCAAGGGTGTTGTAGCCGGCGTCGGCGGTCATCAGGTCCCGGATCGTGGTGAACCCGTTGAGCAGCATCGTCCTCAGCACCGGGATCGTCGCCAGCGCGGTCGCCGCGGCCGAGCGGGTCAGGACCGGGAAGATCGCCGGGGTGATGGTGACGTGGGTGTGGCAGTCCATGAACCCGGGGGTCACCGTGTGCCCGGACAGGTCGATCACCACGGCGCCGTCAGGTCCGGGGATCTTCCCGGCGATCTCGGTGATCCGGCCCTTCTCGACCAGGATGTCGCGGACTCCGGTGGGTGTGTCGCTCAGCCCGTCCCACACGATGGCACCGGTCAGCAGGGTGGTCATCGGCAACCCTTTCGGTAGGAGGCCGCACGACGGGCCGGAGAGCCGCCCGTCGGCACGCTCGACATCGATGGCTTCCCCCAGTTCCATCAGGGCACCGTCCGCCGTCGCCGGCAACCCGGGGGAGGGGCGACGGCTCGGCGCCGTGCCGGCCAGGACGGACTCGGGCGACGTCGTCGTGACCGTCCGGGGGCGCGAAGGCGGTGAGCAGGTGGTCGCAGGCGGCTTCGGGCGGCGGTGCCGGGCCGGCGAGCCCGCTCAGGACGGCTTCGAGGCAGCGGCCGAGGTGCCGGACTGGAGGTGCGGGAGCTGTCGATCGGCAGCCGGCCGGCGCCCGGCGCCGACCCGGGAGAAACCCGGCACGCCGGACGGACCGGCCCCGCCCGCGTCCGCCGGGGCTTCCGGCACATCCGCCCGGCGGCCACCTGCCCGGCCCGGGCGCCGGTCCCTCCCGGCCCGGCCCCGAACGATCACCGGGCCGAAAGAACGCCCGGCCGGCACCCCGCCACGACGCGCACACCCCGTGAAGCACGGCCGACGCAACGACGGACGGAGAAGTCGGCCGCCCCACGGCCCCGCCGCACAGGTCGAAGACCAGGCCGGTGCCGGTCCGCCCGCAGGGAACCCTCCGGGAGGCTCTCCGTCTACGCGGCCGCCCCCGACGCGTGGTGCACCCGGTCCCGCCCGCGGTGCCGACGGGCCGCCGCCGCGTCGAGCTCCCCGGTCAGGGTCTCGATCGCGGTGACCAGTGCCAGGCAGGAGCTGAGCGCCCGCGCCCGTGCGTGCGAGACGCCGTCGGCCGATTCCGGGTCGCCGAGCCAGGCCAGCCCGCTGGACACCGAGAGCGGGTCGAAGACGTCGCGCAGTGCCCCCGGGCGTACGCCCTCGCCCCCGCCGGCCGCGTCGGACAGCGCGACGAGGTGATCGCCCACCGGCGCGGCGAACTCGGCCAGCTCGGGCACCACGTCGTCCTCACGGTCCGGCAGATGCTCGGCGAGCAGCACCGTGGCGCGGTTGAGGCCGTCGACGCCCGCCATGATGCGCCGGAGCTCGGCCTCGGACCAGCGCCCCCGGTGGCTCCGGGGCTCGTGCGGCAGCTTGCCGACGGCACTGTTCAGCTCTTCGTGGACCCGACGCAGGGAGGTGCGCAGGGTCTCCATGCCGGCCCGGTCCACAGAGGCGACGTCCGAGTAGCCGGTCAGCACGACGGGCAGCAGGCGTGCCTGCACTCGCAGCCACCGGGCGAGCAGGACCGGGACGTGCCGGTGGTGCCACGTGGGCAGCAGCAGGAAGATCACCAGTGCGATGAGGGCGCCGAGCACGGTGTCGGCAGGGCGTCCGAAGGCCACCGGGCCCTCCGGAGTGCCGATGTCGTGGATGAGGAAGACCAGCCACGCGGTGAGGACGATGTTCAGTATGTGCTGACCGGTGCGCAGCAGGGTGAACGACAGCACGGTGAACACCACGACGGCGATGGCGAGCGCACCGTGGCCCCAGTGGTACTGGAGCAGCCCCCAGGCGATGAATCCGCCGGCGATCGTGCCGATCGGCCGGCTGATGCCGCGGGCGAAGGTGTGCTCGTAGTCGGGGAAGAGCACCAGCATGGTGGTGAGGGCGGCCCAGAAGCCGTGCGCGGGCAGGCCGTGCCCCCAGAAGTCGCCGACCGCCCGGCCCGCGGCCTCCGCCACGGTGGTGCCCACGCCCACGCGTACGGCGTGCCGGAACAGGGGGTCGCCGGGCCGCAGCGCGGCGGTCAGCCGGCGCGCGCCACCGGACAGCGGGCCCGCGCCGGAGTAGAGCGCGGAGACCTCCATGTGCGGCACCGGCCGGTCGCCGCGCCGCAGTTCGACGGAGAGGTCCGCCAGCCGCTCGGCCTCGGCGATCTTCGGCAGCAGGCTCTCGGCCGGCCGGCCCCGCCAGGCGGCCAGCTCGCGCAGGCACTCCTCCGGAGCCTTGTGCGGACGGCCCGAGGCGACCGTGCGGGCGACGGCCTCGAGGGCCTCGGCCACGGAGCGGTACGGCACTCCCCTGGCGCCCTGTTCGGCGTAGAGGGTGCGGCGGATGCGTTCGGCCTCGCCGAGCAGGCCGTAGAGCGGGGCCGCGGCCGGGCGGGCGAACTGCGGCAGCAGCCCGAGCGCCGACCGCGCCGCGGAGAAGGACGCCGAGGCGGGCCGCGCCGTGCCCGCCGTTTCGGCTTCCTCGCGGGCGTACGAGGCGAGGAACCGGTACACGTCCGCGAGCTTGCGTCGCTGTGCGGCGTGCCGGCGGCCGTACGGGGGAAGCAGTTGGGCGAGGACGGTCAGGGCGCAGCCGGCGGCGATCCACTTGGTCATGTCGAAGCCGGCGGACAGGCCCGGCGAGATGTCCGCCGTGATCAGCAGGCCGATGACCACCAGATAGGCGCGGATGCCGACCGCCCGGCCCAGTGCCCACCAGAGCCCGCCGAGGAAGGCGACGGGGGCCAGGACGATCAGGAAGTACCAGTGGAGCGGCTGGAGGACGACGCCCAGCGCGACCGCGCAGCTGAAGGCCAGTGCCATCGCGAGGGCGTTGACGAAGCGGTGCCGCATGGGCGTGAGCAGGGTGCCGATGCCGCAGATGAAGGTGCCGACGCTCATCATGGTGGTGGCCAGGACGTTTCCGGTGGCCCATCCGATGACGGCACCGACGGCCACCGCCAGCACCGCCCGTCCGAGGGTCCAGGGGTTGGCGAACACCCGCTCCGTCCGGAAACCCTTGCGAACGGCGTGCGTCAGCGATGACGCCCAGGCCATGGGCCCCACACTCCCTGTCCGTGTCGTGAGCTTATAGATGTATGCTACACCTAACTTGTTGGTCCTACAAGGAGCCGGCGCCCCCACGGGACCGACACGACCGCGGCCGCCGGGTCGGGCGAGCTGAGCACGGGGGTGCCGAACCGGCCTCCGTCGCGCGCACGTGGTTCGGCCGTTCACCCCGCCGGTGTCATCGACCGGCGGCACCGGAGGGCCGGCCGTGACCGGTCCGGGCGCCACCGCTGTGGTCACCGGTCGCGCCGGCCGGGCCGGGCGTCAGACAGGCGAGGAGGAGCGCGGCGTCGTCGCGCGAGCCCGGGTGGCGCATCTGGTCCAGGAGAAGGTCACAGGTGTCCTCCAGGTCCTGCGGAGCCTTGGTGAGCAGCTTCAGGAGGAGCTGGAGCCGGTCGTCGATGGCGTCGGTCCGGGTCTCGACGAGGCCGTCGGTGTAGAGCAGGAGCCTGCTGCCGGCGGTGAGGGCGAGGCGGTGGGTGGTGAACGTGCTGTCCCCGATGCCGAGCGGGGGACCGGGCGGCGGGTCGATCAGTTCGGCGGCCCCGTCGGGACGGACCACGACGGGCGGCAGATGACCGGCGGAGGCGAACTCGCAGGTACCGGAGTCGGGCCGGCAGGTGAGGTACGTGCAGGTGGCGAAAGGGGACTCGAGGTCTTCGGCGAGGCGGTCCAGTCCGTACAGGACGTCGGCCGGGGGCAGGCCGAGATGGGACAGCGTGCGGGTGGCGGTACGCAACTGACCCATGGCGGCCGCGGCCGTCACGCCGCTTCCCATCACGTCCCCGATGACGAGGGCGGTCCCGCCGTCCGCCAGGGGGAGCACGTCGTACCAGTCGCCTCCGATCTCGGAGGTGTCGTCGGCCGGCCGGTAACGGGTGGCGATCTCCAGCCCGGCGCGGCCGGGGGCCCTGCGTGGCAGAAGGCTGCGCTGCAGCGCGAGGGCGGTGTCGCGTTCGTGCCGGTACCAGCGTGCGTTGTCGATGCAGATCGCCGCCCGGTCGGCGAGTTCGACGGCGAAGTCGCGGTCCTCCTCGTCGAAGGGGCGCGGATCGTGGACGCGCAGAAGGGACAGGGCGCCCAGGACGCAGCCGTGCGCGTTCAGGGGGACGGCCAGGTAGGAGTGGGCGCCGGCACGGGTGAGGATGTCCGAATCGGGCCGGTGGCCCAGACGCCTGAGGGTCTCGGCCGTCAGGCGTGGCACCAGCACCGGCCGGCCCGTCGTGACACACTGCGTGACCAGGCGGTCCGCGGCGTAGACGGCCACCTCACCGACGGGGTCGGCGGCCCGGGCGGCCTCCGTCGGCGGGCGGGCGGCGACGGCCAGCGGGCGGAAGGCCGCGCCTTGACCGGTGTCCGGCAGGGCGGGGTCGGCGGCGGTGAAGATGACGTCGAGAACGTCGACCGCGGCCACGTCGGCGAGGTCGTCCACCGCGATGTCGGCGAGTTCGTGCGCGGTGCGCTCCAGGTCGAGGGTGGAGCCGATGCGTACCCCCGCCTCGGCGAGCGTCGCCAGGCGTCTGCGTACCCGGTTCGCCTCGGACGCGGCCCGGTGCCGCTCGGTGTCGTCGATCACGGTGGCGGCGGCCCCGAGGATGCGGCCGCGCTGGTCCTGGAGCCGGTAGTAGGACGTGGACCAGGCGTGTTCGCGGCGGGGCTCGGGGTCGGCCGGGGTGGTGCTGAAGGTGAGCTGGTTCAGCAGCGGCTCGCCCGTGGCCAGCACATGGTGCAGGGCCGCTTCGATCGGGCCGCTGTCGGGGACCGGGATCACCTCGGACAGATGCCGGCCCACGGTCTCGTGAGCGGGCCGGCCGTGGATCTTCTCCAGTACCGGGTTGACGAGCAGGTAGCGGAGATCGGGATCGAGTACCGCCAGGCCGAACGGGGCGTGATGGAACAGGCGTGACGTCAGTGCCAGCCCGGTCTCCAGCTCGCGCAACTGCGTCTGGTCGGTGGCGATGCCGAGGGCGTAGCTGTGGTGGTGATCGTCCTGGAGCGGCACGTTGCGGAATTCCGTCTGGCGCACCGTGCCGTCCTTGCAGAGGATGGGGAAGCCCCCCGCCCACGGCTCCCCGCCCAGCACACGGCCGAACAGGTCGAGCACCCGGGGCCTGTGCAGCGGGTCGATCAGGAGATCCGCCGCGTACTGCCCCAGCGCCTCGGCGGAGCTGTAGCCGAAGAGGCGCTCCGCCTCCGGGCTCCACAGGACGATCCGCCCCTTGTCGTCGAGCACCGTCGCCGCGACACCCAGCAGATCCAGCAGGCCGCTGGGTGGGGAATCGAGTTCGCCGTTCTCCGGGCCGGCCGAGCCGGCCGCGGCGTGGTACCGGTCCATGTCGACCCTCCTCTGCCCGCCGCCGGGACCGAGGTGCCATCTCAGCACACAGCCATCCTCCCCCCTCGCCCCTTACGGCGCATGCCGTCGATCGGGAGGGGCGGGCGGAGGGCGGTCACCGCAGGGGACCGCGGCCGGCGGCCCCTGGGCGGGCGGTCAGCCGTGCCACCACGGTTCCCGCACGTACAGGCTCTCCTCGCCCGCGCACCCCACGCCGTCGGAGACTTCCTCCGTGTCCAGGTTCCAGCCCACGACGCCGCTCCCCTTGCGGCTCAGTTCGATCAGGCGGTTGCTCTCGGTCCGTGTGTCCTCGGTGACCCGGCAGCGGACGATCGAGGTCCACGCCTGCCCGTCCAGGGCCGAGACGAAGCCCAGGACGGGGAGTACGACGGCGGTCAGGACGAGGGCCACCCACTGTTCGAGGGCCGCCGCCCGGCGCAGCCAGGGCGCCGGACGGTAACCGCGGCCGTCACCGGACGATCCGGGAGCCGTCTCCCGCCCGGCGCGGTGTCCGTGGTGCCGCCGTCTGCCGGTGCGGTACTCCACGACGACGCCCTGGCGCAGCGCGTAGGCGGCCAGTCCGGTGCCCAGCCCCCACCAGGGGCCGAAGAAGCAGGCGTCCACCACTCCCGTCGCGACCGGGTTGACGACGGTCAGCGCCGTCCGCTGGAGCGCCCGCAGGACGCCCCCCGCCACCGGGACCGCGCCCCGCGCCGCGAACAGGGCGAACACGACCCGGGAGGTGACGACGGCCAGCACCGAGGCGAGGAGCGGATCGGTGAGGACCATGCCGATCAGTACGTTCGGCCAGTTCTCGGGTTCCATGGCGACGAACACGTCACGGGCCGCGCCACCGCCCCCCACCGTGTACGCGACCTTCGTCACCGGAACCGCGAGGGCCAGTGCCAGGAGGACCGTGTGTCCGGGGCCGCCCTTGCGGTCGACGGACCGGGCCGACTCCTCCTCGTCCCGGCCGGTGCTCCTCCCGTCGCCCGTGTCCGCGCTCTTCGCCACGGTGCCTACCGGTCGTCGTGGGCGACGGCGGGCCGGCCGACGGCCGGGGCGGTGAGGAAGCGACCGGCCGCTGCCTGCACGGGAGGGGCGTCGGTGATGTGCGGGGGAAGAGGGAAGGGCACGCTCGTCCTACTCTCCGAAGGGCCGGGTCCCTCGCAGTCTCGGCCGCGACGCGTCCGACGGCGACCCGGGACGCCCGCGCCGCGGCACGGATACCGCTTTTCCGGTGACGGGTGCCTCAGGCCCAGGGCCGTCGCCGGCGTCGCGGCCGGGGCGACCACCGCAGTCTCGGCGGAATGCCGACGGGGAGATCGGCGGCGCCCTCGTGCAGGGCGCGTTCGGCCTCGTCCGCGTCGGCGCCCGCGAAGACCAGGATGTCCCCGGCCACCAGCCGTACGCTCTCCCACACGGCGACCGGGAGAGCAGGGCCTCCCTCGGCCTCCGGAGCGCTCCGGACGATGCCGAGGGTCCACCGGATCGCGTGCTGCCGCACGGCATGGTTCGCGGGGGCGGTCGCCAGCACGGTCAGGACCTCGGACAGCTCCCGCACCGTGCGGGCGAAGGCCTGCCGGTGTCCCGTGCCGAGGGCCGAGGCGCCGCGGATGAGGGTGAGACAGCTGTTGCCGAGCAGGTCCAGGTACTTCGTGGTCGCGATCTCCTGGACGACGGGCTCGTGCCGGCCCCGCCACAGCAGGGTGCGCCGGGCGACGGCGATGGCGTCGTCCCGTGTTCCGCCGAGATCGGTCAGCAGCGTGTAGACGGGACGCAGCTCCTCCCACGGCGGGGCGTCGTGTTCTCCCTCCGGCTCGTCCAGCGCCCGCGCCGTCAGGTCCAGGGCACGGCCCAGCCCTTCCAGCGTGGCGGACTCGGCGCGTCTCAGCAGCGCCAGCGGGTGCGGCGGGAAGAGCAGCTGGCTGAACACGAGGGCCACCCCGGCCCCGAGCAGGGCGTCCAGCACCCGGTCGATGCCCGCCTGCTGTCCGGACGCGACGGAGATCACCGCTCCCACGGCGGCCTGGGCCATCGTGATGCGCTCCCCGTCGATGAACAGCGCGACGAGCAACGCGCACAGGACGGCCACGCCGACGGACGGGGCGTCGTGGCCGAGGAAACGGAACGCCAGCTGTCCGACGACGACCCCCGCCACGACCCCGGACAGAACCCGTACGGCGTTGGTGCCCCGCCCTCCGACGGGCGTGTTGAGCGCGACGAGGGTGGCGATCGGGGCGAAGAGCGGGACGTGGTGCGCGAAGACGTTCCTGGCGATCCACCAGGAGAACGCGGCGGCCGTGGCCTGCTGGAGCACAGGCCACAGGTTGTCCCTGACGCGCGGCCACGCCTCGTGCATCGTTGCCCACGCTCGTGATCAGCGCACCTGGCCGTCGTCGAACAGGCGGGGGCCCAGCTCGTGCCAGCTCCGCAGGCCGGGGAGCCGGCCGGCAGCCTGGGGGCCCCAGCTTCCCCGCGCGTACGGCAGGGGCGGGTCCGCCGGGTCGAGCACCGGTTCCACGATGCGCCAGCACTCCAGGATGGCGGGGAAGAAGGCGAAGCACTCGGGATCGCCTTCGACGGCCCCGTGCAGGATGTTCTCGTACGGCAGCTCCTGCCGTCCCAGCACCCGCGCGTAGTCGACTCCGACGGGGACGGCCATCGGCCCGGTGCCCTTCTCGGGCCTGCTCACGATCAGGTCCGCCCTGATCCCGGTGTCGCCGTCGATGCGGAAGCGGATGAGGTTCGGCGGTGTCCGCGTGCTGCCGCCGCCGAAGAGTTCCAGGGGCGGTTCGCGCAGCTCGACCACGACCTCGGTGGCGGTGACGGCCAGCGCCTTGCCGCTGCGGAGGTAGAAGGGCACTCCCGACCAGCGCCAGTTGTCGATGAACAGGCGGGTCGCGAAGTACGTCTCGGTGGTGGAGTCCGGCCGGACACCCGCGACGTCCCGGTAGCCGTCGTACTGGCCGCGCACGGTGTCGGCGGGGTCCATCGTGCGGGTCGCGTGCAGGACCCGCCACTTCTCCAGACCCTGCGCCCGGGCGTTGCCGGCGCTCGGCGGGTCCATCGTCAGGAAGGCCAGGACCTGCAGCATGTGGTTCTGGACCACGTCGCGCAGGCAGCCCACCTTGTCGTAGAAGGAACCCCGGTCGGCGACGTCGAAGTCCTCGGCGAGGGAGATCTGGACGTTGTCCACGTAGGTGCGGTGCCAGATCGGTGCCAGCAGCGTGTTGGCGAACCGGGAGACCATCAGGCTCTCGACCGCGCGGTTGCCCAGGAAGTGGTCGACGCGCAGCAGGTGGTCGTCGTCGAAGTGGGCGCTCAGCTCGTCCTGCAGCTTCCGCGCGGAGTCGAGGTCGTGTCCGAACGGCTTCTCGACCACCAGGCGTGCGTCGCGGTTCAGGCCCGCCGCGGCCAGCGAGGCGGCGACCATGGTGAACAGCGACGGTGGGATCGCCAGGTAGTGCGTCACGAACCCGAATCCCGCCACGGCGTCGCGCAGCCGGGCGAAGGTGCTGTCGTCGGCGAAGTCGCCGGTGATGATGGACAGGCCCGCCGCGAACCGGGTGAAGACCGCCTCGTCGATGTCCGTGCCCGCGGCGACGACCGCCTCCCGCGCGTGCTTGCGCAGCGCGTCGTCGTCCCAGTCGCCGGCAGCCACTCCGATGACGGGCACGGTCAGCCTGCCGGACTCGGTGAGCCGGTACAGGGCGGGCAGCAGCATCTTCTTGGCGAGGTCGCCGGTGATGCCGAAGAGCACCAGGGCGTCGGAGCGTTCCATGTCGGAAGGGCTGAGGACGGTGTCGCTCATCGTGAGCGTCCTTTCTGGGAGGTCGCGTCACCGCACGTGGGCGTCCGCGGACGACGCCGGCGCGTCGGGGCGGTGGCCGAAGCGGGACTGCAGGGCCGCCTGGATCTGTTCGGCATCGCGGTTGCGGGTCTCGGGCAGGTAGCGGCTGACGAAGAAGAACGCGAGCACACAGATCCCGGCGAAGATCCAGAAGGTCTCGCCCTGACCGATCGCGGACGCCAGGGGCAGGAAGGCGAGGCTGACGAGGAAGTTGGACACCCAGTTGACCGCCGTGGCCACGCTCGACCCCTCGGCCCGCACGGAGGGCGGGAAGATCTCGCCGAGCAGCGTCCAGAACACCGGCCCGAGGCCGCCCGCGTACGCGGCGATGTAGACGACCATGAACAGGAGCGTCAGCACCGAGTTCATGCCGACCACGAACGCGAGCCCGAGCAGGAAGATGGTGACCGCCATGAGGCCCAGCGAGACCAGGACCATGACGCGGCGGCCCGCCCGGTCGACCAGGCGGATCGCCACCAGCGTCATGACCAGGTTGATCACGCCGATGAACACCGAGTAGAAGATGGAGTTCGACGCGTTCAGACCGGTCTGCTGAATGATGGTCGGCGCGTAGTAGATGATCGTGTTGATCCCGCCGAACTGCTGCACCGCGGCGAGCGTGAGTCCCACGACGAGGGCCGGTCGCACGTCGGGGGCGAGGAGTCTCCTGGCCCCCTGGCCGGTCGCCCGGGAGTCCCGGGTCCGCTTCTCGCGCTCCTCGGCGATCCGGCGCCGGGCCCGCGCGATCAGCTGGTCCGCCGTGGCCTCGTCGGTGACCGAGGCGATCTCCTTGCGAGCCCTGTCGACCTCGTCGTGGGAGATGAGCCACTGCGGGGATTCGGGGAGGACCCACAGGGTGGCGGCCACCATGAGGGCGGCCGGGACCGCGCCGACGGCGAACATCGCCCGCCACATCTCGCTGCCGGAGAAGGCGAGGTTGACCAGGTAGGCGATCAGGATGCCGAGCGTGATCATCAGCTGGTTCATCGTGAGCAGCCGCCCGCGGATCTTCGTCGGTGAGATCTCGGACAGGTAGACCGGTACCGTCGCCGACGCCGCGCCGACCGCGAGGCCGAGGACGACACGGCCCGCCATGAGCACCGGGTAACCGTTCGCCGTGCTCGCGATCGCCGTACCGATGATGAACACCACGCCGATCATGCCCAGGGCCTTGCGCCGGCCGAGTCGCTCCGACAGCCGGCCGGCCGAGGTGGCACCGATCACCGCGCCGATGAGCAGCACGCTGACCACGCTTCCCTGTTCGAAGGAGTTCAGGCCGAAGTCCTTCTTGATGTAGAGCAGGGCGCCCGACACGACCCCCGTGTCGAAGCCGAAGAGGAAGCCGCCCAGAGCGATGGCGGCCGCCCAGCGGGTGATCTTCCGCTGCCCCTGCGGGGAGACCTCGGTGAGTGGTCCGCGGGTGCCCGGTTCCTTGGAGAAGCCCTGAACCATGTCACTTCCTCATGTCTCGCGCACGTCTCGTCGAGTCCGTCCGGTCAACGTCACCACCCCTTCGGGACGCGTGGAGACAGAAGCGAAGCAATCGGGTGGTTCAGGGGCCGGGAACATCCGGTGGCGGGCGGCGGCTCCCGCCCTTTCGTGTCCCCGGGCGACCGCGTCACGACGGGACGGCGGGAGGCCGATGGCCTGCCCGCCGTCCCGTCCGCTGTTCGTGTCCGGCCGCCACGGCCCTCAGGACTGCGGCCGCTTCCCGTGGTTGGCGGCGTGGTTGCGGCGCGCCTTCTTCTTCCGGCGTCGCTTCGAGGACATGGTCACCCTCCTCCCGTGCAGGTGGGGAGCGTTGCGCATGCTGACCGTTCCACGGTTCCACACGGCTCCGGGCGACGCGACCCGACGCGATGCGGTGCGCGGACCCGACTAAAATGGCACCCAGGTCGTGCGCCGTAGGGAGGACCCTCGTGGCCGGACGGATCGCTTACCGCAGGGTGTACGAGGAACCGTCGCCGCAGGACGGCAGGCGGGTGCTCGTGGACCGCCTGTGGCCGCGGGGGGTGAGCAAGGAGGCGGCCCACCTGGACACGTGGCTGAAGGATGTGGCCCCCTCGACCGAGCTGCGTCGCTGGTACCACCACGATCCCGAACGCTTCGCCGAGTTCCGCCGCCGCTATGTCGCCGAACTGGACGACCCGGAGCACGAGCAGGCCGTCCAGCGGCTGCGCGACCTGGCGGCCCAGGGCGACGTCACACTGCTGACGGCCACCAAGGACGCGGACCACAGCGAGGCCGCCGTGCTGGCCGGGTGGCTGAACGGCGGCGAGTCCTCACGCTGACGCGGGCGGCGGGTAGACGAGGCGCCCGTCCCGGACGCGCGCGTGGGGGTTCAGGGCGGCGGGCCTCGTCGTCGTGGCCGACATGATGTGCACGACCTCCACCCCCGCGACGATCAACGCGTCGGCGATCAGCCTGCGGTGGCAGCGCCAGGGCACCGCCTCACTGCACATGATCGCCGGCCGCCCCCGCGCGGCGAGGCCGAGCAGCTCGTCCAGGCCCTCCTCGAACGCGTCGCTCGCCATGTGGTCGGCGTAGTCACGGAACGCCTTCACCCGCCACGCGCCGTTCTCGCTCGGCACCCCCTCGGGAGTGTGCCGTCGACCGCCCAACCGCGGTATCCGCCGGTACGCGATGTCGGCGGGGAGCGCGTCGACGATCGCGGACTCGTTCCACTGCGGGAACTTCCGCGAGGAGGGGAAGGAACGGACGTCGACCAGATGGGTCACCTCGTTGTTCCGCAGCATCGTCAGCACCTCGTCGAAGCCGCGGGTCGAATGCCCCACCGTCCAGACCCGGTTCGTCACGGAGCCGCGGACGTCGCACCGCCGGGCCCCGCGGGACCTCCGGCGCTCTCGGAGCCGTCGCCCTTCCTGACCGTGCAGTGCAGCGAGTCCTCGCGCACGTCGGCGACGATGGTGTCGCCGGGTTCGGCCTCGCCGCCGAGCAGCAGGTCGGCGATGCGGTTGTCGAGCTCCGTCTGGATCGTGCGCCGCAGCGGACGCGCGCCGAACTCCGGCTGGTGCCCGTGGGCGATCAGCAGTTTCCTGGCGGCCTCCGTGACCTCCAGCCCCATGCCCTGGGCATGCACCCGGCGCTCGCTCCGGTCCAGCAGGTGACCGACGATCTCGCCCAGGTCCTCCTCGGAGAGGCCGTGGAAGACGATGATGTCGTCGATGCGGTTGAGGAACTCCGGCAGGAACCTGCTCCGCAGTTCCCCCGTCAACTCGTCCTTGAGGTCGGACACGTCGCCCCGGTGGTCGAGGATCCGGCGCGCTCCGATGTTGGACGTCATGATGACGACGCAGTGCCGGAAGTCGACGGTGCGGCCCTGGCCGTCGGTGAGGCGCCCGTCGTCGAGGATCTGCAGCAGCGTGTTGAACACGTCGGGGTGCGCCTTCTCCACCTCGTCGAACAGGACCACGCTGTAGGGCTGCCGGCGGACCTTCTCGGTGAGCTGGCCCGCCTCCTCGTACCCGACGTAGCCGGGAGGGGCACCGACGAGACGGGCGACCGTGTGCTTCTCCTGGAACTCGCTCATGTCGAACCGGATCATGCGGTCCTCCTCGCCGAACAGCAGCTCGGCGAGGGTCTTGGCCAGTTCCGTCTTGCCCACGCCGGTGGGACCGAGGAAGAGGAAGGAGCCCACGGGGCGGTCCGGGTCGCCCATGCCGGCCCGGTTGCGGCGCACGGCCCGCGAGACGGCGGTGACCGCCTCGTCCTGACCGACGATCCGGGAGTGCATCTCCTCCTCCAGCCGCAGCAGCCTCTCCTTCTCGCTCGCCGTGAGCTGGGAGACGGGGATGCCCGTACGGCGGGAGATCACGTCCGCGATGTCGGCGGCGGTGACGGAGACGACGCCCTCGCGACGTTCCTCGATGCCCGCGAGTTCGCCCTCCGCCTCGGCGATGTCCTGCTTCAGCCGGGCGGCCCTCTCGAAGTCCTGTGCGGCGACGGCCTGGTCCTGTTCCCGGCGCAGCTTCGCGATGCGGTCCTCGACGCCGACGACCTCGGTGGAGCGGCCGGCGCTGCGCAGGCGTACCCGCGCGCCCGCCTGGTCCATCACGTCGATCGCCTTGTCGGGCAGGAAGCGGTCGCTGACGTAACGGTCGGACAGGTCCGCCGCCGCCGTCAGGGCGCCGTCGGCGAAACGGACCTGGTGGTGGGCCTCGTACACGTCGCGCAGCCCCTCGAGGATCTGCACGGTCTCCTCGACCGTCGGCTCGGGCACCGTCACCGGCTGGAAGCGGCGTTCGAGCGCGGCGTCCTTCTCGACGTACTTGCGGTACTCGTCGATGGTCGTCGCGCCCACCACGTGCAGCTCTCCGCGCGCCAGGGCCGGCTTGAGCATGTTGCCCGCGTCCATCGAGCCCTCGCCCGTGGCGCCCGCGCCGACGACGGTGTGCAGTTCGTCGATGAACAGGATGATGTCCCCGCCCGCCTGCTGGACGTCCTCGATGACCTTCTTCAGCCGCTCCTCGAACTGGCCCCGGTACTGCGCGCCCGCCACCATGCCGGACAGGTCGAGGGCGACGACCCTCTTGTCCTTCAGGGTGTCGGGGACCTCACCGGCCACGATGCGCTGCGCCAGTCCCTCCACGATCGCCGTCTTGCCGACGCCGGGCTCCCCGATCAGGACGGGGTTGTTCTTGGAGCGCCGCGAGAGGATCTCGACGGTCTGCTCGATCTCCTCGGCGCGTCCGACGACGGGGTCGAGTTTCCCGGCCTTCGCCTCGTCCGTCAGGTCCCGCCCGTACTCGTCGAGGGTCGTCGCGGGCTTCCCCCGCTCGGCGGACCGCCCGTCCCCGCGGGCCGGCCGCTCCGTGAGGCCCGTGAGCTTCTTCAGGTCCTCGCCCTCCGCCTTCAGCAGCCGGGCGGCCCCCGTGTCGGCCCCGTCCAGCAGCGCGCCGAGGATGTGCTCGGGCCCGATGTACGACACACCGGACGCCTGGGAACGGGCGTAGGCGGCGGCGAGGGTGCGTTTGGCGGCCGGGGTGAGGCCCGGCTCCGCGGACGGCTCCCCCGACTCACGGGGGAGGACCTCCGCGATCCGGGAGGCGAGCGCGTCGGGGTCCGCCCCGGCCCGGGCGAGCAGCCCGCGCGCGGGGTCGACCTTCGTGGCCGCCCACAGCAGGTGCTCGGTGTCGAGGTCGGACGTCCCGTCCTCCGCGGCCCGCCGCGCCGCCAGGTTGAGGAGCTCCTGCGAGGACTCGGTCAGCAGCCGCCCGATCGGCACCCGCTGCACCGCCGGGGGCGAGGACGTGGGCGACATGCCGAAGAACCGGTTCAACAGGTCGCTGAACGGGTCGGACGAGCCGAAACCGAAGGACGACATCGACATGACAGCTCCTGGTGCAGCGACGGCGGTCCTTCCACCGAAGCGCGTCGCCGAGGGCCCCGCAACCCGGAGCGGCGTACGCCGGAGCCCCGTCGGACCGGACCGACGGGGCTCCGCGCCTCACACGAGTTCGGGCCGCGGTTCCGTGGTGTTCGGACCCGGTTCCGGCGCCGGCGCGGCCTTCGGATCCCACCGCCGGGTGGTCCGCACGTAGCCGTGGATCACCGAGGCCATCAGCAGGAGGAGCAGCGGCCCGAACAGCCACGGATGTCCGGCCATCTCCCTCGGCAGGAAGCGGTACGACACCAGCAGCAGGACGAAGACCGTCGTGCCGTGGGCGACCAGCCAGGTGGCCGACCGGTCCCAGCCGCGTGCGAGCGAGCGCATCGCCGCCTCGACCGTCAGCGCGAACACCACACCGGCGACGAGGTCCGTGCCGTAGTGGTAGCCGAAGCCCAGCGTCGCGGCGAGGGTGGCGGCCAGCCAGATCGCGCCTGCCCAGCGCACCGGCCGTGAGCCCTGGCGGGTGTGGATGAACAGCGAGGTGGCCCACGCCGTGTGCAGGCTCGGCATGCAGTTGCGCGGGGTGATCCCGTCGAACGGGATCGGGTGCGGGACGGTGACCGCCGGCAGCGTGCCGGGCCACACGTTCGCCGCCGCCCAGGAACCGCCCTCCGCGCCGTAGGCGAAGACCGGCCCGACGACCGGGAAGATCATGTAGACGATCGGTCCGAGCAGGCCGATGACCAGGAACGTGCGGACCAGGTGATGGCGCGGGAAGCGGCGCTCGACCGCCACGTGACGCAACTGGTAGAGCCCGATGAGGGCCGCCCCCAGCGGGAGCTGACTGTAGATCAGGTGGAGAGCGTGGTAGCCGGCCGGTCCCGTGGCCTCGACCAGCCGGCCGACCAGCCACGACGGGTCGCCCAGCGCGTGATCGGCGATCACCAGGTACGGATCGAGCACGGTCGGGCGGGTCTTCGACGTGATGAGCAGCCAGGTGTCGCCCGTCTTGTGACCGGCCACCAGCAGCAGGCCCAGCCCGGCGCCCTTCAGCAGCAGCGCGCGTTCGGCGCCGGTACGGCGTGTGACGGCGACGACCCCGCAGCCCAGGACCACCCACAGGGCGCCGTTGCCGAAGTTCAGCTCGGCGCCGGTCACCCAGCGCACCAGCAGGAAGACGACGTCGACGCCGATCGCGGCACCGGCCGCGACGAGCCGCTGCCGCCAGGTGAGCACCACCATCGTCAACGCCAGCCCGGCGTACAGCAGCGGGCCCGACCTGGGGGAGAAGATCACCTCGCGCGCCTGCTGGACGATCGGCCCCGGCTGGCCGTAATGGCGCGCGGCGTATTCCAGCACGACGAGGAATCCGAGGGTCGCCACGCCCGCGGTGGTCCACAGCATCGCTCGTGGCCGGCGCCGGGCGGTGAACACAGAAGCGCGGTCTGCCCGCCCGGGTATTCGTGGAGGAGTATTTTTCAACGGAGTGGCTCGTCTGTCGGATAGGGGCGGAGTGGGTCGCTTATTACGCTGTTCGGCATGGTTTCCCGGTGGAGAGCGGACGATCAGGGGGATCGCCGTGAGTTCGAACATGCTAACGGCACGGTGCGCCGCCCCTGGTGAAGACCGGCGACTCGCCCTCCGCGCGGGAGCCCCCGGGCACGGGCCGGTCAGGGCCGCTCGCGGGGGCGGCGCCGGCCGGACGGCAGCGGTACCGGCGGCACGCCGGGGACCACGGTGTTGGTCAGGGTGCCGATGCCCTCGACCGTGAGGGCGACCGAGTCGCCCGGCTTCAGCGGCGGCGGGTCCTGCTCGCCGCGCAGGCCCCACAGCTCGGCGAGGCAGCCGCCGTTGCCGCAGGTGCCCGAGCCGAGGACGTCACCCGGAACGACGCGGGTGCCGCGGGAGGCGTACGCGGTCATCTCCTCGAACGTCCAGCTCATGTTGGACAGCAGGTCCTCGCCGACCACCCGGCCGTTGACCTCGGCGGTCAGGGCGAGGCGCAGGAAGCCGTCGGCGTCCCGGTGCGGTTCCAGTTCGTCGGCGGTGACCAGGTACGGGCCGAGGGTGGTGGCCGTGTCCTTGCCCTTGCAGGGGCCGAGGCCGACCTTCATCTCCGCGCCCTGGAGGTCGCGCGCGGACCAGTCGTTGAACACGGTGTAGCCGACGATGTGGGCACGGGCCTGCTCGGGCGTGAGGTCGCGGCCCTCGCGTCCGATGACGGCGGCCACCTCGAGTTCGAAGTCGAGGACGGCCGAGCCGGGCGGCACGGGGATGTCTTCCTGATCGCCGTACACGGCGTGCGGGTTGGTGAAGTAGAAGGTCGGCGCCGCGTACCACTGCTCGGGCACGCCGGCCACGCCGTCCACGGAGCGGCGTACGCCCTCGACGTGTTCCTCGAAGGTGACGAAGTCGCGTACGGAGGCGGGGGTGAGCGGAGGAAGCAGCCGCACCTGGGAGACGTGCGGGCCCGGCGGGACGTCGAGGGCCTGCCGCCCGGCGTCGAGCAGCCCGGGCAGGCCGTCCGTCCCGGTGAGCAGCGCGGACAGCGAGGAGACGCCCGGCAGCGGGAAGAGGGTGCCGTCCTCCTCCACGACGGCCACGCGGTGGCGGTGGCGGTGTTCGTAAGTGGCGAAACGCATGGGATCGCTCCTGGCGGCGAGGACGGGGAGAGGCGGAGGGGAAGTGCGGGAGCGGACCGGGGACGCGACGGTGGCCGTCAGGGCGTGGAGACCACCGTCGCGTCCCCGGGGACGGGGCGCGGGATCAGACCGGCGGGGCCACGAACACGCCGCGGTCGGGGTCGTTGAAGGACTCCTTGGCGACCAGCTCGTTCATGGCGTTGGCGGTGCCCCACTGGTCGGTGACCTCGGGCCGGGAGAAGTCGTAGACGTGGGGGTGCCAGGTGTCCTCGTCCAGGCACTCCAGCTCGGTGGTGTACTCGACGGTGTTGCCGTGCGGGTCGAGGAAGTACGTGAACGTGTTGTCCCCGGCCATGTGCCGGCCTGGCCCCCAGATCTTCCTGAAACCGGCCCGCATGACCCGGCCCGAGCCGCGCATGTACTCGTCGAGGCCGCGCATCTCGAAGGAGACGTGGTGCAGCGAGGTGTGCGGGCCCCGCGCGATGGCCATCGAGTGGTGCTGGTTGCTGATCCGCATGAAGTGCATGACCTCGCCCATGTGCGGCGAGCTGAGCGTGTCGGAGAGGGCGAAGCCGAGGTGGCGCTCGTACCACTCGCGGGTGCGGTTCAGGTCGGGGGAGTTGAGGACGACGTGGGAGAGCTTGACCGGGATGGCCTCCTTCTCCTCGATCCTGCGGTGCTGCCTGACCTCGACGTCGGCGGAGACCTCGATGGTGCGGCCGTCCACGTCGAAGAAGCGGAAGCCGTAGCCGCCGCCGGGGGTGTCCACCGTGCCCGGCCGGGAGATCAGCCGGACCCCGCCCGCGAGGAGCCGCTCGGCGAGGGTGTCCACGTCGGCGGCGGACGCGGCGCCGTAGGAGACGAGGTCGAGGCGCTTCTCCTCGGCCTTGCGCAGCCGCACCACGTACTGCTCCGGGGAGCCCTCGGCGGCCAGGAAGGAGATGCCGGAGTCCTCGGCGACCTTGGTCAGGCCCCAGACGCCGGCGTAGAAGTCGAGCTGCTTGTCGTAGTCGGGCACGGCGAGGTCGACGTGCCGCAGGTGGGTGAGCAGACGCATGATGTCAGTCCTTCCGAAGGAGGGCGGCGGCGTTGCCGCCCCGGACGGCGTGGAAGTCGGCCTCGGGCAGGCGTGCGGCGCGCAGGGCGCCGAGCGGGTCCTCGGTGCCCATGTCGAAGGGGAAGTCGGACCCGAGGAGCACCCGGTCGGCCCCGACGGCCCGGACCAGCTCGCGCAGTACGTGCGGGTCGTGGACGAGGGAGTCGAAGTACAGCCGCCTGAGGTAGCTGCTGGGCGGGTGCGCGCAGCCGGAGCCGGCGTCCGGACGCGTCGACCAGGCGTGGTCGGAGCGGCCGATGTGGGTGGGCAGGTAACCGCCGCCGTGCGCCGCGACCACCGTCAGCCCGGGGTGCCGGTCGAGCACCCCGGAGAAGATCAGGTGCGAGAGCGCGACGGCGTTCTCGGTGGGCTGGCCGACGGTGTTGGACAGGTACCACCGGTCCAGGCGCTCGTCGAGCGTGCAGCCGAAGGGATGCAGGAAGACGATCGCGCCCGTCTCGGCGGCCCGGGCCCAGAAGGGCTCGTACGCCGGGTCGGACAGTTCCCGGCCCGGGGCGTGGCTGGAGATCTCCACCCCGGACAGGCCCTGTTCCAGGGCGTGTTCGAGCGCGGCCACCATCAGGCCGGGGTGCTGGAGCGGGACCAGTCCGAGCCCGCGCAGCCGCTCGGGGGCGGCCGAGCAGTGCGCGGCCGTCGCCTCGCCGGCCAGGCGGTACACCTTCTCGGCCGTCTCCTCGTCCGTCCAGTAGTGGTAGTGCGAGGGAGAGGGGCTGACCAGCTGCACGTCGACGCCCTGCGCGTCCATCGCGGCCAGGCGCACGGCGGGGTCGGTCAGTCGCGGGACGCGCTCGCGCACCATGGGTCCGCTCACCGCGAGGGCGGCGGGGCCGTTGCGCCGGGCGTCCAGCTCCCGTGCCCCGGCGTGACCGGGCAGACCGGCGACGAGCGCGTCGATCTCGGGCAGCAGGACGTGCGCGTGCGCGTCGACGGTCGGGGCGTGCGCGTCGGTGGTCGGGACGGCGGACGGGGTCACGGCAGCTCCCGGAGCATCGTCATGGTGCGGCCCATCAGCCCGGGCACGTCCGCGTCGCGCACCCCGTCCAGCTGCCACTGACCGACCTGCACGGACGCCTCGACCACGGGCCGGACGCGGGTGACGCGCCGCTCGTAGTAGGCCTGGAACAGCGCGTCGTCCCAGGTCTCGGCGCCGGTCAGCAGCTCGGCGAGGACGAGCGCGTCCTCCAGCGACAGGGCGGCGCCCTGGGCGAGGGTGGGCGGGCAGCAGTGGGCGGCGTCGCCGACGAGGACGACCCGGCCGCGGTGCCAGGAGCCCTCCACCAGCATCCGGTCGAACCACGTGTAGTTGACCTTCGCCGGGTCGGTGATGTGCGCGGTGATCTCCGGCCAGTGGCCGCCGTAGGCGGAGGCCAGGCGCCGCATCTCGTCGGCGTACGACTCGGCGGGTATCGAGGCGCGGTCACGGTTGGCCTCGACGACGTACGCGTACAGGGTCGTCTCGCCGGTGGGGCAGTAACCGGCGATGTAGGCCGGGCCGCCGTAGGCGAGGTCGGTGCGGGTCACGCCGGCCGGGCGGGGGGCCGCGACGCGCCAGATGGCCATGCCGGTCGGCTCGGGCTTCGCCGTGACGCCGATCGCGGCGCGCGTGCGGGAGCCGAGACCGTCGGCGGCGACGACCAGGTCGTAGCGGGCCTCGGTGCCGTCGCTGAGGCGTACGGAGACGCCGTCGGCGTCCTGGTCCAGGATCTCGGCGGTGGTGCCCAGGCGGACACGGGCGCCGCTCGCCCGGACGGCGTCGATCAGGATCCGCTGGAGCCGGGGGCGCTGCATGCCGACGGTGGCGGGCAGGTCGTCGCCGCCGGTGCGCAGGTCGTCCTGGACGTGCAGGACGGTGCCGTCGGGGGCGGTGATGCCGACCGAGCCGAAACCGAAGCCGGACGCCTCCACCTGCTCCCACACGCCGAGTTCGCGCAGCACGCGCAGGGCGTTGCCCTGGAGGGTGATGCCGGAGCCGGCGGTGGCGTTCCAGTCGTCCTTGGCCTCGATCAGGTCCACGGCGAGACCGGCGCGGCGCAGCAGGATCGTCACGGCGTTGCCGGCCGCGCCGCCGCCGACGACGAGGACCGTGCGGGGCTGGGTCATGAAGAACTCCTTCGTTCCTCGGTCTACTTGACCGCGATCGGGTTGACGGGCGAGCCGACCGCGCCGGTGATGGGCAGGGGCGCCGCGGTGAGCCAGAAGGCGTACGCGCCGTCGGCCGCGCAGTCCTCGGCGAGGGCGTCCAGGTCCCACATCTCGCCGATCAGCAGCCCGATGTGCGGGATGGCGACCTGGTGCAGCGGCTGGAAGGCGTGCTCGAACTCGTTCGGGCGGACCTCGAAGCCCCAGGTGTCGGTGGCGATCGCGGCGATCTCGGTGCCGTGCAGCCAGCCGGCCGTGGTGAACGACAGGCCCGGCGCGGGGCCGCCCGCGTAGTCGCCCCAGCCCTCGCGGCGGACCCGGGCCAGCTGCCCGGTGCGCACCAGCACGATGTCGCCGCGCCCCACGGTCACGCCCTGGGCCTCGGCGGTGGCGGTGAGGTGCTCCTCGGTGATGGCGAAGCCGTCGGGCAGTTCGCCGTTCTCACCGACCGCGCGGCCGACGTCCAGCAGGACACCGCGTCCGGCGACGTGGGGGGCCAGGTGCTCGATGCCGGTGACCAGGTCGCCGTCGGAGGTGACGACCTTCTCCGCCGGGCGGCCGTTCCACGCCCTGCCGTGGTCGAAGATGTGGCCGAGCCCGTCCCACTGCGTGGAGCACTGCAGCGGCATCGCGATGACGTCGTCGGCGCCGCCGATGCCGTGCGGGAAGCCCTGGTTGCCGAGGGCGGCGTCGGTGCCGGTGTCGAGCATGGTGTGCACCGGGTTGGTGCGCCGGCGCCAGCCCTTCTGGGGGCCGTTCATGTCGAAGCTCTGGGACAGGGAGAAGCTGACGCCCCGCCGGATCAGGGCCGCGCCCTCGCGGCGCTTGGCCTCGTCCAGGAAGTTGAGGGTGCCGAGCACGTCGTCCGCGCCCCAACGGCCCCAGTTCGAGCAGGCCTCGACGGTGCGGGCGATCGAGCCCTCGGGGTCGGTGCGGTCCAGGGTCACGAGGCCGCCTCCGCGACGCACCGGGTGCGCTGGGCGCCGAGCCCGGTGATCGAGGCGTCCATGACGTCGCCGTCGCGCAGCAGCCGTCCCCAGTGCATGCCGTTGCCGGCCGGGGAGCCGGTGAGCACCAGGTCGCCGGGCAGCAGCCGGGCGGTCTGCGAGGCGTAGGACACCATCCGCGCCACGTCGAAGATCATGTCCTTGGTCGACTCGTCCTGCATGGTCTCGCCGTTGAGCTTCAACGTCAGCCGCAGGTCGCCCGTGTCCCCGACCGAATCGGCCGGCACGATCCAGGGGCCGAGGGGCGTGAAGCCGGGCGCGTTCTTGCTGCGCAGCCAGTCGGTGCCGATCTGCGGCATGTCCCGGCGGAAGACCGTGGCGCGGTCGGTCAGATCGTTGGCGATCGTGTACCCGGCGACATGGCCGAGGGCCTCCTCGACGGACACCCGGTGGGCGGGCCGGCCGATGACGGCCGCCAACTCCAGTTCCCAGTCGGGCTTCTCGGCCCAGGCCGGGAGCACGACGTCGTCGTAGGGGCCGGTGATCGCACTCGGCAGGCCGATGAAGACGTACGGCAGGTCCTCGGCCGCCCGCCGGTCCATGATCTCGGCGGCCTCGGCGCGCCGCTCCTCCTCGGGCCGGTCGTCCCCCGGAGCCCGGTGGGCGACGTGCAGGTCGATCACGTGCTGCCGGTAGTTGGCCCCCGACTGGAAGACCTGCCGCGGCTCCACCGGCGCGTGCACGCGGAAGTCCGACAACGGCTCACGGGAGGGGGCGCCGTCGGCGGCGAGCGTCCGCAGCCGCGGCAGGGCCGTCTCCCAGGCCTCCAACAGGCCCCGGACGGTGAGCCGTTCGTCGCCGAAGGCGACGCGCAGGTCGAGCACCGTGGCGTCGGGAGCGACGAGGGCGGGGAAGGCCGGCCCGTCCGGGGCCGAGAGCGTGGCGAGGGCGAACGGACCGGCGAAGAGCACGGACGCGGGTTCGGGTTTCACGGACATGTCCTCCTGATTGCGGTGCGACTAATCTGGACCCGCCACCTGTGATCAGAGAAATCGATTCCATGGATGAGAGGCATCCACAGCGTCGATGCATGCTGGTCGGGGCCGTACAGCAGGAGGAAGACCCGTGAATCTGAGCCGTCTGGACCTCAACCTCGTCGTCGCCCTGCGCGCCCTGCTGGAGGAACGCAACGTCACCCGCGCCGGCCGACGCGTCGGGCTCAGCCAGCCCGCGATGAGCGCCGCCCTGGCCCGGCTGCGCCGCCACTTCGACGACGACCTGCTCGCCCGCGTCGGCGGGCACTACGAACTCACCGCCCTCGGCCAGGTCCTGCTCGACCGCACCGCCACCGCGTACGCCGTGCTCGAACGCCTCTTCGCCAGCCAGGCCGACTTCGACCCCGCCGGGGAGAGCCGTGAGTTCAAGCTGGTCGCCTCCGACTACGCCGTCGCCGTCTTCGGAGCCGAACTCGCCCGGGTCGTGCACGAGGAGGCCCCCGGCATCCGGCTGCGCTTCGCCCAGACCCCGCCCTCCGTGGTCGACGACACCGCCACGCTGCTGAGCGCCGGCGACGGACTGCTCATGCCGCACGGCGTCATCAGCGGCTTCCCCGCCACCGACCTCTACGAGGACCGCTGGGTGTTCCTCGTCGCCGACGACCACCCGGGCGTCGGGGACCGCCTCACCCGGCAGGACCTGGTCCGGCTGCCCTGGGTCACCTACCAGCGCACCTACGACGCCCCGGCCGTACGCCAGCTCGGCATGCTCGGCGTCGAACCCCGGGTCGAGGTCTCCGTGGACGGCTTCCAGCTGCTGCCGCTGCTGGTGGCCGGCACCCGGCGCATCGCCCTGGTGCAGGCACGCCTCGCCCGCCTCCTCGCGCCGATCGCCGCCGTCCGGGTGCTGGAACCGCCGTACGAGGCGGTGCCGCTGCGGGAGGCGATGTGGTGGCACCCGGTGCACACGCACGACGCGGCCCACATCTGGCTGCGGGAGACCGCCGCGCGCGTCGGCAGGCGCATGACCGACGCGCGGGGACGGGACGGCGGGTGAGGAACGGACGCGTCCATGCGGCGCGTCGGGCACACCGGCCGGACTGCCGGGGCGGGAGCCTCAAGTGCGCCGGCCGGGCTGCCGGGGGGCGGAAACCTCCGGTGGACCGGCCGGGCCACCGGGGGAGGGGTCCTGTACGGCCGCGCCGGGACGGTCGCAGGACCCGGTCAGCCACCGGGGCGTATGAGGAGCAGGGCGATGTCGTCGCCCGGGGCGGGCGCGTGCCGGACGAGGGTGTCGGCCATGGCGTCGAGATCGGTCGGATCCGCGTGTTCGAGGAGCCCGGCGAGGGCGGCGGTCGCGTCGTCGGGGTCCACACCGGGGGCCTCGACGAGCCCGTCGGTGTAGAGGGCGAGCACGGACCCGTGCGGCAGCGGGACGTCCAGGGCCGGATAGGAGGTGTCCGGCTCGATGCCCAGCAGCAGGCCAGGAGTCACCCGCAGCAGTTCGATGCGTCCGTCGGCATGGCGCAGCAGCGGCGGCGGGTGGCCGGCGGTGGCCACGCACGCGCGACGCCTGGCGAGGTCGAGGTGGACGTAGACACAGCTGGTGAACAGGCCGGGGTCGAGATCGGTGAGCAGGCGGTTGGTGCGGGCCAGGACATCGGCGGGGGACGCGCCCACGGTGGCGTGGGCGTGCACGGCGGTGCGGACCTGCCCCATGAGGGCCGCGGCGTCCACGTTGTGTCCCTGCACGTCGCCGATGGCGGCGCCGGCCGTGTGCGCGTCGAGGCGGATGAGGTCGTAGAAGTCGCCGCCGATGCCCAGGCCCCGGGCGGCCGGCAGATAGCGGGCGGCGATCCTCAGCCCGGGGATCCGGGGCAGCGTGTGCGGCAGGAGCGCGGACTGCAGACGGTGCGCGAGGTGGTCCTTGGCGTCGTAGAGCCGGGCACGGTCCAGGGCCTGCCCGACCAGACCGGCCATGGAGGTGAGCACGGCGCGCTCGCCGGGCGGGAAGGTCCGGGGATGGTCGTAGGCGAGCAGGAGCGAGCCGATGGGGCGGCCGGACGCGATCAGCGGCAGAAGGGCCCATGACGCCATGCCGTCCTCGTGGCGGGTGGACGGGTAGGCGCGCTCGAGGTCGGCGAAAGTCGGGAAGAAACCCGGGACGCCGGTGGTCAGGACCTCGCTGCCGGGGATGTCCGAGCTCAGGGGGATCCCGTCGAAACGGCTCATCAGCTCGATGGCGTAACCCCGGTGGCCGAGGATCCTCAGGCGGCCGTCCTCGGACGCCATCACCACCATCGCCTGCGCGCCGAGGGCGGGCAACAGCTGGTCCGCGGTCTGCTCGACCACGTCCTGGACGCCGACGACCTCGGTGAGGGTGGCGGCCAGGTGCATCAGGTGGTACAGCACGGAGGCGCGGCTGGGGCCGGCGGCCGGGCCGGACGGGGACGCGAGCGCGTCCTCGGTGGGATCGCTGCGCCGGACGCGGACGCTGATGCCGGACGGATCCGGGTACAGCTCGAAGGACAGCCACACGTCCGGGGGACGCAGCACCGTGAAGGCCTGGGGCCGTCGGCTGACCACCGCGGCCCGGTAGCGGTCCTCGACCAGGGGGACGTCCATCCACGGCAGCGACTCCCAGGGCAGCGTGCCCAGCAGGCCGTCCGCGTCACGGCCGAGGAGGCCGGCGGCGGCCGGGGTGATGAACGTGAGGCGGCCGTCCGTGTCCAGCGCGCAGGACCCACCGGGCAGACGGTCGACGAACGCCGAGACCGCCCTCGCCTCGTCGGGGGAGAGGGGGCGCCCGGTCGGCGGCGGCAGTATCCGCGGCCGGTCGGCCGGCAGCACCGGCTCACCGCGGTCCTCCGCCTGCTGCAGGAGGCCGCCCAGCCGGCGGCAGCCGCTCTCGATCGCGTCGCGCTCGCGCCGGCTCAGCCGGTCCGGACGGCCTCCGGGCCACAGCAGGACCAGCCCGCCCCGCAGCGCGGTGTCCGAGAGGACCGGTGCGGCCGCCAACGAGAACTCGTACGGCAGGACGAGCGCCGGCCGCGGGTACTGGCGCGCCATCTCCTCCTGGCCGGCGATCCAGACGAGGTGCCGTTCGCGCACGGCGTCCGCCACCGGCATGGGGTCGGTCAGCGCGACCCGCCGCCACGGAGCCGCGATCTCCTGCGGCACCCCCGCCACCAGTTCCAGCCACAACGCGTCACCGCCCGGCGGCAGCACGTACAGCAGCCCGCCGAACGCCCCGCACTCCCGCACCACGGCGGCCATGACGGCGTCCATCAGCCGCCCGCTCCCGCCCGCGGCGGGGCGGACCCCGACGCACGGGCCGCGGACCGTCGCCTCCCGGACCCCGGCCCGCTCACCCCGGCCCGTCGGCCGGACCGAACATCACCCATAGGCGGACACTACGCCCCGCCCGCCACCCTGGCATCCGGTCACCGGGACGGTCCTGTCGAGGGGGTTCTGGCGTGGTGCGCGGCGTGCGGGGGGGGCACCGGAGGCTGCCCGTGCGTGGCATCGGGCTCATGATCGGGTGGTACGGCGTCGTCGTACCCGACGCGCCCCGACCCCAGGAGGAGCCATGCCGGTCAGCGCAGTCCCCGACGTGATGCGGGCCGCCTGCATCGACGCCGTCGGCCCGGCCGACGCCATCCGGTACGGGACGCTCCCCGTGCCGCCCGTCGGGCCCACGGACGTGCTCGTCCGCGTCGAGGCCGTCGCCGTCGATCCCGTGGACACCTTCGTACGGTCCGGGGCCTACGCCACTCCGCTCCCGTTCCCCTTCGTCGTCGGACGTGACCTGGTGGGCGAGGTCGCGGAGACCGGGAGCGGCGCGGCGGGCTTCACGCCCGGGCAGCGGGTGTGGTGCAACAGCCTGGGCCACGCGGGCCGGCAGGGGGCCTGCGCCGAGTACGCGACGGTCGCCGCCGACCGGCTCTACCCGGCACCGCCCGGCATCGCCGGGGAGCACCTCGTCGCGGCCGCCCACCCGGCGGCGTCGGCCTGGCTCGCGCTGTTCCGGCACGGGAGGCTGAGGTCCGGCGAGACCGTGTACGTCGGCGGCGGGGCCGGCAACGTGGGCGGCGCCGCCGTCGCACTGGCCGCCCGGGCCGGTGCCCGCGTGATCGCGACCGCGCGTGCCGAGGACGCCCCGGCGGTCCGCGCCCTGGGCGCCGCGGAGGTCCTCGACCACCGGGCGCCCGGGCTCGGCGAGCACCTGCGCCGGGCCGCGCCCCGCGGATACGACCTGCACCTCGACACCTCCGGGCACGGCGTGCTGGCCGACTCCGTCGACCTGCTGGCGCACGGCGGGCGCCTGGTCGCCATGGTCGGGCTGGGCGGCGGCCCCTCGGCCCTGCCGTTGGGCCGCCTGTACACCAAGGACGCGAGCATCGTGGGCTTCGCCATCAGCAACGCCACGACCGCCGACCTCGCCGAGGCGGCCGGAGGGGTCGTGAGCGTCCTGCGCGACACCCCGTGGCGCCCGCGCATCGCCGACCGCCTGCCGTTGTCGATGACGGCCGAGGCGCACCGGCGACTGGAGGCCGGCACGGTGAGGGGCCGGCTGGTCCTCGTCCCGGCCGGCCGGGACGGCGCGTGAGTCCGGCGGCCCGTCCTCCGCGGGCGGGCACCGCCGCCCGCTCGCCCGACCGCGCCGCGACCGCCGGACACCGCCGAACCGGCCCCGGCCGAAGGCCCGTCACGCCGAGGCGATGACGGAGTCGTCCGTCGGCCGGGCGCCGGGCAGCTGGTGGCGGGCGGCCGCCAGGGCGGAGTCGATGTCCCGGGTCCCGGTGGCGATGCACAGGGTGTAGGACACGTCCTCCAGCCGCTGACGGGCCTCGGGCGTGCCGTGCTCGGCGTGCAGGGCCTGCAGGGACGCGTACTGCCTGAGCAGGTCGGTCAGAACGGCGGGGTGGGCCATGAGCATGGGAGTTCTCCCTCGTGCGAAGGTCGGGCGGGGCTGGTCAGACATCGGCCGGCACCGGACGGGGAGGAGGCCGTCCGTCGACGCGGCCGTGCCGTGTGCGGTCGCTCCGGCTGTTCATCGCGTGTGCTTCCTCCCGTCTCACCTGGTCGAACGGTCACGGAAGGCACCGGGGGCGCTTCGAGGAGCGAACCGACGGCCACCGCCGCGACGGGCCTGTCGTCCCAAGCACCTGGCACGCCGAATGCCCCCCGGCGCGGGGCTCAAACCGTTACCGCCGAAACCGGATCGCGGGGTTCACGTCCCGAGGGGCTGGGTGAAGCGCAGCAGGTTGCCGGCGGGGTCGCGGAACGCGCAGTCGCGGACGCCGTAGGGCTGGTCCATCGGCTCCTGCAGCACCTCGGCGCCCGCGGCGCTGACGCGCTCGAAGGTGGTGTCGCAGTCGTCCGTCGCGAAGATGACGCCGCGCAGCAGGCCCTTGGCCATCAGCTCCGCCATGGCCCGCTTGTCCGCCGGTGAGACATTGGGGTCGGCGGCGGGCGGTTCCAGGACGATGTTCACGTCCGGCTGCGCGGGCGACCCGACGGTCACCCAGCGCATCCCCTCGAACCCGACGTCGTCGCGCACCTCGAGGCCGAGCACGTCGCGGTAGAAGGCGATCGCCCGGTCGTGGTCGTCGACGGCGATGAAGCACTGGGAGAGCTTGATGTCCATGCCGCTCACGCTACGGCCGCACGGCGGGCCCCGCTTCTCTCTTTCTGACCGGCCGCGTGTGGATCTTGGCCATACAGGCCGGGACGGCGGCACCGGGGCCGTGGTCCCGGGCCCGGTAGGCGCTCGGGCTCTCGCCGACCAGCTCCGTGAAACGCGAGCTGAACGACCCCAGCGACGTACAGCCGACCTCGAAGCAGACCTCGGTCACCGTCAGGTCGCCGCGCCGCAGCAGCGCCTTGGCCCGCTCGACGCGGCGGGTCATCAGATAGCTGTAGGGCGTCTCGCCGAACGCGGCGCGGAAACTGCGGGAGAAGTGCCCCGGTGACATCAGGGCCTCCCGCGCCAGCGCGGGGACGTCCAGCGGTTCGGCGTAGTCCCGGTCCATCCGGTCGCGCGCCCGCCGCAGCCGGACCAGGTCGTCGAGTGTCGGCCGTCCCATGCGGCGAGTCTCCCACGGCCCGGACGGGCCGAGCCACCCCGGAGCCGGTCGCGGCGGCCGGCGGCGGACCGGACCGGTCAGGGACCGGCCGGGCAGCCGTACGGCCTGTGCGACCGCGCCCCCGTCGGCAACCTGGTCCGCGCCGACGGACGTCGTCGAGCCGTTTCGCGCCGACGGTGCGCGACGACCGGACATACTGCTCGCAGACCGAGCCAGTGGATGCCGACGGAGGCCGCGCAGCCGGCCCCGCACGACAGATGGAGAGACCATGAGCAAGGCCACGCGGACCGACACGCGCCCGCCTGCGCCGCACACTGCCGACGGCCACGACCTGATCCGCGTGCACGGCGCGCGGGAGAACAACCTCAAGGACGTCAGCATAGAGATACCGAAACGCCGCCTGACGGTGTTCACCGGGGTCTCCGGATCCGGCAAGAGCTCACTGGTGTTCGACACGATCGCCGCCGAGTCGCAACGGCTGATCAACGAGACCTACAGCGCCTTCGTGCAGGGCTTCATGCCGACCCTGGCCCGGCCCGAGGTCGACGTCCTGGACGGCCTGACCACCGCGATCAGCGTCGACCAGCGGCGGATGGGCGGCGACCCCCGTTCCACCGTCGGCACCGCCACCGACGCCAACGCGATGCTGCGCATCCTGTTCAGCCGGCTCGGCGAGCCGCGCATCGGCCCGCCCAGCGCGTACTCCTTCAACACCGCCTCGGTGCGGGCGAGCGGCGCGATCACCGTCGAGCGCGGCGCCAAGAAGGCCGTGAAGGCCACCTACGAGCGCACCGGCGGCATGTGCACCCGCTGCGAGGGCCGGGGCACGGTCTCCGACATCGACCTCACCCAGCTCTACGACGACTCCAGGTCGCTGAACGAGGGCGCGTTCACCATCCCCGGCTGGAAGTCGGACAGCCAGTGGACCGTGCAGGTATACGCCCAGTCCGGCTTCGTCGACCCGGACAAGCCGATCCGCGACTACACCGAGAAGGAACTGCGGGACTTCCTGTACGGCGAGCCGGTCAAGGTGAAGGTCAACGGCGTCAACCTCACCTACGAGGGCCTGATCCCCAAGATCCAGAAGACGTTCCTGTCCAAGGACAAGGAGGCGATGCAGCCGCACATCCGGGCCTTCGTGGAGCGGGCCGTCACCTTCACCACGTGCCCCGGGTGCGACGGCACCCGCCTGAGCGAGGGCGCCCGGAACTCGCGGATCGGGAAGATCTCCATCGCCGACGCCTGCGCCATGGAGATCCGCGACCTCGCCGAATGGGTCCGCTCCCTCGACGAACCGTCGGTCGCACCGCTGCTGGACGCGCTGCGGCACACCCTCGACTCGTTCGTGGAGATCGGGCTGGGCTACCTCTCCCTCGACCGGCCGGCCGGCACGCTGTCGGGCGGCGAGGCCCAGCGCGTCAGGATGATCCGCCACCTAGGCTCCTCGCTCACCGACGTCACGTACGTCTTCGACGAGCCCACCGTCGGCCTGCACCCCCACGACATCCAGCGCATGAACGGTCTGCTGCTGCGGCTGCGGGACAAGGGCAACACGGTGCTCGTCGTGGAGCACAAGCCGGAGGTCATCGCCGTCGCCGACCACGTCGTCGACCTCGGCCCCGGCGCCGGCGCGGCCGGTGGCACCGTCTGCTTCGAGGGCACCGTCGAGGGGCTGCGGGCCAGCGGCACGATCACCGGCCGCCACCTCGACGACCGGGCCCGCCTCAAGGAGAGTGTGCGCAAGCCGACCGGCGCGCTGGAGATCCGCGGCGCGAACACGCACAACCTGCGGGACGTCGACGTCGACATCCCGCTCGGCGTGCTCTGCGTGGTCACCGGCGTGGCGGGGTCCGGCAAGAGCTCGCTGATCCACGGCTCGGTCCCCGCCGGTGCGGACGTCGTCTCGGTCGACCAGAGTCCCGTCAAGGGCTCGCGGCGGAGCAACCCGGCGACCTACACCGGACTGCTCGACCCGATCCGCAAGGCGTTCGCGAAGGCCAACGGCGTCAAGCCCGCCCTGTTCAGCGCCAACTCCGAGGGCGCCTGCCCCACCTGCAACGGCGTCGGCGTCCTCTACACCGACCTGGCGATGATGGCCGGCGTCGCCACCCCCTGCGAGGACTGCGAGGGCAAGCGGTTCCAGGCGTCGGTGCTGGAGTACCGCCTCGGCGGCCGGGACATCAGCGAGGTGCTCGCCATGCCGGTGACCGAGGCCGCGGAGTTCTTCGGCGCCGGCGAGGCGCGTACGCCCGCCGCGCACCGGATCCTCGAGCGGCTCGCCGACGTCGGCCTCGGCTACCTCACCCTCGGCCAGCCGCTCACCACGCTGTCCGGCGGCGAGCGGCAGCGGCTCAAACTGGCCACCCACATGGCCGACAAGGGCGGCGACCGGTTCGTCTACGTCCTCGACGAGCCGACCAGCGGCCTCCACCTCGCCGACGTCGAGCAGCTGCTCGGTCTGCTGGACCGGCTCGTCGACTCCGGCAGGTCCGTCATCGTCGTCGAGCACCACCAGGCGGTCATGGCCCACGCCGACTGGATCATCGACCTCGGGCCGGGGGCCGGCCACGACGGAGGCCGGATCGTCTTCGAGGGCACCCCCGCCGACCTCGTCGCCGCCCGCTCCACCCTCACCGGAGAACACCTCGCGGCCTACGTCGGTGCCTGACCCGTGCCGGGGGCCGGCGCCCCGCCCCCCCCCCCCCCCCCCGGGGGGGGGGGGGGGGGGGGGGGGCCCCCCCCCGGGGGCGGGGGGGGGCCGGGGGGGGCCGGGCGCGGCCGCCCGGGGCCCCCGCCGGGCCCCCCCCCCCCCCCCCCCCCCCCCCAACCCCCCCCCCCCCCCGGGGGGGGCCCCCGGGGGGCGGGCCCCCCCCCCCCCCCCGCCGCCCCACGGCACGGTGGCGCGGTGGCGGTGCGCGGCCCGCCCCGGTCGGGGACCCGCGCGGAGCGGTTCCCACGGCCTGTCGGACGCGGGAACCGGGGCTGCCACCCGCCGTCCTGACACTCCGTGAGACCGCACCGCCAGAAACATCTGGCGGGCCTCAGGCGGGTGGCCGCTCCGGGGCGGGGCCGTGGTCCCGGGCGGCGGCCCGGGCGATGTTGCGGGCCATACCGCCGAACACGACGGCGTGGAACGGCCACACGCTCCACCAGTAGGCCTGGCCCGCCAGCCCGTGCGGATGGAACAGGGCCCGCTGGCGGTACCGCGTCCGGCCGGCGTCGTCGGTCCCGGCGTACATCTCCAGCCAGGCCAGGCCCGGCAGCCGCATCTCGGCACGCAGCCGCAGCAGCCGACCGGGGAGGATCTCCTCCACCCGCCAGAAGTCCAGCGAGTCCCCCGCCCGCAGCCGGGCGGCGTCGCGTCGGCCGCGGCGCAGGCCCACCCCGCCGGCCAGCCGGTCCAGCCGGCCCCGTACCGCCCAGGCGAGCGGGAAGGAGTACCAGCCGTTGTCGCCTCCGATGCCCTCGATCACCCGCCACAGCGCCTCGCGCGGGGCGTCGACGGTCAGCTCGCGGTCGTCCGTGTAGAGGCTGCCGCCCGCCCAGTCGGGGTCGGTGGGCAGCGGATCGCTGGGTGTGCCCGGCACGGACGCGGACGACCACCGGGTGGTGACCCGCGCCTCCCGCACCCGGCGCAGCGCCAGCCGCAGGGCGTCGTCGAAACCGAGCGGACAGCCGGGCGGCGGCGGCACGTACCGCTCGATGTCGTTCTCCCGGCACACCACCTCGTGCCGCAGCGACTCGGTGAGCGGACGCGCGATGGACGCCGGCACCGGGGTGACCAGGCCCACCCAGTGACTGGACAGGCCGGGGGTGAGCACCGGCACCGGGAGGATCAGCCGTCTCGGAAGCCCGGCGATCTCCGCGTAGCGCAGCATCATGTCCCGGTAGGTGAGGACGTCGGGCCCGCCGACGTCGAAGGCGCGGCTGACGTCGTCCGGCATGCGCGCGCTGCCGACGAGGGCGCGCAGCACGTCCCGGACGGCGACCGGCTGGATGCGGGTGTGGACCCAGCTGGGCGTGACCATCACCGGCAGCCGCTCCGTGAGGTAGCGCAGCATCTCGAAGGAGGCCGAGCCCGAGCCGATGATCACGGCGGCCCGCAGGACGGTCGTGGGCACACCGGAGGCCAGCAGGATGCGGCCCACTTCCGCCCGCGACCTCAGATGCGGCGACAGCTCGTCCTCCGGTACGCCCGGCGGGGTGAGACCGCCGAGGTAGACGATGCGGCGCACCCCCGCCGCCCTCGCCCGCTCGGCGAAGACGCGGGCGGCCCGCCGGTCGGTCGCCTCGAAGTCCCGGCCGGTGCCCAGCGCGTGCACCAGGTAGTAGGCGACGTCGACGCCCTCCATCGCCCGGGCCACCGAGTCCGCGTCCATGACGTCCCCCCGCGCCACCTCCACGTCCTGCGCCCAGGGGTGGTCGCGCAGCTTGTGCGGGGAGCGGGCCAGGCAGCGCACCGCGTGCCCGGCGGCGAGGAGCTCCGGCACGAGCCGGCCGCCGATGTACCCCGTGGCGCCGGTGACCAGGCAACGGCCCCGCGCCGGTCCGTCACCGTCCGCGCCGCCGTGTCCTTCGTTTTCCTCACTCATGGGGTTCCGTCTCTCGTGGGGCAGCCGTCGTACCGACCTCTTCCCCCGAACGGGCCGTCATGGGCGTGCGGTGGCCGGATGCGCCCCCTCTTTACGCCGATCGCGTGGCGAGGCCCGACCGCCTCACCCGGCCGGGCCGTCGCCCGCCGTGCGCGCGTCCCGGCCGGGCCGTACCGTGCCGAGGAAGCGGCGCACGTCGATCTCGATGACGACCCGTGCCGGGTTCTCCCGCGGCTGCCGGTAGCGGGCCGCGTACCGGGCCTCCGCGTCCCGGACCGCGTCGGCGTCGTCCCGTACGGTCGCCACACCCTCCAGCGTGGACCAGCGCCGGCCGTCCACCTGGCTCACGGCGACCGTGGCCTTGCCGGCCCGCTCGACATGGCGCACCTTCGCGGTGTCCCGGCTCGTGATGACGCGTGCCGTGCGGGTGGCGTGGTCGTACGTCACACCGACCGGGACCAGGTGCGGGCTGCCGTCGGCGCGCGGCGTCGACAGGAAGCACACCCGGCGCTCCTGCCAGAAGGTGACGAACTCCGCGCCCGCGTCGTCCTGTTGTCCGGTGTCCATGCGTCTCCTCGGTCCGGCCGGCGTCGCGGCCGTCGGTGATCACCCGTTCGCCTCCTCACCCTACGACGGGCGCGAGGGCACGGGTGGCGGAGGACGTGACGCAGAACGGCGGAAGGATCCGGCCGTCGGGTGGCGTCGCACGGCTGATCGGGGAAACCGTGTTCCGGAAGGTCCGCGCACCCGCCGACGGGACGGAGAACAGGCGATGGCCACCACGACAGGCGAGACCCGAGCCGCCGCGACGGCGCCGAACAGCATCCGGCTGCCCGGCATCGCCCTCGGGATCGGTCTCGGCGGCTTCGTCGACGGCATCCTGCTCCACCAGCTCCTGCAGTGGCACCACATGCTCACCAGCACCGACCACGACCGCGTCGGAGTGAAGTACTACGACCCGCAGACCGTCTCCGGCCTGGAGATGAACACCGTGTGGGACGGCATCTTCCACGCCGTGTGCTGGATCGCCGTGCTGCTGGGCCTGGCCCTGCTGTACTCCCGGGTCACGCACAACCGGCGGGCGGTGTGGACCTCCCGGGTGCTGTGGGGCTGGATCCTGGCGGGCTGGGGAGTGTTCAACCTGGTCGAAGGGCTCCTGGACCACCAGATCCTGGGCATCCATCACGTCCACGGCGGCCCCCACCAGGCATGGTGGGACGCCGGGTTCCTCGTCCTGGGCGCCCTGTTCCTGGTCGCAGGTCATCTGCTCCAGCGTGGGGGCCGGCCCTTCGACCCTGGCGCCCACCGAGACGCCGGGCGGGCCGGGGGCCGCGCCTGATGGGGCCGGCGGACCACGCGCACTCCCCGCACCACCACGGTCCGGCCGGTGACGCCGTGCCGGTCACCGGGACGACCCTGACCGTCCTGCTGATCCTGCTGGTCCTGCCGGCCGTCACCGCCGCCTACCTGCTCGCCGTACGCCGGGTCCGGCGCCGTAACCCCGCGCTGGGCTGGAGCGGCCTGCGGTCGGCGTCGTTCCTCGGCGGGGCGGCGCTGCTCGCCGCGGCCCTGCTGCCACCGCTGGGGCCGGCCGCGCACACCGACTTCCGGGGGCACATGGCCCAGCACATGCTCATCGGCATGTACGCGCCCCTGCTCCTGGTCCTGGCCGCGCCGGTCACCCTGCTGCTCCGCGCCCTGCCGCCGTCCCACGCCCGCCGGGTGACCACGCTGCTGCACGGCCGCCCCGTCCGCCGCGTCACCCACCCCGCCGTGGCGCTCGCCCTGAGCACCGGCACCCTGGGCCTGCTGTACTTCACCCCGCTCTACGACGCGGCCATGGGCCATCCGGCCGGGCACGGGCTGATGAACGCCCACTTCCTGGCGTCCGGATGCCTCTTCGCCCACGCCGTGGCGGGCCCCGATCCGGCGCCCGGGCGTCCGGGCGTGAAGGCCCGGCTCGTGTACCTCGGCATCGCGATCGCCGCCCACGCCCTGATCGCCCAGGCGATGTACGGCGGGTTCTTCGTCCACATCCACGCACCGGTCGACCAGGTCCGGCAGGGGGCGGAGATCATGTACTACGGCGGTGACATCGCCGAACTGCTGCTCGCCGCCGCCCTGGTGTCCACCTGGCGGCCCGAGCGGCGCGGGGCGCGTCCGCGAGCCCTGCCGGCGGCCTCGGGGTCAGGCGGCGTCCCGGTCCGCTGAGGCCGGGGACCGCCCGGCCGGCGCCGGACCCCGGCCCGCTCCCGCGCCGGCCCTGCCCCCGGGTACGAGCCGCAGGTGCCGTCGGCGCCGGGCGTGCCGGGCCGGTCGCGTGTCACGGAAGAGCCTGTCCTCCAGCCACGTCATGGTGAACAGCAGCAGCCCGAGTCCGGGCAGCAGCAGGACGGCAACGGTGACCACGCCGCAGGCCCCCTCCGCTGTGAGTGACTTCCTCGCGGATGCCCGGAGCGGCGCCGGTGATGGGCCCGGGCACCGTGAAGATGACGCGACCGTCGGACATATGGCGCATATACGGACCGACCGCACGAGTGGGTCGGGACATGCTCCCGTGTCATGTCCGAGCGCCCCGCGGGTAGGCGGGGCCGACGGCACAGGAGACACACGCCGAGGAACGGAGCACGTGAGGCGATGACGCACGCAACCGCACCCACCGGGACGGCCACGGGACCACACCTGGCGGCCTCGTGGCCGGACTGGGCGGGCGATCACACCACCGCGCTGGTCGGAGTACCGCTGCGCATCGCCCTCATCGTCGTGGTCCTGCTGGTGGTGCGCGTGATGGCGAAGCGGGCCATCACCCGGGTCGTGCAACGCGTACTGGAACCGCCGGCCGGCGCCCCCGAGCGCACCCGCTCGCGGTGGTCCGGCCGAGGCCCCGCCGTCCTGCACCGCGACCGCACCCGGGTGAGGCAGCGGCGCGAGCAGCGGGCCCGCACCATCGGCTCGGTGCTCAGCAGCGCCGTGACCATCGTGCTGTTCATGGTCGGCGTCGCCATGGTGCTCGACCAGGTGGGCATCGCGCTCGGTCCGCTGCTGGCCAGCGCCGGAGTCGTCGGCCTGGCGATCGGCTTCGGCGCGCAGAGCCTGGTCGCCGACTACCTGTCCGGCCTGCTGATCATGATCGAGGACCAGTACGGCGTCGGCGACTCGGTCGACCTGGGGGAGGCCGTCGGCGAGGTGGAGCACGTCGGCCTGCGCCTGACGCACGTGCGCGACCTCAACGGCGGTCTGTGGCACATCCGCAACGGCGAGATCCTGCGCGTCCGCAACGACAGCCAGGAATGGGCCCGCGCCGTCCTGGACGTCGCCGTGACCTACGACGCGAACCTCGACACCGTCTACCGCGTCCTCGAGGACGCCGGCCGCACGCTGCGCGAGGACCCGGACTTCGCGGACCTGCTGCTGGAGGACGTCTCGGTGTGGGGCGTGCAGTCCCTCGACCCCGACGGGGTCGTGGTGCGCGTCGCGGTCAGGACCGTGCCGCTCCAGCAGTGGGGCGTCACCCGCGAACTGCGCCGCCGCGTCAAGGACGCCCTGGACGAGGCGGGCATCGACATCCCCTTCGCGCGGAACGTGTGGGTGCGCGGCGGCGAGGCATCGGAGCCCGGGTCCACCGCCCTGCGCTGACGCGCGCGGCCGCAGGAGGGCGGTGCGTTTGCCGTTCCGGCAAAGCCGTTCGCCGTCGCGGCGGGAGCGGGTGCAGCCTGGTGCAGGACGGGCCGCGCCTCTCGCGGGCCCGGCCGAGCAGACGACCGCGTCCGTCCCACAGGAGGCACGCATGACCGACATGCCCGCACCCATCCCGGCCGCCGATTTCTGGGAGGCCCGCTATCGCGACACCGGCCGTGTCTGGAGCGGCCGTCCCAACGCACTGCTGGTCCGGGAGGCGGGCGACCTCACCCCCGGGACCGCGCTCGACCTGGGATGCGGCGAGGGAGCGGACGCCGTGTGGCTGGCCGGGCGCGGCTGGCGCGTCACCGGCGTGGACATCTCCGCCACGGCGCTCGAACGCGCCGCCGCGCACGCCGCCGAGGCAGGGGTCGGCGACCGCGTCGTCTGGGAGCGCCACGAGCTGGGACGCTCGTTCCCCGAGGGCTCCTTCGACCTGGTGAGCGCCCACTACCTCCAGTCGCCGGTGGCCCTCGACCAGCGGGCGGTCCTCAGCGGCGCGGCGAACGCCGTCGCGGACGGCGGCACGCTGCTGGTCGTCCTGCACGCCGGCTGGCCCTCGTGGCAGACCGAACCGCCCTTCGAGGCCGTCTTCCCCACCCTGGACTCGGTCCTCGACGAGCTCGCGCTGCCGGCCGGTGAGTGGACCGTGCAGACCAAGGAGACCGTCCGCCGGCCCAGCACCTCGCCCGAGGGCGTCGAGGGCCACCGCGACGACAACGTGTGGCGCCTGCGGCGCGCGTGAGGACCGAGGGCGTCCGGTGGGCACCGCCGGGCACCCGGCCGACGGGGCCGCCGGGGCCGCCGGGCGCGACCGCCCCGGCGCGGTGCGCACCGGGCAGCGGGGAGGGGCCGTGGGCGGGAAACGGCCGTCGACCACGGAAGAGGAGACCGAGGACCTGCGCCGCTGTGCCGCCGGGGTGCACGGCTGGGACAGCGGCTCCCCTCCGAGCGGCTCCGCGTCCTTCGGGACCGTCGTTTCCCCCTCCGACCCGGGGGAACCCGACACCACCAGCCGAACGCAGACCGGAGGTGCGGAGATGACCGGCGACAAGAACCACGAGGACCGCCGGGGCGACCGGTACTCCCGTGCGCGCAGCGACGAACCGGGGGCGCACTCGGGCTCCGAGAGCCAGGCCCGCGAACGCACGGTGCCGGGCACGGCGACCGCCGACGAGGGCTACCGGCCGAAGCGCGGCACGACCGCCGGTGAGCCGTTGAAGGGCGTCGAGACACAGGACGCGGACCGGGCGGACGGCCCCCGCGACGAGGATTCCGGAACCTGAACGGACGCGTCCGCGGCGACGACGAGGTCCGGACCGGCGCGTCCGCCGAGGCGGCGGATCAGCCCTCCGTCGCCTCCGCCGCGCGGTGCCGCGCCCAGGCCGCCTCGCGCAGGTCCGGGCGCAGCAGCACGTCGGCGGCCGTGCACGCCAGCGCCCCGGTCGCGGCGAGCAGCACCTCGCGGGCCCGCTCCGAGGCGCCGGCCGCGGCGAACTCGGGGGTGTGGTCGGAGCCGTCCTCGCCCATGATCGCGACGAAGGGGTGGATGGCGGGCACGCGCGTGCTGACGTTGCCGATGTCCGAGGAGCCCAGGTACACGCCCGGCACCGGGGGCGTCAGCGTGATCCCCGCCGCGGACAGGTGCCCGGCGAACCGGTCGGACAGCACCCCGCTGTCCCGGAAGTGGTCGTAGCGGACCGTGGCACGCTCCACCTCGGCCCGCGTACCGGTCGCCCGGGCGACACCCTCCGCGCACTCGCGCAGCTGCCCGATCAGCTCGTCCAGCGCCCGCGAGGTGGCCGCCCGCAGCCCGAACCGCCCCTCGGCGAACTCGGGGACGATGTTCGTGGCGGTGCCCCCGTGCGTCACGATGCCCTGCACGTGGGAGGCCTCCGGCAGCCGTCGGCCGACCACGGCCAGGACGTTGAACAGCTCCACGAGGGCCGCGAGCGCGTCGATGCCCTCGGTCGGGTTGCCCGTCGGATGGGCGGCCCGCCCGTGGAAGGCCACCCGGTACTGCACCTGCGCGGTCAGCGGCGCCCGCCGCCAGTCGTACACCCCCGGGTGGAACATCAGCGCCGCGTCCACCCCGTCGAACACCCCGGCGTCCACCTCGACGGCCTTCCCGCCCCCGCCCTCCTCGGCGGGCGTGCCCACGGCCTTCACACAGCCGGCCGAGCCGCCCAGGACGGCGTGCAGCGCGAGCGCCGCGCCCAGACCCGCCGCCGCGATGAGATGGTGCCCGCAGGCGTGACCGAGGCCGGGCAGGGCGTCGTACTCCAGCAGCAGCGCCACGGTGGGGCGGCCCTCGCCCGAGCGGGCGACGAACGCGGTCGGCAGCCCCGCGGTACCGCGCTCGACCGCGAATCCGGCGCCCTCCAGCTCACCCGTGAGCAGGGCCGCCGCCCGGTGTTCGGCGAACGCGTACTCGGGGTCGGCGTGCAGCCGCAGGGCGACGTCCCACAGCGCCCCGGTCCGGCCTGCCACCTCCTGGCGGATCTCCTGGTGGACGTCGTCGAGTGTGCGGGCCACGCGGCCTCCTCGTGTCGGGGGTTCTGACGGTCCGTGCTGTGCGGGTGCCACCGTCCGGGTGCCATGACACGCACCGGGTTTCGGCAGCCGGGTGGGTGCAATACGTTCCCATGCGCCGCGGAGCCGTCGACCACGGACGGACGGCGCCCCCGAACCGACGTGGGAGGAACGATGGATCACTCACGGGCGCCCGTACTGGAGGCGCTGCAGGACTTCCGGCGCCGGGGCGACATCGCCTACGGCCCGCCGGGACACAAGCAGGGACGCGGGGCCGATCCGAGGGTCGCGGAGATCGTCGGGATGGACGTGTTCCGCTCGGACGTCCTCTCCCTCAACGGCCTCGACGACCGCCGCCAGTCCCAGGGGGTGATCGGTCAGGCCCAGGAGCTGATGGCGGACGCCGTCGGCGCCGACCGGGCCTTCTTCTCCACCTGCGGCAGCTCCCTGTCGGTCAAGACCGCCATGCTGGCCGTGGCCGGCCCCGGCGAGAAGCTGCTGCTGTCGCGCAACGCGCACAAGGCGGTGGTCGCGGCGGTCGTCGTCAACGGCGTCGAACCGGTCTGGGTGCACCCGAAGTTCGACGGCGAACGGCACCTCGCCCACCCGCCCGAGCCGGACGACGTACGCCGCAAACTGGAGGAACACCCGGACGCCAAGGGCATGTTGCTGATCACGCCCACCGACTGGGGCACCTGCGCGGACATCGCCGGCGTGGCCCGGGTGTGCCACGAGTACGACGTGCCCCTCATCGTGGACGAGGCCTGGGGCGCCCATCTGCCCTTCCATCCCGCCCTGCCCGCCTGGGGGATGGACGCCGAGGCCGACCTGGTGGTGACCAGCGTCCACAAGATGGGCGGCGCCATCGAGCAGAGCTCCGTCTTCCACCTCCAGTACGACCGGGTGTCGCCCGAGGTGCTGGCGCAGCGCGAGGACCTGCTGGGCACGACGAGCGCCTCGTCGCTGGTGTACGCCACGCTCGACGGCTGGCGCCGGCAGATGGTCGAACAGGGCCACAGCCTGCTGGACGCCGCCCTGCGCCGCGCGGAGCGGATCCGGGCGGCGGCCGGGGACCTCCCCGGCCTGCGGCCCATGGGACAGGAGGTCGTCGACGCGGGACTCGCCGCGGCCTACGACCCTCTCAAGATCGTGATCGACGTGCGGGAGCTGGGCATCAGCGGCATGCAGGCGACCGAATGGGTGCGGGACCACTGCCACGTGGACCTCGGTGGCTCCGACACCTGCCGGATCAGCGCCTCGGTCACCCACGCCGACGACGACCACACGGAGGAGGTCCTGCTGGGCGCCCTGCGCGCACTCGTCGACGGGGCCGGCTCCATCGAGCGCCGCCCGCCCGTCCACCTGCCCGAACCCTCGGCCCTGGAGCTGGAACAGGCCATGCTGCCGCGTGCCGCGTTCTTCGCCGAGGCGGAGCACGTGCCGGCCGAACGGGCCGCCGGGCGCGTCTGCGCGGAGACGGTCAGTCCCTATCCGCCGGGCGTGCCCGTGATCGCCCCCGGCGAGGTCATCACCGACGAGGTCCTCGACTACCTGTGCAGCGGCGTCGAGCACGGCGTGCTGATCCCGGACGCCGCCGACCCGTCGGTCCGGACGCTGCGCGTGGTCCGCAACGCGTCCTGAATGTTCGAATTATCAAGGGAAACTTCTTTTGCGTTTTCTGTGAAGAAATGCATGCTTTGCGACTCCGCGGGCGCCTGTGGTGCGAAGGCCTTTGGCTACCGGAGGAGATGGTGAAATGCCTTCCAACGACAAGGTGCTCGAGGAAGTCACCCAGAACATCGACATCGAAGCGGCGCTCGACCCCGCGGAGCTCGACGGAGTCTTCCGCGACAGCCGCGAGCGCACCGCTCCGGCCCTGCAGTCCGGCGGCGGACACCTGCCGCTGTCGCCCCCGGCCCCCGCCCGAAGAAGGGCTGACGGACCGACGGGAGCAGTGAGACGGAGCAGTCGAGCACGTCGGCCCTTCTCCAGGGCACGGTGCTGGACCTCGCTTCGGACGTGGTCTCCGCTCTTCGGAGCGGAGACCACGCGCGAGCGGGCGGCGGCACCCCACCGACGGCGGCACCCCACCGACGGCGGATCGATGTACTTCCACAGCGGGACCGCCCTCGGCCGACGGGCGTTCCTCGGCTTCCGCCCCGACACCGGCACGGCCCTGGCCGCGGTGTGCACCCGCCGCTTCCGCGCCCGCGACCCGTTCATCGCCACCGCCTACGCGTTCCTCGCCGAGGGACGACGGGCGCGCTCCGGGCGAGGGGTGACCCGCGCCCGGAGCGCGCCCGTCAGGCGTGCCGCGGTCCGTCACACGCGCTGCCACAGGGCCGGCGTGCTCTCCGGCGACCAGGCGCCCTGTGCCTGGTGGTTCTGCAGGCACCGGTACCGCACACCCGCGTGGGACACCGTGGCACCGACCTGGTAGACCCGGCCGGCGGCCCACGCGTCCGCCGACGCGTTGTCCTGCGGCGCGGGCGCCTGGGCCGTGGCGGACGTGGTCGTCAGGGTGAGACCGAAGTCGCCGAGCAGCGGGTTGACCGGCTGGTAGAAGGTGGTGCCGCCGCTGGTGCAGTCGCCCGAGCCGCCCGACGTGGTGCCCTGCGCCTGGGCGCCCGCGACGAAGGGGCCGCCGGAGTCGCCGGGTTCGGCGCACACCGTGGTCTCGGTCAGCCCGTCGACGGTGCCCTCGGCGTAGCGGACGCTCGTGTCGTGCTGGCGGACCGTGCCGCAGTGCCAGCCGGTGGTGGACCCGGAACGGCACACCGACGCCCCGACGAGCGCCTCCACCGAGCCGGCGATCTGCACCTTCTGCCCGTCCTGCGCCTTGACGTCGGGCGTGGCGCTCCAGTCGGCGTTGACGGCCACCCAGGCCATGTCCTTGCCGGGGAAGGTGGAGCTCTGGAAGGTGCCCTGGGCGCTCTGGTCGTACCCGGTGGTCTTCGCGCCCGGCCTGCCGCAGTGACCGGCCGTGGCGAATCCCTGCTGCCGGTCCTTGGTGACGGAGAAGCCGATGGAGCAGCGGGCCTGGGCGTCGATGTAGTAGGCGTCGCCGCCGACGAGGTCCTTCAGCACCCGCGGCCGGTTCGGGGACACCCGGACGCCCACGTTCTCGGCACCGACGCCGGCGGCCTCGACGAAGGCCGCCGCGGCCGCCTCCCCGGTCGCCTGGACCACGACCCGGTTGGTCTTCACGTCGACGTACCAGACCGGCGTCTCGGCGGCCCCGGTCCGGACGGCGGCGGCGTCCAGCTTCCGCTTCACCGCGGCGAGCTCGGCCAGCGGCTTCTCGACGACCGCCGCCTTGGCGCCCTGTGCCCGGATCGCGCCGGTGTCGGCGGCGTCGGTGGTGGCGACGGTCAGCTCGGCGGAGGTCGCGCCGCTCACCCAGGCCCCGGCGAAGCGGTCACCCAGCGTGTTGCGCAGCCGCCCCGCACGGGTGCCGGCCTCCGCCTCGTTGACCAGCCGGGCCGTCGCCTGGTCCGGCGTCAGGCCGAGGTCGCGCTCCATCGCGCGCAGCACCTGCGCGGACGGTTTGTCGGCGCCGAGCGTCTGGGCGGCGGTGGGCAGCGGTCCCGGCGCGGGCGGCGGCGCGGCCGTCGCGGCCGAGGGGAGCGCGGTCAGGGCGAGCGCGCCGAGCGCGGTCAGGGCGGCGCGGCGGGTGCGCGCGGCATGTCTGCCGACCATGCGATGTGCCTCCTTCGAGGGCTGTGCGAGACAGCGGAAAACAGCGGCGGAAACGGTGGTGACCGTGGGTCGCTGTGAGACCGCGGCGAAGTCACAGGACTTGCCGGAAAGATCTGCGGCGATGCCGGGCCCAGGCGTCTTTCCCGCGATGGGGGACCCTTTGGGTGCCAAGTGCAGTACGCGCGCGTGTCCGTCGCGCCCGGCTCAGGCCGGGTGCAGCCCCGGGGCGCCCGCCTCGGTGACGAAGGACGCGGCCGTGGTGACGGGCGCGCCGGGTGTGCTGACGGCGGGGACCGTCCTGAAGTCCAGGTGGGCCGCCCGGTGGCCGAGTTCGGCGCGGACGTAGCCGCGCCTGCCGTCGTAGAACTTCAGGTGCGGGTTGGCCCGCATGTACGTGTCCCAGTTGGCGGGCTGCTCCACGCCGTCCCGGCCGCTGGCGACGGAGGTGCAGGTGACCTCCGTACCGAGGGTCCGGGACGAGGGGTCGTCGAAGTCGTCCTTGACGTCGAAGGCGTACGCCACGTGCACGTCGCCGGTGAGGATCAGCCAGTTGTCGGCCCCGGCCGCCTTCGCCCCGGCGACGACCCGGTCGCGGGATGCCCGGTAGCCGTCCCAGGCGTCCATGGAGAGCGCGGCGTCGGCGGTCACGTCGAACCTGCGCTGGGAGAAGCAGACCTGCTGCGGCATGACGTTCCACAGCGCCGTCGAGTTCCGCCAGCCGTCGATCAGCCACTTCTCCTGCGCGGCCCCGGTGAGGGTGCGCGCCGGGTCGTCGGACTCGGGCCCGGGGGCGTGCGGGCGGTCGTCGTACGCCTGGTCGGAGCGGTACTGGCGGGTGTCCAGGACGTCGAACTGGGCGAGCGTGCCCCAGTGCAGCCGGCGGTACAGCCGCGCGTCGGGGCCCTGGGGCAGCTGTGCGGCGCGCAGCGGCTGGTTCTCCCAGTACGCACGGTAGGCGGCGGCCCGGCGCAGCAGGAACTCGGCGGGCGGCACGGCGTTCTCCGGGACGCCGCCGGCGTAGTTGTTCTCCGTCTCGTGGTCGTCCCAGGTGACGACGAAGGGATGGGCGTGGTGCGCGGCCTGGAGGTCCTTGTCGCTCTTGTAGAGCGAGTAGCGCAGCCGGTAGTCGGCGAGCGTCATGGTCTCGCGGTCGAACACGTCGGGCAGCGTGATGTCCGTGTAGCGGCGCTCGCCGCCCGCCGGGTTCACCGCGTACTCGTAGAGGTAGTCGCCGAGGTGGAAGACCAGGTCGACGTCGTCCTCGGCGAGGTGCCGGTGCACGGTGTAGTAGCCGTCCTGGTAGGCCTGGCAGGCGACGGCGGCCAGCCTCAGGGCGCCCGGGTCACTGCCCGGCGCGGGCGCGGTGCGGGTGCGGCCCGTCGGGCTGGTCCAGGGCCCGGTCCGGAAGCGGTAGTAGTACTCGGTGCCCGGTGTCAGGCCCGCGACGTCGACGTGCACGCTGTGGGCGTACTCGGCGTGGGCGTCGGCGGTGCCCCGGAACAGGACGCCCGCGAAGCGGTCGTCGAGGGCCACCTCCCACTCGACCGCGACCCGCTCGGTGCCCATCCCGCCGTCCTCCAGGAAGGGTTCGGGCGCCAGCCGGGTCCACAGCAGCACCGAGCCCGGCAGCGGGTCACCGGAGGCGACGCCGAGGGTGAAGGGGTCCTTGGTGATCCGGGCGGTGCGCTCGCGGGCGGCGACCGCGCCCCGGGCCGGCAGGTTGGTGGTGAAGGCGAGCGCGGCGGCCGCCGCGGTGACGGTGAGGAAGCGCCGACGGCCGAGGTGCCCGGCGGCGGCGCGCAGCACGGCGTCGTGCGGGGAGAAGGCGTGCTCGGCCAGTGCGCTGTGACGGCCGGTGGGCGCCATCCGGTGTCCTCTCGTACGGGGCGGGCGGTCCGTGGGCGGGCGGCACGGGGAGCCGGGTGTGCCCCGGGCGGTCGCTCCGCGCACGCCGGCACGGGTCCTCGCGTCGGGAGAGCCGGTGTGCGCGGTCCGCGCCCGGGCCCGGGCGTGCGGTGACGCCGACCCGTGGTGCGCGGACCCCGCATGTTAAGCAGACGGAACGACCGAAACGGGCGGGGCGTGCGGAGTGATCACACAGGAGGCGGTACGCGGGTGTGGCCGGCGCGGGCGCGGGGCACTCGGGACGGGCGGGACAGCGCGTACGCGGCGGAGGAAAGGCGGCGGGCCGGGGCGATGGCCAGGAGACGGCGCTACGAGGTGGCGGCCTCGGGCCGCTGGTGGGACGCGGAGGACAACCGCTGGCTGCCGGCCGGTGAGGTGCACGCGTGGGAACAGGGCATGAACCAGACCGTGTGCGGGCTGTCCCTGCACCGGTCGCAGCTGTCCCGCTTCCCGTCCGTCGGCTGGGCCGACGTGCTGCCCGAGTCCGGTGGCGCGGCCGACGAGGTGCGCCGGGTCTGTCCCCGTTGCGCCGCCGCGGCCGGCCGCCGCGGCGCGGACGCCCGTCCCGCGTGGCGGCGCACCGACCCCCGGCCTTAGGACCGGACGGCTTCGCGGCCGTAGGACCGGACGCGTCGTCCGGTCCTACGGCCGCGAAGGCCGTGGTGGGCTACGCCGGCAGGGGCGAGCGGCTGACGCGGATCTTGGACTGGCCGTGCGGGCGCTTCTCCCAGTCCTCCATGAACCGCGCGTGCAGGCCGTGCCTGCGGGCCAGGGCGAGCAGGGTCTCGGTGCGGTAGTAGAAGTCCTCGCGCAGTACCTGGTGTTCGGTGCCCTCCGTGCGGTCGAAGGTGAAGTCGAAGAACCCGGTGTCCGTCAGGACGCGGCCGACGTGCGCGAGGCACTCGTCGATGACGTTCAACGGCGAGTGGGAGAAGACGCTGTGCGCGTGGACGACGTCGAAGTGGTCGTCGGGCAGGAAGTCCAGCGTGAGGTCGCCGGTGATGGTCAGGTGGGGCAGCTTGTCCTGCAGTCCGCGCTCGGTGAGTGTCCTCTTGGCGGCGATCAGGATGTCCGGCGAGATGTCGATGCCGTAGTAGTGGCCAGTGTCGAGGTGGTCGATGAAGCGCCAGCCGCCGCGCAGGTTGCCGCAGCCGATGTCGAGCATGCGGTGCCCGGGGCGCAGCCCGTGCTCGATCAGGTAGTCGAACTGCATCTGCCCGAGCGCCAGCCAGCGGTCGTGGGTCCGGCTGCCGACCGCGGCCTCCGGGTTGCGGCGGGTGTCGGACGCCATCACCGCCCGGTAGTAGCCGACGTGGTCGGGGTGCTTGAGCCGCAGCCAGGCATCGCGGCCGGCCCGGCGGACGTAGGGAGCGACGCGCTCGGGGTGGCGCAGCGCGTAACCGACTTTGTGGGTGAGCGCGGCGCGGTTGCTGCGCAGCTTCTTCGGGGACTTGGCGTCCTTGGGCATGACGGACCGACCTCCGTACGGGGTGGGGGAGCAGGGGTGGGAAGTGTTCAGACCCGGCGGCGCAGCAGCAGGGCCGCGGCGACGGTGAGTGCGAGGGCGAGGCCGCCGAGGAGGGCCGTGTCGATCCACTGGAACGTCCAGTAGTCGCCGGCCGGATTGGCCTCGTAGTAGCGGGCCACGTAGCCGTGCCCGGTCATGCACCGGCGCAGTTCGTCACCGGCGGGGAAGGGGCAGCTCACCACGTCCTCGCGGCCGCCGGAGGCGGTGACGAGACCGTAGGTCCCGGTGGACCACTTGTCGCCCATGGGCGGCTTGGGCTGCCATCCGGAGCTGACGTACCGCTCGGGCGGCACCAGCAGCCGGGCCCGGTGCGTCCACTGCACCAGGACCGTCACCACCGCCGTGACGAACAGCGTCCACGCCGTCGCGGACAGCACCCGGCGGGTCAGCAGCCCGGCGAGCGTGCCGGCGGCCAGGCCGAACAGCGCGGCCGCGACCGTGCTGGGGCCGGAGCCGGTCAGGGCGGTGGCCTCGTACCAGAAGACGCCGTAGCTGCGGTTGGCGGCCGGCTCCCACCACCAGCGGAACAGCAGGGCCAGGGCACCGGACAGGGCCACGGTGCACCCCGCGGCCAGCGCGAACCGGGAGGCGAACCACTGGGCCCGGCTCACCCCCTGCGACAGGACCAGCCGGTGCGTGCCCAGCTCCCGGTCGCGTCCCAGCAGCGGCGCGCCCCAGAACATGCCGATCAGCACGGGCAGGGCGATGTTGAGCGCCCCGAGGAGCCTGAGCGGTTCGACGTCCAGGAACCGGGGCGGTCCGTCGGGCCCGCTGCAGTACAGCGGCCCGGGGTCGCAGTGGTCGAACATCCCGCTGCGCAGGTCGTCCAGCATGTCCGAGCGGAAGTACGCGGCGAGCGCGGCGGCGGCCACCAGGACGACGGCGCCGCAGGCGACCAGTACCCGCTGCTGACGCCACGCCAGCCACAACGAGCCCTTCACGCCGCCTCCTTCATGTCCTCGGGCGTGTTCCCGGAGCCGGACCGCAGGTGGCCGAGGAGGATCTCCTCCAGGCCGGGGCGCTCCACGCACCAGTCGCCGCCGAGCGGGCCGCGCCGCCGGACCAGGGCGGTCAGCTGCCGCCCGTGCGTCCGTCGGTGCACCACGGTGTGGCCGGCCAGCGCGGGCTCCTCGTCGATGTGCCCGGTGAGCAGGGCGTGGCTCTCGCGGAGCACGTCGGTGTCCTCGCTCAGCGCGACCCGTCCGGCCCGCAGCAGCACCGCCCAGTCGCAGGTCTGCTCCAGGTCGGGCAGGACGTGCGAGGACAGCACGATGCTCATCTCGCGCTCGGCGGCCTCGGCCATCAGCGTCGCCATGACCTCGCCGCGCACCACCGGGTCGAGGTCGGCGAACGGCTCGTCCAGCAGCAGCAGGTCGGGCCGCTTGCCGAGGGCCAGCGCGAGCGCCACCCGGGTGCGCTGCCCCGGCGACAGCTCACCCACCCGCGCCGCCTGGGCGATGCCGCCCTCGCGGACGACCCGTTCGGCGACCGAGGCGTCCCACACGGAGTTGAGCCTGCCGCCCATGCGCAGCGTGTCGGCCACGGTGAAGCGCGGGTAGAGCGGCTTGTCCTGGGTGACCAGGGCGACCCGGGTGCGTGCCCCGGCCGTGTCCGGGGCGGTGTCCAGCACCCGGATCGCGCCCCGGGTGGGGCGCAGCAGCCCGCCGGCCAGGTGCAGCAGCGTGCTCTTGCCCGCGCCGTTGCGTCCGACCAGGGCGGTGATACGGCCGCGGGGCACCGTGAAACCACAGTCCCGCAGGGCCCAGCCACCGCGCGCCCGGTAGCGGAATCCGAGGTCCGTGGCGCTCAGCGCGGCCGGCTCGTCAGGCCCGGTCATGCGTCCTCCTGTTTCTGTCCCCGGTCGCCCGGGTCGTGCTCGTTTCGCTGCTCGCGCGCTTGCGCTTGTTCGCGTTCGCGTTCGTGTTCGTCGAAGGCCGCCGTGACCAGCGCCAGGACGTCGTCGCGTTCCAGCCCGGCCGACCGGGCCCGTGCGACCCATGCGGAGAGTTCGGTGCGCAGCGGCGAGTCGTCCTCCGCGCCGGGCCGTGCCAGCGATCGCGTCACGAAGGTTCCGAGCCCGCGCCGCGACCGCACCAGTCCGGCCTGCTCCAGGTCCCGGTAGGCCCGGAACACGGTGTTGGGGTTGATGGCGGTGGCGGCGACGACCTCCCTGGCCGTCGGGAGCTTGTCCCCGACCTGCAGCACACCCATCCGGAGTGCCTGTTCGGTCTGCCGCACGATCTGTACGTAGGCGGGGATGCCGCTCTGTCGATCGATCCGGTACTCGATCACGTCACCTTCCATGCTTTCATTAATTCATTAGTAGAAGCATGATCAGAGAAAAGGGAGATGTCAAACGCCGGGCGGCCGCAGACTTCTCCCAGGCCCGTACCGAGGCCGTCCGGCCACCGATCCCGCTGGAGGACACGCGTGACGACCGCCACCCCACCGGTCACCCTCGAGGACGTCCGCTCCGCCGCCGCCCGCCTCGACGGCGTCGCCCACCGCACCCCCGTGCTGCGCTCGCGCACCCTGGACGCCCTCGTCGGCGCCGAGACCCTCCTCAAGTGCGAGAACTTCCAGCGCGTGGGCGCCTTCAAGTTCCGCGGCGCCTACAACGCGGCCTCACGTCTGACGGCCGGGGAGCTGTCCCGCGGCATCGCCGCCTACTCGTCCGGGAACCACGCCCAGGCCGTCGCCCTCGCCGCCCGGGAGCTCGGCACCACCGCCGTGATCGTCATGCCCGAGGACGCGCCGCCGTCCAAGCGGGAGGCCACGGCGGGCTACGGCGCCGAGATCGTCACCTACGACCGCTACACCGGCGACCGGGTCGCGATCGCCGAGGCCCTCGCCGCCGAACGGGGCCTCACCCTCATCCCGCCCTACGAGCACCCGCACGTCATCGCCGGACAGGGCACCGCCGCCCTCGAACTCGTCGAGGAGACGGGCGAGCTGGACGCGCTGATCGCCCCGGTCGGCGGCGGCGGACTGATCGCCGGCAGCGCGACCGCGGTCAAGGGCCTGCATGCCGGCACCCGGGTGCTCGGCGTCGAGCCGGAGGCCGGTGACGACACCAGGCGCTCCCTGGAGGCGGGCCGGCGCGTCAGTGTCCCCGTGCCGCGCACCATCGCCGACGGCCAGGCCCTGCCCACCCCGGGCGAGCTGACGTTCTCCCTCAACCGACGGCTGGTCGACGGGATCGTGCTGGTCTCCGACGACGAGATCCGGGACGCCATGCGGTTCGCGTTCGAGCGGCTGAAGATCGTCCTGGAGCCGAGCGGCGCCACCCCGCTGGCCGCCCTGCTCACCGGCCGCGCCGGGCCCCTGCCCCGCCGGGTCGGCGCGATCCTCTCCGGCGGCAACGTCGACGCCGGCCGCTTCGCCCGGCTGTGCGGCACCACCCGCTGACGGGGGAGCGTCACCCGGATGGCGGCGCCGAGTTGACAGGCGGACGATGGAGTGGTGGGGAGGGAAAGGAGGAGCGTCATGTTCCAGGCGAAGACGCTCGACAAGCCGGACGAGCGGCGCGATTTCCCCCGGGGACACCTCGAGGCCGTGCACATGGAAGGGCTCGACTTCGCCGTGGCCACCTTCGAGCCGGGCTGGCGCTGGTCGGAGTCCGTGGGGCCCATCGCGGGCACCGACAGCTGCATGATCCACCACAACTGCTACGTGGTGCAGGGACGCATGTGCGTCCGCATGGACGACGACGGCACCGAGAGCGAGGTGGGCCCCGGCGACGTCTTCGTCTGCACACCCGGGCACGAGGCCTGGGTCGTGGGCGAGGAACAGTGCGTGGTGTACGACTTCGCCGGAGCCATGGCGAAGGAGTACGCCAAGGCCGAGTAGTGCCGCGGCAGGCGACGTTCGCCCGGTGAGGAGCGGCGTCCGGCGCCTGTTGCGGCACTAGCCGACTAGGAGGACGCGCGGCGCGGTGGTCCCCGCGCCGCGCCTGTCACCGTCACACGAGAAGGCGGTGCCGGGGTCGCCCGACGGGCGACCCCGGCACCGCCGCGTCCTCATACGGCCGGGGCGACCGCCCCGACCGCCGGGACGCGCAGCACCCGCCGGGCCGTCACCAGGCTCGTGCCCAGCGTCGCCGCCGCGCTCACCGCCGCCGTCGCGAGCCAGATGCCGAGGAACCGGTCCGGCAGCACCGCGTCGGTGCGCACCATCGTGAACGGGACGACCCCCGCCAGCGCGGCCACCGTGCCGGACAGCACCCCCGTGACCGTCAGGATCACGCCCTCGGCGCCGACCGTGCCCAGCACCTGCCCGGGCGTCGCCCCCGCCAGCCGCTGCTGCCCGAACTCACGCGCGCGGAAGGCCGTCGCCGCGTACAGCGAGTTGACCAGCATGACGCAGACGAAGACCGCGATGACGCCGACGACCGTGAGGTTGAGCGTCTCCAGGTTCTTGGCGTCGACCGACTTGACCAGTCCGGAGGCCCGCACGGCGTCGCTCTCCACGGACTGGATGGTGAGCGTCGCCGTGGACACGGCGGTGAACAGGATCAGCGGCACCAGGACCCCGGCGAGACGGCCGGCCCGCACGCGCAGGTTGCGCACCGCCAGCCAGCCGCTCGCGCCACCGAGCGGCAGCCGGTCGAGCACGCCCTTCAGCAGGGCGGGCGACAGCAGCGCGACCCCGACCGACAGCAGGATCGCCCCGTAGGCCGGTGCCGCCATCAACGCCTCGGCCGTCGCCGGGAACAGGAACGTGGAACCCGCTCCCGCCGCACCGGCGACCAGCGCGGCGTACGCCGGGAACCGCCGGGCGCCCGCCCGCTTACTGCCGCCCCGGGCGACCCGCCGCACCGCCAGGAGCGCGGCGCCGGCCGACGCGAGCAGGGTGACGGCGACGCCGCTGACGAGCGCGAACGGGCCGAAGACGGCGTCCACCGAGCGCGCCACCTGGCCGCTGTCCTGGAACATGCCCAGCAGTGCCCGGCCGCCGAGCACGGCCGGCCCGACCGCCAGGACCGTGCCCGCCAGGGCCACGGTCACCGCCTCGCCCACCACCATCCGCCCGATCTGCGCCGGGGTCGCCCCCGAGCAGCGCAGCAGCTCCGTCTCGGCGGTGCGCTGACGCACGGAGACCGTCAGCGTGGACGCCACCGCGAAGAACACCAGCAGCGTCCCGTAGCCTCCGACGACACCCGCCGCCAGGCCGAGCGTGTCCGCGCTCACCGGATCGACACCGGGCCGCGCCGCCGTGTCGTGCAACGAGTTGAAGGCCATGACGACCGTCGCGCCCAGGAACGTGGACAGCAGCGTCGCGAGGAACCGTCCGGGGCGTCGCCGGATCGACCGCAGGGACAGGGTGAACACCGCTCACACCCCCGTCGGCACGTCGTCGCCCAGGTGCGCGAGCCGCTCCGCGACCGCGTCCGGGGCCGGGGCGTCCATCCACCCGGCCGGCCGTCCGTCGGCGAGGAAGACGACCGAGTCCGCGTACGAGGCGGCGACCGGGTCGTGCGTCACCATCACCACGGTCCGCCCGTGCACCCGCACCGCCTCCCGCAACAGCAGCAGCACCTGCCGCGCGCTGCGGGTGTCCAGCGCGCCCGTCGGCTCGTCCGCGAAGATCACCCGGGGTTCGGTGACCAGCGCGCGGGCGATCGCCACCCGCTGCCGCTGACCGCCGGAGAGCTGCTCGGGGAGGTGCCCCAGCCGGTCACCGAGACCGACCGCGACCAGGGTCTCCCGGACCCGCCCGCGGTCCACGCGCCGCCCGGCGAGCTTCAGCGGCAGCACCGTGTTCTGCACGACGGTCAGCGTGTCCAGCAGGTTGTACTGCTGGAACACGAACCCGACCCGCCCCCGCCGGAACTTCGTCAGCTGCGTCTCGCTGCCGCCCGTCAGCTCCGCGCCGTCCACGCTCACGATCCCGCTGTCGGGCCGCTCCAGCCCCGCCGCGCACTGCAGCAGCGTCGACTTGCCCGAGCCCGACGGCCCCATCACCGCGGTGAACGTGCCCCGCGCGAGGCTCATGGTCACCCCGTCCAGCGCGGTCACGGCGTTCTCGGCGGTGCCGTAGGTCTTGGTGACCTCGACCAGCCGCAGCGCCTCGGGGGACGGCCCGGGATCGTGCTTGCCTGGTGCGCCGGTACGGAACATCGTCATCACCCTCCGCGCGGCACGCCCTGTGCGGTGCCTCGTCCACGACGCTACGGAGCGGGCGGGCCGCGCACACGGGGCGCAGAACCCGTCTCGAGGGGTGTACTCAGCGACACCCCGGCCCCCGCGGTACCACGGCGGCCGCCTCGTGGGCCCACGCCAACGGGCGTGCGCGGCCCAGCCGTTCGGGGGCCCCGGGGGCGAGGGGCGGAGCGCGGCCGGCGCCGGGCGCGCTCCGCCGGCACCGGACCCCGCAGGGCGGGGACCGGTCCGCGGTGGGCGCGGGTAATGTGAAGGTCTTCCCGCCGCCCCTGCCCAGACCGACCCTGGAGGTCCCCGCCCGATGGCCCATTCGGTGGGTATCAAGGACGTCGCCCGCGCCGCCGGAGTATCCGTGGGCACGGTCTCCAACGTCATCAACCGTCCGGACAGCGTCGCGGCCGAGACCCGCGCACGGGTGCTGTCCGCGATCGACCGGCTCGGCTACGTGCGCAGCGAGTCCGCGCGCCAGCTGCGCGCCGGCCGCAGCCGGATCATGGGGCTGCTCGTCCTCGACATGGGCAACCCCTTCTTCGTGGACGTCGCGCGCGGCGCCGAGCGGGCCGCGCGCGGGGCGGGGCTCGGCGTGATGGTCTGCAACAGCGCCCAGAGCCCGGGCGAGGAGGCCGAGTACCTCTCGCTCTTCGCCGAACAGCGGGTGCGGGGCGTGCTGCTGACCCCGGCCGACGCCACCGGCCGCAACATCGAGGCCTTCCGGCGCCACCGCATCCCCTTCGTGCTGGTCGACCGGGTCGCCGAGGGCGCCACCGAGTGCTCGGTCTCCGTCGACGACGTCGCCGGCGGCGCACTGGCGGTGCGCCACCTCGTCGACGCCGGACACCGCTCGATCGCCTACGTCAGCGGTCCGCCCGGCCTCAACCAGGTCCGTGACCGCCGCACCGGCGCCCTGAACGCGCTCGCCGAGGCCGGGCTCCCTCCCGACGCGCTGCGCGAACTGCCCACCGAACGCCTCGACGTCGCCGCGGGCCGCGACGCCGGCGCCCGCCTGCTCGGCCTCGCCGACCGGCCCACCGCCGTCTTCTGCGCCAACGACCTGCTCGCCCTCGGCGTCCTGCAGGCCATGTACGCCGCCGGGGTCGGCGTCCCCGACGACCTCGCCATCGTCGGCTACGACGACATCGAGTTCGCCGCCGCCGCCGCGGTCCCCCTCACCTCGGTGCGCCAGCCCGCCGTCACCATGGGCGCCATGGCCGCCGAACTGCTCCTGGAGGAGACCGAACTGGAGGGCACCGACCGGACCCACGACCACCGGCGGGTCGTGCTCCAGCCCGAACTGGTGGTGCGCCGCTCCAGCCTGACCGCCCGCTGAACCGCCGTTCAGCACGATGGTCCGGTCCCGGGGGCGGCGGCCGCAGGACCATGTGCTGAACTGGGACACGGCCGAGAGATCCGGCCGTACGACCCGTACGACCCTACGACCCGTCCGACCCTACGACCCGTCCGTCCCGGGAGTCCCGTTGAGCGCCAGTTACCGCCAGCCCGGCGTCGTCCTCACCGACCGCCGGTTCACCGTGCCCCTCGACCACACCGACCCCTCGGGGGAGACGATCGAGCTGTACGCCCGCGAGGCCGTCGCGAGCGACAAGGCGCACCGGGACGACCTGCCGTGGCTGGTGTACCTCCAGGGCGGCCCCGGCTTCGGCGCGAACCGCTTCGTCGGTCGGTCCGCCTGGCTCGGCCGCGCCCTCGAGGAGTACCGGGTCCTGCTCCTCGACCAGCGCGGCACCGGCGCCTCCACGCCCGCCAACCGCCAGACGCTCCCGCTGCGCGGCGGCCCCGCCGAACAGGCCGACCACCTCACCCGCTTCCGCGCCGACTCCATCGTCCGCGACTGCGAGGCCATCCGTCCCCAGGTCACCGGCGGCGCCCCCTGGACCGTCCTCGGCCAGAGCTTCGGCGGCTTCTGCACCGTCACCTACCTCTCCCTGGCCCCCGAGGGCCTGCACACCGCCCTGATCACCGGCGGTCTGCCCTCCCTGGACGCCCACGCCGACGACGTCTACCGGGCCGCCTACCCCCGCATCGAGCGCAAGGTCGCCGCGCACTACGACCGCTACCCGCAGGACGTCGAACGCGCCCGCCGCATCGCCGACCACCTGCTCACCCACGACGTGGTCCTGCCGAACGGCTACCGCCTCACCGTCGAGGCGTTCCAGTCCCTCGGCATCCTCCTGGGCGGCAGCGAGGGCAGCCACCGCCTGCACTTCCTGCTCGAGGACGCCTTCGTGCGCACCCCGCACGGCACGGAGCTGTCCGACGCCTTCCAGGAACAGGTCCAGGGCCTGCTGTCGTACGCGGGCCACCCGCTGTACGCCCTCGTCCACGAGGCGATCTACGGGCAGGACGCACGCCCGACGAACTGGTCCGCCGAACGGGTCCGCGCCGAGTTCCCGCGCTTCGACGCCGCCAAGACCCTCGCGGGCGACGAACCGCTGCTGTTCACCGGCGAGTCGGTCCACCCCTGGACGTTCGACTGCGATCCGGCGCTGCGCCCGCTGCGCGAGACCGCCGAGCTGCTCGCCGCCCGCACCGACTGGACGCCCCTGTACGACCCCGCGCGCCTGGCCGCCAACGAGGTGCCGGTCGCCGCGGCCGTCTACCACGACGACATGTACGTCGACACCGCCCACGCGCTCACCACCGCCCGGAACATCCGGGGCCTGCGCACCTGGGTCACCGACGAGTTCGAGCACGACGGCGTGCGGGCCGGCGGCCCCCGCGTCCTGGACCGGCTGCTGGCGCTGGCCCGGGACGAGGTCTGACCGCCGGGCCCGCACTCCGCGTCGGCGTCCGCGACGGCGCGTGAACACCGAGGGTGATGTCGGTGCCACCGGTTAGTGTGCGGGCATGACGGAGCCGACGATCACGCAACTGGAGCCCATGCCCGGCGACTGGCGGCGCGCCCTCGCCGTCGTCGCCCACCCGGACGACCTGGAGTACGGCTGCTCGGCGGCGGTCGCCGCCTGGACCGACGAGGGCCGCGAGGTCGCCTATGTCCTCGCGACCCGCGGCGAGGCGGGCATCGACACCCTGCCGCCCGCCGAGTGCGGCCCGCTGCGCGAGCGCGAGCAGCGGGCGAGCGCGGCCGTGGTCGGCGTGAGCGAGGTCGAGTTCCTCGACCACCGGGACGGCGTCGTCGAGTACGGACCCGCCCTGCGCCGGGACATCGCCGCCGCGATCCGCCGGCACCGGCCCGAACTGGTCGTCACGCTCAACCACCGGGACACCTGGGGCGGCGTCGCCTGGAACACCCCGGACCACGTCGCCGTCGGCCGGGCCACGCTCGACGCGGCGGGCGACGCCGGCAACCGGTGGATCTTCCCGGAGCTGACCGAGCGGGGCCTCGAACCGTGGGACGGGGTGCGCTGGGTCGCCGTCGCGGGCTCCGCCACGCCCACGCACGCCGTGGACGCGACGGCCGGACTGGAGCGCGCGATCCACTCCTTGCTCGAACACCGCACCTATATCGAGGCGTTGACCGACGAGGAGCCGGAGGCGTACGCCCGCGGATTCCTCACCCGCACCGCGGAGCAGACGGGCCGGCGGTTCGGTGACCGGCCCGCGGTCTCCTTCGAACTGTTCGCGCGGTGACGGAGATGACCGACGACACCACGCTGGCGGCACGCTTCGAGGAACACCGGGGACAGCTCGAGGCGGTCGCCTACCGCATGCTCGGTTCACTGGCCGAGGCGGAGGACGCCGTCCAGGAGGCCTGGCTGCGCCTGGGCCGCACCGACGCGGACGCCATCGACAACCTCGGCGGCTGGCTGACCACCGTGACCGGCCGGATCTGCCTGGACCTGCTGCGCTCGCGCACCGCGCGCCGCGAACAGCCGATGGACGACACCTTCGTCCCCGACCTGGTGATCGGGCCCCTCTCGCCGGTCGACCCGGAGCAGGAGGCACTGCGCAACGACTCGGTGGGCGTGGCCCTGCTCGTGGTGCTGGAGCGGCTCGAGCCCGACGAGCGGCTCGCGTTCGTCCTGCACGACATGTTCGCCGTGCCCTTCGACGACATCGCCCCGGTCGTGGAGCGCAGCCCGGCCGCCACCCGGCAACTGGCGTCCCGGGCCCGCCGCCGTGTCCGGGACGCCGGCCCGCCCGCCGAGCCCGACCTCGGGCGGCAGCGGGAGGCGCTGGACGCCTTCCGGGCCGCCGCGCGCGGCGGCGACTTCGAGGCGCTGGTCGCCGTCCTCCACCCGCACGTGATCCTGCGGGCCGACGCGGGCACCCTGGTCCGCGGCGTCGCCGGGTCGAAGTCGCTGCGGGGCGCGGAGGCCGTGGCCAGGTCGGCCCTCATGTTCGCGCGGTACAACGCCGAGGCGCGGATGGTCCGGGTCAACGGCTCGCTCGGCCTGGTGAGCGTGGCCGACGGCCGTCCCCGGTCGGTCCTGACCGTCACCGTCGCCGACGGCCGCATCACCGGCCTGTACATCCTGGCCGACCCCGACCGGCTGGCCCGCCTGGAGGTGCCGGACGAGAGGGAATGACCAGGGCGGGGGCCGGACCCACTCCGACGGGGTGCCGGCCCTCGTTCCGTATGCTGAACGCCATGCGAGAACGAGGGACCGGGCGGGCGGAACTGCGCGGGGACTGCGAACGATGCTTCGGGCTGTGCTGCGTGGCGCTGCCGTTCACGAGGTCGGCCGATTTCCCGGTGGACAAGGACGCCGGCACCCCCTGCGGCAACCTGCGCGAGGACAGCCGGTGCGGGATCCACGCGCGGCTGCGGCCGGAGGGCTTCACCGGCTGCACGGTCTACGACTGCTTCGGCGCCGGACAGAAGGTCTCCCAGGTCACCTTCGGCGGACAGGACTGGCGCACCGGCCCGCCCGGGCACGCCCGCCGCATGTTCGAGGTGTTCCCGGTCGTCCGCCACCTGCACGAACTGCTCTGGTACCTGACCGAGGCCCTCACCCTGCCCGCCGCCCGGCCCGTCCACGCCGACGTGCGCCGGATGCTCGCCGAGACGGAACGGCTCACCGCCGCGGCCCCCGAGGAGCTGGCCGCGCTGGACGTGGCGGCGCACCGGCAGCGGGTCAACGCGCTGCTGCTGCGCACCAGCGAACTGATGCGGGCCGGGGTGCGCGGCAAGAAGAAGAACCGCCGCAACGCCGATCTGATGGGTGCCCGTCTCAAGGGCGCCGACCTGCGCGGGGCCGATCTGCGCGGCGCCTACCTCATCGCCGCCGACCTCACCGGCGCCGACCTGAGGGGCGCGGACCTGATCGGCGCCGACCTGCGCGGCGCCGACCTGACGGACGCGGACCTCACGGGCGCCTTCTTCCTCACCCAGCCGCAGCTCACCGCGGCCCGGGGCAGCGCCGGTACGAAGCTGCCGGAGCCACTGAGCCGCCCGGCGCACTGGACAGCGGACGCCTGACGCCGCCCCGGCTTTCTCCGAGCCGGGCCTCTCCGTCCCGGACTTCCCCGCGCCGGCGTCCCGGCGTCGGCCTCCTCCGGGGCGGTGTGGGGCGGAGGAGAACGTGTCTGAACGGGCGCTCGGTCCGCCGTCGCGCGCCCCCTTGTGCGCGGAGAGGCCACGCGAGGAACACACGACCTGGTTGGCGCGCACCCTGATCTCCGATAGGTTAGGCAAGCCTTACCTAATGATTGACGACGGAGGTTGGGATGGGTGACCACCACACCTGGACGGCCGCGCCCGCCGCGGCGGAGCAGGCCCGCTCCGTGCTCGCGGCCGCATGGTCCTGCGCGGTGACCGCGGAGGGCTGCCGAGAGGAGTTCGTCGGCGCGCACGCCGTGGCCGAGGACGGCCGGGTGCTGCTGCACGTGCCCGAGGACAGCGTCCTGTCCGCGGCGGCGGTCTGCGCGCCCCGCGGTGAGCCCTCCGCCGTCCTGGAGTTCGCCGACGTGGCACCCGTTCCGGTACGGAGCCGGATCCGCGCACGGCTCTGGCTCGCCGGCTGGTTCGCCCCGGAGGACGGCCACCTGGCGTTCCGGCCCACGCGCGCGGTGCTGCGGCAGCCGTCCGGTGCCGTGGTGGTCGACCTCGACGAGTTCGCCGCCGCCGCGCCCGACCCGCTGGCCGCCGCCGAGGCCCGGCTGCTGACCCACCTCGCCGACTGCCACGCCGACGCGGTCGAACGGCTCACCCGGCTCGTCGACGCCGGCAGCCTGCACGGTGCGGTCCGGGTCCGCCCCCTCGCCGTCGACCGGCACGGACTGACGCTGCGCATCGAGCGCGCCCGCACCCACGGCGACGTACGCCTGCCGTTCCACGCGCCCGCCGACGACGTCGCGCAGCTCACGGAACGCGTGCACGTACTGCTCGCGCAGGCGAGCGCGGCCTCCTGCCCCCGCGCGCTGCACCGGCAGCGCGCGGACGGCGACGGGTGAGGCGGACGGCTCCCCGGCGAGGACATGACCCCCGTCCGGTCCGTCCGCGTGTCTACCAGTCGCCGTCCTGCACCGGTGACCCCGGGGCGTCCCCGAGGGGCTGGATCTGCTGCGGGGCCGGCTGCTGCCAGGGCTCGTGGTCGTCGCCTGTCCAGTCCCCGACCGGCTTGACGTCCTGGAGCGGCTCGGTCGGCGCCAGATCGTGGGCGTCCTGGTCGTAGTAGTCGTACCAGGGCAGACCCGCCCTGGTGTACGCCGCCCGGTCCACGGGGGACGGCGGCGGTGCCTCGCCGGTGATGCGCCGCCACTGCGGAGGCGTCACCAGGTGCACGAAGACCCGGCCCGCCGGCCGCTCGGCCCAGTCCGCCAGAGGCCGTTCGTCCCGGTAGACCTCCTGCCGCATGGACCCGCCGACGCCCAGCCCCATGGCGGGGGCGGACCGCGCCCGGGCCCCACCGGAGGGCGCCGGGGCCGCACCGGGGGCCGGCGCCGCCATCGGCATCGCGGCCCCGAGGGCCCCGCGCCGCCGGATCCCCCGGTCGCGCAGCGCCTCGGCCCGGCGCCGCTCCTCCTCGCGCCAGCGGGCCAGCTCCCGGTCGTTGAGGGGGAAGACCTGCAACTGCACGCCGCCCCACACCTCCTCACCGGTCACCTGACCCTCGACGGTCGCGCCCGTGCCGAGCGGCACCGCCACGAACTGGCGCACCGTGCCCGTCCCCGAGTTGACGCCGTCCAGCCAGGGCTGCCGGGGAAGCACCACGTAGTTCTGCGGATCGCGGGTCAGCCGGTCGCTCCACGGCCTGCCCGACACCGCGCACACCTTGCCCACCCCGACCTGGAGGGCCGCGGGCTCCCTGGTGCCGGCGAAGCTCAGCCACATGGCCTCGCGCAGGTACACCGGCAGCATCACGCCGCCGCGCGCCCGCCACGCCTCGGGCACCGCGTCGGCGTGGTCGGCGATCCGGCGGACCGGGAACTCGCCGAGCCCCGGCGGCAGCGGATGCGTGCCCGTCTCGGGCAGCCGCAGGGTGCGGACGAACCGCACCGCCGCACCGCCCGGCAGCCGCAGTGTGTTCCCGTCGATCCGCACGCTGGTTCCGGTCATCCGCACGCCCCCTCTTCCCGCCGCCGGGGCTTCGTCCGGCCGCCCGTGCCGCCGGACCGTGTCCGCCCGTGTCCTCAGTGAGAACGATGCCCGGCGGCGCCCCGGTTCCGGCGCGGCCGCATCACCTTGCGCGTCCGGTCCCACATCCGCGTCAGCCGCGGGCGGCGTTCGCGCTGCTCGCGCGTGTGGCGGTCCAGTTCCTCCAGCAGCCTGCGCGAGCGGTGCTCGGTGTTCATCTCGTCGATGATGCGGTTGACCTCGGTCAGCACCGCCCCCTGCAACTGCCACTGCCGGGCGTCGTGCTGGACCCCCTCCAGCAGCAGCTGGGCGAGCTTGTCCCGGGTGACCGCCGCCTGCCGCAGCTCGGCGGTCAGCCGTTCCTCCGCCGACTCGGCGTTCTCGCTGACGCTGGTGGTGACCAGTACCGAGAAGCTGACCACGGCGTCGGCGATCTCGGACAGCAACTGCTGGATGGTCGCGCCCGTCTCCGGCGGGAACAAGGGCTCCGGCTCGCGTTCCTTCGCGAGGTCGGTGAGGGTGCGCGCCAGGACGCGCAGCACCACCGTGCAGATCTCCAGGGTGTCCAGACCGGTGCGCAGCACCACGCGGTGCAGCAGCCCCTCCCGGACGCGCGGATTGAGCCGCAGACTGTCCTCGGCCTGCCTGAGGTCCTCGTCCACCTCGGCGATGTCGTGGTCGAGGCGGCGGGCCTCGTGCAGCCGGGCCGCCGCCTCGTGGAACGGCGTGCTGCCCGCGGCCTCCTCGCCCATGCGCAGCATCAGCTGCCGCAGCCGCCGGGCCAGTCCCCCGATCGACTCCCCGGCCTGCTCCACCCACACCGGCGGGGCGAGGACCAGATTGAAGACCAGTCCGACGATCGCCCCGATCAGAGTCTCCACCACCCGGGCCCACGCGAGGCTGCCGTGCGCGGTCACCCCGAGCACCAGCATCGCGCTGATCGCCACCTCGGCCACGAACTCGTGGGCCCGCACCAGATGCCCGACGCCGAGCGCCGCCACGATCACCAGCGCGAGGCTCCACCAGCTCAGCCCCACCACCGCGCTGAAGACGATGGCGACCAGGACGCCGGCGACCACGGCGTTCACCCGTCGGACGCTCATCTTCAGCGTGGCGTACAGGGTGACCTGGACGACCAGCAGCGCGGTCAGGGGTGCGGTGAGCGGTGCCGCCGACTTGTCGGGGGTCAGCCGCACCGCGATGACATAGGCGATCGACGCCGCGGCGGCCGAACGCAGCGCCTGCACGACCATGGGGTCCCGGAGCCACTTGGCCAGGCGCTTCGCCTCGCGCGCGGCGGACGCCACGGTCTCACGTACATCCAGCATCCTCGGGCTGTTCCCCTTCCCCAGGGGCATCGAACGTATCCGGACAGACGGTAACCGGACGCAGGAGGTCGAAACGGTTCTCACGCGCCGGATGCCGTCCGATGCGCCGAGGACGGGCGGATCAGCCGGTGATCTTGGCGAGGAAGGCCGACAGGTTGCCCGTGGTGCGGGCGATCTGTTCCTGCAGGGTGAGGCTCTCCTCGAAGCGGGCGCCGGTCTCCGGCACCTTCTTGCCGCGCAGATACAGGGAACAGGCCAGGTCGGTGCACATGTACAGGCCGACCGAGTTGCCCTCGCGTCCGGCCGGGCCCGCCTTGCGCGCGGTCATCAGCGAGACGCCGCCCCGGGGATGGGTGGTCAGGCACAGCGAGCACATGCTGCGGTGGAAGAAGCCGCGCTGGGCCGGCTGGAAGCGCAGGGCGACACCGACGAGGCGCTCGTCCTGTTCGGTGACCAGATAGCTTCGGTCGGGCGCTCCGGGATCCCGCCAGCCCAGGAAGTCGAGGTCGTCCCACGGGCGCTCGTCCAGGTCGCGGGGGACGGCCAGGCGTTTCGCCTCGCCCTTCGAGCAGTTGACGAAGGAGCCGCGGATGTCCCGCTCGGTGAGTGTTCTCATGGGAAGCCTCCGGATGCGGATGGTCGGTCGGGGAACCCTGAACCTAGGGGCCCTAGGGTTCTGCCTAGGGTAAATAGCCGTACGCCGGGCAGGCCAACGGATTTTGCGGCCGGCCCCGACCCGGAGCCCGGGAACCCCCGCCCGACTGGTGCACGGCCCTCGGCGAACAGGTGCCGCGCCGAGGTTTCGCAGGTCGGCGCGGAGGTACCCGACGTCGCTCGTACGACCCGGCGGAACCACCGGAAGGGAGAGGGCCGTGACCGACCACCGCCTCGAAGGACCGGGCGAGAACGGCGCCCCCGTGCCGCGGGACCTGCCCGACCAGCAGGCCGACACCGGCGAGGACCCCTGGGAGGCAGCGCCCTCCCGCACGGAGCCGGACCGGACGGAGGGTGCCGAGGAGGCAGGCCGCGACGAGCCGGCGGACCGGGACGGCACCGACGTCCCCGACACGGACGAGGCCGGGACCGGCCGCCGGGGCGCACCGCGGTCCGGCACCGTACACCCCGAGCACCCCGTACCCGACGAGTCCCCCGGCTGACGGCACACCGACGGCACGGGGCCCTGCGTACACCCCGGCGCGAGACCCCGGCACGAGAGGGCCGACCGGGAGGGATCCGATCCGCCCGGCCGGCCGTCCCACGCCCGGCGTCAGCCGACCTTGAGCCCCCGCAGCGGTGCCGTCGCCGCGCCCGCGCCTTCCTGGAAGCCCCGCAGGAATTCCTCCAGTACCTCCGTCGCCGTGTGCACCGGGCGCCAGCCGAGCTCCGCACGCGCCCGCGTGCAGTCCATCAGCGGCAGCCGCAGCACCGCGTCGAACAGGTGCGGGGACGCCGGCAGCAGATGCAGCCCCCACGCGGCGGCGATCGCCGAACGGGCCGCCGTGCGGGGCAGCCGCACCGGACGGGCCCCGGTCATCTCGCCCAGCAGCTCCGCGTCGACCGGCGGGTCGGCCGCCAGGTTGTACGCGCCCCGGGCGTCCTCCGTACGCACCGCCAGCCGGTAGGCGCCCGCCGCGTCGTCGGTGTGCAGCGCCTGCACCCGCAGCCCGGGGACGTCCGGCAGGAACGGCAGCAGCTCCGGACGGGCCAGCGGCCCGGGCAGGAACTTGCCGCCGAAGATCCGGCGCTGCTCGCTCGCCGACTCCCGCTTGAAGAGGAAGGCCGGCCGCATCCGGACCACCCGGATGCCCGGATGGTCGCGCTCGAAGATGTCCAGGGCCCGCTCCAGGTAGGCCTTCTCCCGGCAGTACGCCGCGTCCGGCCAGCCGTGGGTCGGCCACGACTCGTCCACGGCGCGCTCCTTCGGCCCCGGCGAGTACGCGCCGACCGACGAAGCGTGCACCAGCGTCGGCACCCCGGCCGCGGCCACCGCCTCGAAGACCCGCAGGGAGCCCAGGACGTTCGTGCGCCAGGTCGTCGCGGGATCGTGCGTCGGCTGGAACGCCCACGCCAGATGGATCACCGCGTCGGCGCCCGCGAAATGACCGGCCGCGTCGGCCTGCTCGGAGGCCAGGTCGACGGCCGCCCACTCCGTCTTCGGGGGCGACCAGTCGGGGATCCGCCGGGCCAGCCCCAGGACCGAACCGACCTCGGGATCCTCCGAGAGGAGTCTCACCACGCTGGTGCCCACATTGCCGGTGGCGCCCGTGACCACGATCCTGCTGCCCGTTGTGCCGCTCACCTTGCGCTCCTCCCGTCCGCCTGTCGGTTCGCAGGCCACGGGTACCCCGCCCCGCCGCGGGCAAAGAAGAGCCCCGACCGGACGGGGGGATCACGGTCGGGGCGGTCTGTGGTGGATACGGACGGCGGTCGCCTCTCGGCGGAGGGCTCCACAGGGCTTCAGCCGAACGATCGTCCCTGTGGGCGATGGGTGAGGCCCGGGGACACTGTCCCGTCCGTACCCACGCCCTCTTCAACGGCGGACACCCTCCCGGTGTTCCACCGTTCGTGGCGCCGAGGGGTGATCCGCGTCACTGGTCCCGGGGTTCGGGGCCGACCTCGGCCCACAGGTTCTCGGCCTGGAGCAGCAGCGCGCCCAGCACCGCCGCCTGCGCGGCGCTCTGCCCGGCGTGCCTGCGCAGTCCGTCCTGCAACTGCCGGTGCAGCTCCTCCATCGTCTCCTCCGTCGCCTCGGCCGTGCCCTTCGCGTCCTTCACGTCCTTCACGTCCTTCGGGCGAGGGTCCGCCGCCGCGCCCTTCAGCCGGCCGGCCTGAGCGTGGCAGGAGTCGCCGATCAGCTTCAGCAGACGCGCGTACAGATCGAGCACCGGGCCCTCGGGCAGGGCGGGTGTGCGGTTCTCGTCGGCCGCCACCGCCAGCGTCCGGGTGAGCGCCGTGATGTTCCCGGTGACCCGGGTCCACCGCTGGTCCTCGTCCTCGGGAGGTGCCGGGGGCGGCGCCCGGTGCAGCACGCGCAGCGGGCCGTAGGTCAGCCGCAGGCTCTCCTGACTCCAGGACCGCGCCGACGCCAGCGCCTGCACACGCCGCTGCAGCCGCGCGGACTCGCTCGTCCAGCCGGCCGCGGTCTGCGCGTCCCACTCGTTCTCCCGCAGGTCGTCCGCGACGGCGTGCAGGACGTCGCCCGCATCCCGGGCCAGTGCCGCGAGGTTCTCATGGACGTCCCGCAGATGGATCGGCGGCAGCACGAGCGCGTTCACCGCGATGCCGATGACCGCGCCGAGCGCCGCCTGCCCCACCCGGTGCCCGACCGCGACCGCGGAGACCGGGGTTCCCGCGGCCAGGACGAACACCGCCGTGGTGGCCGCGTAGACGCCCTGCTGGCCGAAGCGCGGCCAGTTCGCGAGCAGCATCAGCAACGGCAGGGACAGGGCCAGCGCCCCGGTGTTGTCGTCGGTGACCGCCTGGGCTCCGGAGGCCACCAGCGACCCGAGGCAGATCGCCCCGAACTGCTGCGCGCCCTGGCGTACGGAGCTGTAGACGGTGGCCTGGACGAGGACCACCGCCACCCAGGGGGCCATCAGGGCCATCGGATCGCCGAGCCAGACACCCGCCACGGCCCAGGCGAGCAGTGCCGCCCCCGCGGCCTTCAGCGACTGGACGACCAGGTCGCGCTCCCGGCCCGGGCCCTGCCAGGCGGCCCGGACGGCCTGCCCGACGGCAGTGGCCTCCCGCCGTGCCCAGTCCACCGGCCGCACTCCGCGGAGCGCCTGCGCCACGGCGTTCCACCGCCGCCCGTGCCCCGTCCCGTCACTCACGCCGTCGTCCCCGGCCGCTCGCCGGGTGTCGTGTTCCACGTCCGTCATACGCGCCGTACGGTGCCGAGCGTCCGGGTGACCGGGCGGCTCATGCCAGCGGGCTGTCGGCGAGCGAGGCCAGCAGGTCGGCCGGATCCGCGTACACCGCGTCCGCGCCCGCCTTCTCCAGGTCGGCCCGCGGCAGGCCCCCGCACAGCACGCCCACGCACCGCACCCCGGCGCGGCTGCCCGCGCGCATGTCCCACACCGTGTCGCCGACGAACACCGCCCGCTCGGCCGGTACCCCGGCGAGCTCCAGGGCGTGCTCCACCGGTTCCGGCGAGGGCTTGCCCGCGTCGACGTCGTCGGCGCTCGCGGTGGCGGAGATCGCGTCGTCCGCGTCGATCGCCCGCCGCAGCGCGCTCAGCTCCGCGCCGCCCGCCGAAGTGGCGAGGACGACCTTCCAGCCGTCGCCGGCCAGACGCCGCAGCAGGTCCCCCGCCGCCGGCAGCGCCGGCAGCCGGTCGAAGTACTGCCCGTACAGCGCCTTGTGGGCGGCGCTGAGCTGCGCGTCCTGGTCCTTGTCCCGGTCCTCGCCCAGCAGATGGCCGATGAGGTCGGTGGAGGCCAGGCCCACCGCCCGGTGGACGGCGTGCATCGGTACCCGGTGGCCCGCTTGCCGGAACGCCTCCCACCAGGTGACCACGTGCAGATGATTGGTGTCGACGAGGGTTCCGTCGACGTCGAACACGGCCGCCCGTTCCATGCACCGTTCCTTCCTTCGTACTGTGTGGGCCGGGCGGGTACCCACGTCAGCCGCCCGCCACTCCGGCCGGCACACGGCCCTCACGTGTCCGGGCCGGCAGCTCGTCCAGGGACCGGACGGTCACCACCCGCTCGGCGGGCACCCCGCACCCCTCGGCCCGCGCCCATCAGTGGATCTGCCGGTCCAGCCGTCCGGGGCGCGTGCGCGTCGGTGCCGGCGGAGGACAGCACACCCGCCACCCGCCTCCACCGCCCGGCGCAGCAGCCGCCGCGGCGGATCGAGCCGCTCCGGTCGGCTGTTGATCTCCACGGCGGTCCCGGCGGTTTGTCCGCCCGGCCCCCGGGTACTGCGATGCCCCGTCCGTACGTCCCGCACCCACGAGGAGGCATGTCGTGCCCAGTCCCACGCCGACCGACACCAAGGTGGCCGTCGTCACCGGTTCCGACTCGGGGATCGGCCGCGCCACCGCCGTACGCCTGGCCGAGGCGGGCATGGACATCGGCATCACCTGGCACGCCGACGAGAAGGGCGCCGAGCGGACCGCCGAGGAGGTCCGGGCCCTCGGACGCCGTGCCGAGGTCGCCCACGTGGACCTGACCCGGCTGCCCGAGGCCGCCGACACGGTGGACGCGCTGTGCGAACGGCTCGGCCGGATCGACGTCCTGGTCAACAACGCCGGCACGGGCACCGCCACGCCCTTCCTGGACCTGGGCCTCGACGACCTGCGCCACGTCCTGGACGTCGACCTGGCCGGGCCCTTCCTGTGCGGGCAGAAGGCGGCCCGGCGCATGATCCGCCAGGGCGACGGGGGCCGGATCGTCAACGTGACCTCCGTGCACGAGCACCAGCCGCGGGTGGGCGCCGCGCCGTACTGCGCGGCCAAGGGCGGCCTCGGCCTGCTCACCCAGGTCATGGCGATCGAGCTGGCCGAGCACGGCATCACCGTGAACGCGGTGGCCCCGGGCGAGATCGCCACCCCGATGACCGGCCAGGAGGACACCGACCCGCACACCGAGCACCGCCCCGGCGTGCCGCTCGGCCGCCCCGGCGACGCCCGCGAGGTCGCCGCCGTCATCGCCTTCCTCGCCGGGCCCGAGGCCTCGTACGTCACCGGCGCGTCCTGGAGCGTGGACGGCGGCATGCTCCGCATGGGCCCGATGGCCGGATCGCATCTGACGAGCGACGACTGGCGGCGGCCCTGAGCGCGGCGTCGCCCACGAAGCCGTGTTCGCGGTTTGCGGCCTACCCTCGAGTCATGACCGAAATCGCGAGCCCGCACATCGGCACTCCGCGGATCCTCGTGCTCGGGGTACAACCGGGCACGCCGCCGTTCCGGATCGTGGAGATCGACGGACAGGTCGTCGGAGAGGCGACGAACGTCATCGACGTCCTGGAGGCCGCCGCCGCCTTCGGCATCAAGGTCCACGACCTCGACGACCCCGACGTGGTCCACTGGGTGGGCGGGGACAAGTTCACCTGGACGCCGCACTAGTGTCCTGCGCCAGAGATCCGTCGGCAGATGCGGGCGAGGGAGTCGAGGATTTCCTCGGCGGTCTTGGTCCAGATGAACGGCTTGGGGTCTT
>NZ_JBIWJA010000026.1:67312-108864 GCF_044764905.1 Streptomyces sp. NPDC093586 | reverse complement strand
GCAGCTCGATCCGCTCCCGCGCCGTCAGCTTGCCCTTGGCGTGCTGCGCCGCCGTAGCCTTCTCGCCCGGCCCGGCCAGCGCCCGGGCACGGATCTCGTGCAGTTCGGCCACTCGCCCGCGCGCGTCCGTCGGCTCACCCGGCGCCTCATCCAAAACGGTCATGTAGCGACTCTACGAAGGAGACCGAGGAAAGCGAGCCGTCGACTCCGTACAGTCTCCGGCGTGTTTTCCTGGTACCCCTGAACAGAACCTCGACGGCATGCAGCCGTTTCGACTGCTCAGGGCCCCTGAGCCTTGTAGGGGTCGCACAAAGCCGTCAGCTGAGAGCCACCTCACATTCGCGGGTGGCGCATACCACCTCTGGAGTGACACGGAGACGCAGTCGGCGGCCCGCGGCGACGATCCCGACCGTCTCGTCGGCCCTCACGTCACCCCGCGCCGGGTGACTCCAGGCGATCTCCAGGGGCGCGCCCGCGCACGGTGGCTCGCTCACGCAGAGCGTAACGATACGGCCCCTGTGGCGGCCGGCGGCGGGCCGCACGGGGAGATCCTTCCGAGAAACATCGCGGATGATGTTGAACATTGAACAGAATGGGTCTACGGTCGCCCCTGTTGGGATGATTGAACATTCAACGAAAACCAAGGAGAACGTCATGCGCCTCTTCGGCAACAAGTCCGCCGCCCCGGCCGCTGCCACCCCCGCCCCCGTCGACCCCCGTCTCGCGGCCCTCACCGGCGACTACGTGATCGACCCGTCGCACACCACGATCGGTTTCGTCGCCCGGCACGCCATGGTCACCAACGTCAAGGGCAAGTTCCTCGACTTCACCGGCACGCTGCACCTGGACGGCTCCTCCCCGGCCGACTCCACGGCGACCCTCGACATCGCGATGGACAGCATCGACACCGGGTCCGCCGACCGCGACGGCCACCTCAAGAGCGCGGACTTCTTCAGGACCGACGAGTTCCCCACGATGACCTTCCGCTCCACCGGGGCGGAGGCCCTCGGCGGCGACGACTACCGCATCACCGGCGACCTGACGATCCTCGGCACCACCAAGCCGATCACCATCGACCTGGAGTTCAACGGCGCCGCCAAGGACCCCTTCGGCAACGAGCGCGTCGGCTTCGAGGGCAAGGCGGAGATCCTGCGCTCCGAGTGGGGACTGACCTGGAACGCGGCCCTGGAGACGGGCGGCGTGCTGGTGTCCGACAAGGTCAAGCTGAACTTCGACATCTCGGCGATCAAGCAGGCGTGAGACCTCCGGCCGCCCTCGGCGCGTTTCCCGGTGCCGCCCGCTCCTCAGAAGCCCCCGCCGAAGTCCCCTCCGCTGTTCCCGCCACCGAAGTCGCCGCCTCCGCCGAAGTCCCCGCCCCCGAAACCGCCGCCGAAGTCGCCGGGGTCGAAGTCGCCGCCGGACACGTCACCCCCGTCGTCACCGCCGAAGTCGCCGTACCCGGCGCCGTAGTCGGCCGCGTAGGCGGGGGTGGCCATCAGGCTGCCCAGCACCGTGCCGACCAGCAGGCCGGGCAGGATGCCGCCGCCGAAGTAGCCGCCCGCCCAGGGACCGTAGGCCGGGCCCGCGTCCCAGTACGGGCGGCGGCCGTACTCGGTGTCCACCTCGCGGACCATGGGGTCCCGGCCGTCGGACAGACGGGCGCGGTCGGCCGCGCAGACCGGCACCTCTCGGGTGGCGCCGCCCGGCGGGGTCCAGGTGACGTCGGCGACGGACGGGCCGTGGCGCGGGTCGAAGAAGCAGGGCGGGCGGCGCTCGGGCAGCGGCCGGCCCTCACGGCGGGCGGCGAGCTGCGCGAGGGAGAAGCGGCCGTCCTCCAGAGCCTCGGTGACGGCACGGACGTCCTCCGGCCGGCGGGCGTCCGCCATGTACGTCTTCGCCTGTTCGTAGGCGTCCAGCGCGCGTTCGTAGTCGGCGCGCATCGCGTCGTCCGCGCCGGGCTCGGCGGGGTGGAAGTCCAGTCGGTCGAGTTCCTCGCCGAACGCCGTGATGTCCTCGTCGACCACCACCCGCAGCCGCTCCAGCGCCACCCGCTGCTCCTCCTCGCGGCGGTGCCGGTTGCGCCGCACCAGTGCGTAGGCGCCCGCGCCGCCCACCACCACGACCGCACCGGCGCCGATCAGGGCGCCCGTCGGGACGGCGGAACCGCCCGGCTCCCAGGACGAGGGCGCGGAGCCCCGCACGCTGCGCAGCGCGTCGTCGACGAAGTCGTTCAGCTGGGCCTTGGGGTCGCCGGCGCCCTGCACGGCCGTGACCAGGTTGCGCACCCCCTGACGGCTCAGCACGCTGCTGTCGGCTCGCGCGTCGAAGCGGTCGCCGAGGCGGATGCCGTACAGGCCGGTGACGCCGGTCTCCGTACGGAGGTTCCGGAAGAGATCCCGCGTCGGGTAGTCCGCCGGCAGGACGGCCACGAAGACCGGTTCGTCCGCGCTCTCGATCTTGTCGGCGAGCGCGTCGGCGTCCGCCTTCGACAGCAGGTCCGAGGCGGCCGGGTCGACGTACACGGGACTCTCGCGCAGGGCCGCGCCGATCTCGGACACGTCCGTGGCCGCGTGGGCGCCGGGCGCGCCGGCCATCAGCACCGCCAGGGCGGCGACGACCGGCACGACCAGCAGGCGTATGAGGACTTGCGCACGAGAGCCCGTCATACGTTCGAAAGTACCCGAATCACCACCAATGAGACATCGGTGAGACATCGGTGAGGAGAGGGGAACGCCCGCTCACCGGGCCGGTGCGACCCCCGCGCGCAGCAGGCCGTACGTGTACGCGTCCTCCAGCGCCTGCCAGGATGCGGCGATGACGTTCTCCGCGACGCCGACCGTGGACCACTCGCCCGCCCCGTCGGACGTGGAGATGAGGACCCGGGTCGTGGACTGGGTGCCGTGCACGCCCTCCAGGATGCGGACCTTGTAGTCGACCAGGTCGAGCTTGGCCAGCTCTGGATAGATCTTCTCCAGGGCGACCCGCAGCGCGCGGTCCAGGGCGTTGACCGGGCCGTTGCCCTCGGCCGTGGCGACGATGCGCTCGCCCTTGGCCCAGAGTTTGACGGTGGCCTCGTTGGCGTGGGTGCCGTCGGGGCGGTCCTCGACGATCGCACGCCAGGACTCGACCTCGAAGTACCGCAGCCGCTCGCCGCCGGTCTCCGCGCGCAGCAGGAGTTCGAAGCTCGCGTCGGCGGCCTCGTACGTGTACCCCTGCCGTTCGCGTTCCTTGACGCGTTCGACGACGCGGCCGACCAGTTCCCGGTCGCCGCCGAGGTCGATGCCGAGTTCCTGGGCCTTGAGTTCGATGGAAGCGCGGCCGGCCATGTCGGAGACCAGCATGCGCATGGTGTTGCCGACCAGCCCGGGGTCGATGTGCTGGTACAGGTCCGGGTCGACCTTGATCGCGGAGGCGTGCAGGCCGGCCTTGTGCGCGAAGGCGGAGACGCCGACGTAGGGCTGGTGGGTGGAGGGGGTGAGGTTGACGACCTCGGCGATGGCGTGGGAGATCCGCGTCATCTCGCGCAGCCGGCCCTCGGGCAGCACCTTCTTGCCGTACTTCAGTTCCAGGGCGGCGACGACGGGGAACAGGTTGGCGTTGCCGACGCGTTCGCCGTAGCCGTTGGCCGTGCACTGGACGTGGGTCGCGCCCGCGTCGACCGCGGCGAGGGTGTTGGCGACCGCGCACCCGGTGTCGTCCTGGGCGTGGATGCCGAGCCGGGCGCCGGTGTCGGCCAGCACCGTGGCGACCACGGCCTGGATCTGCGCCGGGAGCATGCCGCCGTTGGTGTCGCACAGGACGACCACGTCGGCGCCCGCCTCGGCGGCGGCGCGGACGACGGCCTTCGCGTACTCGGGGTCGGCGCGGTAGCCGTCGAAGAAGTGCTCGCAGTCGACGAAGACCCGGCGGCCCCGGGCCCTCAGGTGCGAGACCGTGTCCGCGACCATGGCCAGGTTCTCGTCGAGCGTGGTGCGCAGCGCCAGCTCCACGTGCCGGTCGTGGGACTTGGCGACCAGCGTGATCACCTCGGCACCGGACTCCAGCAGCGCTCTGACCTGCGGGTCCTCGGCGGCGGTCGTGCCGGCGCGGCGGGTGGCGCCGAAGGCGACCAGCTGGGCGTGCCGGAAGTCGATCTCCTGCCGGGCGCGGGCGAAGAACTCGGTGTCGCGCGGGTTCGCCCCGGGCCAGCCGCCCTCGATGAAGCCCACCCCGAAGTCGTCCAGGTGCCGTGCGATGGCCAGCTTGTCCGCGACCGTGAGGTTGATGCCCTCACGCTGCGCACCGTCGCGCAGGGTGGTGTCGAAGACGTGGAACGAATCGTCGAGTTCGCTGGTTGCGGTCATGATCTGAAGGCTCCTGTAGGGGATCTCGGTCAACCGGAATGACCGGCTCCACCGTCCATCTATGATCCCTCGCGCTCTCTTCCCGGCTGGGGGTGGGCCAGGAAAACGAAAAACCCCTCGCGGGTGCGAGAGGTCTGCGCGCGGGTCGAGGACGACGGTGTCCACCCGTACCTGGTCGTACGTGGTGGTCACTGCGGACCGGCGCGCCTGCTGCCAATAATCATGGCGAACGAGAGCACGGGGGAAGTCTGGCACAGCCTGTCCCCCTTCTCACCGTGCGTCTCAGAATGCGAGCGGACCGCGTCCGCGTCAGTGCTCCGCGTAGAGGCTTTCGGTGAGGAACTCCCCCACGTGGCCGAGGACCTGTGCCCGGTCCGTCCCGCGCAGCCCGATCGCCACGTGGATGGCGAAGCCGTCGAGGAGGGCGCGCAGGCGGGTCGCGAAACGGTCGGGGTCGACGGGGCGGAACTCGCCGCGCGAGACGCCCTCGGCGAGCAGCGCGACGAGGTCGCGGTGCCAGGCGCCCTCGATGGCGGCCTGCCGGTCGCGGGCGTCGGATTCGACGGCAGCGCCCTGCGAGCGGTTCCACACCTCCAGCCACAGCGTCCAGTGCGGGTCGCGGTGGCCGGCGGGCACGTACAGGTCGACGTAGGCGCCGAGGCGTTCGCGGGCCGTGCCGGTGCGGATGAGCAGACGGGCGCGCTCCGCGCCGAGGCGGCCCTCGCTCCACTCCAGGGTGCGCAGCAGCAGTTCGTCCTTGGAGTGGAAGTAGTAGAGGAGGTGACCGCTGCTCATGCCGACCTCGCGGCCGAGCGCCGCCATGGTGAGCTTCTCCAGACCGCGTTCGGCGATCATCTCCATGGCGGCGGCGAGGACCTCCTCGCGCGGCGGTGCGTTCCTGCGCGCTCTGGCCGCACCGGTCATCCCCGGCTCCTCTAGATCCTCGGCTGCTGCTGGGTGATGCAGTGGATGCCTCCACCGTTCGCGAAGATCGTACGGGCGTCCACCAGCGTCACCGTGCGCTCGGGGAACAGCCGCCGGAAGATGCCCGCGGCGACCTCGTCGTTCGGGTCGTCGAAGGCGCACAGGACGACGCCGCCGTTGCAGAGGTAGTGGTTGATGTACGAGTAGTCGACCCAGTCGCCCTCCTCGTCCTTCAGGACGGTCGGGGCGGGGACCTCGACGACCTCCAGGGGGCGGCCCTTGGCGTCGGTCTGGCCGCGCAGGATCTCCAGGTACGTCTGCGAGCGGGCGTGGTCCGGGTGGGCGGGGTCGCGCTGGCTGTGCACGACGACGGTGCCCGGGCGCGCGAAGGCCGCGACGATGTCGACGTGGCCCTGCGTGCCGTACGTGCCGTAGTCGGCGGCCAGGCCGTGCGGGAGCCAGATCGCCTTGGTGGTGCCGAGCTTGGCGTGGATCTCCGCCTCGACCTGCTCGCGGGTCCAGCCGGGGTTGCGGCCCTCGCCGAGCTGGACGGTGTCGGTCAGCAGGACCGTGCCCTCGCCGTCGACGTGAATCGCGCCGCCCTCGTTGACGAGCGTGCTGCTCAGCACGGGTACCCCGGTGAGGTCCGCGACATGGCGGGCGATCTTGGAGTCGTGTCCCCAGCGGGCCCAGTCCTGGGCGCCCCAGCCGTTGAACACCCAGTCCACGGCGGCCGGCCGGCCCTCCTCGTCCGTCACGAAGGTCGGGCCGATGTCCCGCATCCACGCGTCGTCCAGCTCGCGCTCCACCAGGTCGACGTCCGGGCCGAGCAGCTCGCGCGCGGTGTCGCCCTGGCCGGGGCCGTGCACCATCGTCACCGGCTCGAAGCGGCGCACGGCACGGGCGACGGACGCCCAGGCGGCACGGGCGTCCGCCAGCTCGGCGTCGTCGCCGAACGTCGGGTTGGGGCCGGGCCAGGCCATCCAGGTGCGCTCGTGCGGGGCCCACTCGGGGGGCATGCGGAAGGTCATGGAGGTGTCCCAGGAAGTCGGAGGAACCAGAGGTCGGTCGGAGGAACCAGAGGTCAGAGGAAGTACAGGCGGTTGAGGGAGACGGATTCGGCCGGTTCGGAGCGGATCGGTTCGCCGTCGAGGGTGACCAGGCCGGTGCGCTGGTCGACGTCGATCTGTCCGGTGCGGGAGTTCAGGCGCAGGTCGGCGGGGCCGATGCCGCGGGTGCCGCGCACGGCGACCCTGCGCCGGCGGGTCGGCATGGTGTCGTTGCCCTGGTCGAGGGCGGCCTGTGCGACGAAGGCCACCGAGATGTCGGCCGGTGTGGCGCCGTGCGCGCCGAACTGCGGGCCGAGGACGAGGGGTTCGCAGGTGTCGGTGGCCGCGTTCGGGTCGCCGACCACGCCGTACGCCGGGAAGCCCGACTTGAGGACCAGCTGCGGCTTGGCCCCGAAGTACTCCGGGCGCCACAGGACGATGTCGGCGAGCTTGCCGACCTCGATCGAGCCGACCTCGTGGGCGAGGCCGTGGGCGATGGCGGGGTTGATGGTCAGCTTGGCGATGTAACGCAGGACGCGCTCGTTGTCGTTGTCGTCGTCCGGGGCGCCGAACTCGGCCTTCATCTTGCCGGCCATGGCGAAGGTGCGGCGCACGGTCTCGCCGGCCCGGCCCATGCCCTGCGCGTCGGAGGAGGTGATGCCGATCGCGCCCAGGTCGTGCAGCACGTCCTCGGCGCCCATCGTCCCGGCGCGGATGCGGTCGCGGGCCATGGCGGCGTCGCCCGGCAGGTCGGTCTTGAGGTCGTGGACGGAGACGATCATGCCGTAGTGCTCGGCGACCGCGTCCCGTCCGAAGGGCAGGGTGGGGTTGGTGGAGGAGCCGATGACGTTGGGGACGCCGGCCATCTTCAGCACGTTGGGGACGTGTCCGCCGCCGCAGCCCTCGATGTGGAAGGCGTGGATGGTGCGGCCCTCCAGGACGCGGAGGGTGTCCTCCACGGAGAGGCATTCGTTGAGGCCGTCGCTGTGCAGGGCGACCTGGACGTCGTGCTCCTCGGCGACGCGCAGCGCGGTGTCGAGGGCGCGGGTGTGGGCGCCCATGTCCTCGTGCACCTTGAAGCCGCTCGCCCCGCCCTCGGCCAGGGCCTCGATCAGCGGGGCCTCGTGGGACGAGGAGCCCCGGCCCAGGAAGCCGATGTTGACCGGCCAGGCGTCGAACGCGCCGAACGCGTGCTTCAGCGCCCAGGGCGAGTTGACGCCGACGCCCCAGACCGGGCCGAACTCCTGGCCGATGATCGTCGTCACGCCGGAGGCGAGGGACGCCTCCATGATGCGCGGGGAGAGCAGGTGGACGTGGGTGTCGACGGCTCCGGCGGTGGCGATGAGGCCCTCGCCGGAGACGATGGACGTGCCCGTGCCGACGACGACGTCGACGCCGTCGAGGGTGTCGGGGTTGCCGGCCCGGCCGATGGAGCAGATCCGGCCCTCGCGGATGCCGATGGAGACCTTGCGGATGCCCTGCACCGCGTCGATCACGACGACGTTGCTGATGACGACGTCACAGGTCTCGCGTACGGCGGCGGCCTTGAGGTGCAGTCCGTCGCGGGCGGTCTTGCCGAAGCCGGCGAGGAACTCGTCGCCGTACTTCTGGGAGTCGGACTCGACGCGGACGGTCAGTCCCGAGTCGCCGAGGCGGACGCGGTCACCGGCGCGCGGGCCGTGGGTGGACGCGTACTCGTACGGGGTGAGGCGGCGGGCCTCGGCGGGGTGGCCTCCGGGGCGGCTCATCGGTCTTCCTCCTCGCTGGGAACACCCAGGTATCCACAGGCGGCGGCCCTGCGCAGGGCCTCTTCCTCGGCGCCCGGCGCGTCCAGCGGGCCGTCGACCAGACCGGCGAACCCGATCGCGACGCGGTCCCCGCCGATGGGCACCAGTCCGACCTCGGCGCTCTCCCCCGGCCCGAAGCGGACGGACGATCCCGCGGGCACGGCCAGGTGCATGCCGTAGGCCCGCTCGCGGTCGAAGTCCAGGCGCGGGTTGGCCTCGAAGAAGTGGAAGTGGGAGGTGACGGAGACCGGGACGCCGGCGGTGTTGGTGACGGTCAGCCGGACCACCGGCTCGGGGTCGGAGTGCTCCGGGCCGGGCAGCAGCGCGCCCGGGGCGCGGTCGCCCGGTTCTCCCCCTGCTTCATGGGGGGACCCCCGGCCGATGGGGTCGGAGACGACCGCCAGCCGGGAGCCGTCGTCGAAGACCGCCTCGACGTGCACCTCGGTGACCACGTCGGCGACGCCGGGCATCACGTCGTCGGGGCCGAGCACGGACCGGGCACGCTCGACGGCCTCCGCGAGGCGCGCACCGTCGCGGGCGGCCTCGCACACGGTGTCCGCGATCAGGGCCGTCGCCTCCGGCACGTTCAGCCGGAGCCCCCTGGCCCGGCGGGCTCGGGCCAGTTCCGCGGCCCCGAAGAGCAGCAGCCGGTCACGTTCCGTGGGTGTCAGTCTCACGACGCGGCACCTCCTTGCCTTCCTCGAGTTAGAGCATCACTCTAAACGCCGAATTCAAGGAAGGAAAAGATTCGGGGACAGTCTGGTCGGACATCACATTGAACGTCGCTCTAATTCCGAGACGGGCGTCGGCCCGGGAACGCGAAGGGCGGCCCCGGGGCCCGCTTCCACGGGTTCCGGGGCCGCCCTGTCGACGACCGGAGAGGGTGAGGCGTCGGTCGGCCTAGCCGATCCGGTGCATCCAGCCGTGGGTGTCCTCGGTGACGCCGCGCTGGATGCCGAGCAGGGCCTCGCGCAGGCGCAGCGTGGCCGGGCCGGGGGCGCCGTCGCCGTGGGTCCAGGCGTCGTTCTTGGTCTTGACGTGGCCGATGGGCGTGACGACGGCGGCGGTGCCGCAGGCGAAGACCTCGGTCAGGGCGCCGGACTTGGCGTCCTCGCGCCACTGCTCCAGCGTGACGACGCCCTCCTCGGCGGTGTAGCCGAGGTCGCGGGCGACCTGGAGGAGGGAGTCGCGGGTGATGCCCTCCAGGATCGAGCCGGTCAGCTCCGGGGTGACGATGCGGTCGCCGTAGACGAAGGCGACGTTCATGCTGCCGCTCTCCTCGACCTTGGTGCGGGTCACCGCGTCGAGATAGACGACCTGGTCGCAGCCGTGCGCGGCGGCCTCGGCCTGGGGCAGCAGGGAGGCCGCGTAGTTGCCGCCGGTCTTGGCGTCGCCGGTGCCGCCGGGGACGGCGCGGACGTGGTCCTCGGAGACCCAGATGGTGACCGGCTTCACGCCGCCGGCGAAGTAGGCGCCGGAGGGGGAGGCGATCAGCATGAACAGGTACTCGTTGGCCGGGTGCACGCCGAGCCCGGTCTCGGAGGCGAACATGAACGGGCGCAGGTAGAGGGACTCCTCGCCGCCGTGCGGCGGCACCCAGTCGGCGTCCTGGGCGAGCAGCGCGTCCAGCGCCGCGATGAACAGTTCCTCGGGCAGCTCGGCCATGGCCATGCGGCGCGCGGAGTTGCGGAAGCGGCGGGCGTTTGCCTCGGGACGGAAGAGCGCCACCGAGCCGTCCGGCTGGCGGTAGGCCTTCAGCCCTTCGAAGATCTCCTGGCCGTAGTGGAGGATGTGCGAGGACGGGTCGAGGGAGATGGGCCCGTACGGGACGAGCTGCGCGTCGTGCCAGCCCCTGCCCTCCGTCCACTTGATCGTCACCATGTGATCGGTGAAGTGGCGGCCGAACCCCGGGTTGGCCAGGATCGCCTCGCGCTCGGCGGCGGAGAGCGGGCTGGCGGAGGGCTTGAGCTCGATCGTGGGCGTCGTCATGGGTTGATGTCCTTCACCGGTTGTCGTGACGGGCCGCGCTCACGCCCGTACGGCCGGTGGCCGGTGGTAGGACGTCCGAGCATTCCCTCATGCCGCGGCTCCGCGTTCGATTATCGCGCGCGGGTCCGCGTCGGCTGAAACGGGGTGAATGCGGCCCTGGGGTCGATGGTCGCACCCGGCGGGGACAGGTGAAAGCCGCCGGGTGCCTTGTTTTCCGGACCCGGCGGCTTCGAAAGGTTGGGTTTCGAGTGCGCGGCCCGGTCAGCCGGCTACTCGTACGGCGAGCGCGTCGCCGATCTCGGACGTGCTGCGGGCGGGCTTGCCGACGCGCTCGCCGAGGTCGGCGGCGACGGCTTCCTCGATCCGGGCCGCCTCGGCGTCGTGACCGAGGTGGCGCAGCAGCAGGGCGACGGACAGGACCGTGGCGGTCGGGTCGGCCTTGCCCTGGCCGGCGATGTCGGGCGCGGAACCGTGGACCGGCTCGAACATCGAGGGGAACTCGCCGGACGGGTTGATGTTCCCGCTCGCGGCGACGCCGATACCGCCGGAGACGGCCGCGGCGAGGTCGGTGATGATGTCGCCGAAGAGGTTGTCGGTGACGATCACGTCGAAGCGCTCGGGCTGCGTGACGAGGTAGATCGTCGCCGCGTCCACGTGCATGTACTCGGTGGTGACCTCGGGGAACTCCTCGGCCACCTTGTTGAAGACGCCGGTCCACAGGTGACCGGCGAAGGTCAGCACGTTGTTCTTGTGGATCAGCGCCAGCTTCTTGCGCGGGCGGGCCTGGGCGCGGGCGAAGGCGTCGCGGACCACGCGCTCGACACCGAAGGCCGTGTTGACGGAGACCTCGGTGGCGACCTCGTGCTCGGTGCCCTTGCGGATGGTGCCGCCGTTGCCGGTGTACGGGCCCTCGGTGCCCTCGCGGACCACGACGAAGTCGATCTCCGGCTGACCGGCGAGCGGGGTGGCCACGCCGGGGAGGAGCTTCGACGGACGCAGGTTGACGTGGTGGTCGAAGGCGAAGCGGAGCTTCAGCAGGAAGCCCCGCTCCAGGACGCCGGACGGCACCGACGGGTCGCCGATCGCGCCGAGCAGGATCGCGTCGTGCCGCTTCAGGGCGTCGAGGTCGGCGTCGGTGAGGGTCTCACCGGTGGCGTGGTAGCGCCGGGCGCCGAAGTCGTACTCCTTGGTCTCCAGCTTCACATCCTGCGGAAGGACGGCGGAGAGGACCTTGAGACCTTCGGCCACGACCTCCTGGCCGATGCCGTCACCGGGGATCACTGCGAGATTGAGGATGCGAGAGCTTGCCGACATGCGCAGCACCCTACTCCTCGTCCCACGGGATGACATGCGGCGTCCGTCATGCGGACACCGCGGATGTCGGTCCGGGGTCTCGCCCGTGCTCAGTGACCGGTGGAGCCGCCGTTGTCCCGGCGGTCGAGGGCGCGCTGGAGGGCGGCGGCGGCGTTCTTGCGGTCGGAGTCGCTCGTACGGGAGATGTGGCGGACTCGGCGGCGGACGGTCGTCTCGGCCATGGGGATCGACTCCTTCGGCACAGCACGCGGAAGTGCGGAGAAAAGGGTTAACGAGACGCCGGAAGGGGACGGGGAGCGCGATGCCGCAGGGATTGCCTGCACGAGGACCGGCTCACGACCGTCATCCGCCCGATCGGGCGGGACGTTCGGCTCCTACCAAGCTAAGGGAGCGCGGAGCGTCTGTCTCCACACTTATTCGGGCTTCCTACTATCTGAGACGGTGCTCTCGGCCGCACGGCCCCGACGTGCAAAAACGCCCGACGGGCCAGGTCGGTGACCTGGCCCGTCGGGCGTCGCCCGCGGGCGTCAGCCCATGTGCGGGTAGGTGTAGTCGGTCGGTGCGACCAGCGTCTCCTTGATGGCGCGGGTCAGCGTCCAGCGCATCAGGTTCTGCGGGGCGCCGGCCTTGTCGTTGGTGCCGGAGGCACGGCCGCCGCCGAAGGGCTGCTGGCCGACGACGGCGCCGGTCGACTTGTCGTTGATGTAGAAGTTGCCGGCCGCGTAGCGCAGCTTCTCCATCGTGTACGCCGCCGCCGCGCGGTCGTTGGAGATGACCGAGCCGGTGAGGGCGTAGTCGGAGACGGACTCCATCTGGGTCAGCATCTCGTCGTACTTCTCGGGAGAGCTGTCGTCGTAGACGTACACGGCGAGGATCGGGCCGAAGTACTCGGTGCGGAACACCTCGTTCTCCGGGTCGGTGCACTCGATGACGGTCGGGCGGACGAAGTAGCCCACCGAGTCGTCGTAGGAGCCGCCGGCGACGATCGTGCAGGCGTCGTCCTCCTTGGCCCGGTCGATGGCGGCCTTGTTCTTGGCGAAGGACCGCTCGTCGATGACGGCGCCCATGAAGTTCGACAGGTCGGTGACGTCGCCCATGGTGAGGTAGTCGACCTCGGCGGCGAACTCCTCCTTGAACCCGTCGTTCCAGATGGACGCCGGGATGTACGCGCGGGAGGTGGCGCTGCACTTCTGGCCCTGGTACTCGAAGGCACCGCGGGTCAGGGCGGTCTTCAGCACGGCGCGGTCGGCGCTCGGGTGGGCGACCAGGAAGTCCTTGCCGCCCGTCTCGCCGACCAGGCGCGGGTAGGTGCGGTACTTCTCGATGTTGTTGCCGACCGTCTTCCACAGGTGCTGGAAGGTCTTGGTCGAGCCGGTGAAGTGGATGCCGGCCAGGTCGCGGTGGTTCAGGGCGACCTCGGAGACCTCCAGGCCGTCACCGGTGACCAGGTTGATGACGCCCTTGGGCAGACCGGCCTCCTCCAGCAGCTCCATCAGCAGCACGGCGGCGTGGGTCTGCGTCGGGGACGGCTTCCAGACCACCACGTTGCCCATCAGGGCCGGAGCGGTGGGCAGGTTGGCCGCGATCGCGCTGAAGTTGAAGGGCGTGATCGCGTAGACGAAGCCCTCCAGCGGGCGGTGGTCCAGGCGGTTCCACACGCCCGGCGAGTTGGCCGGGGGCTGCTCGGCGAGGATGTTCCGCGCGTAGTGGACGTTGAAGCGCCAGAAGTCGACCAGCTCGCAGGGGCTGTCGATCTCGGCCTGCTGGGCCGTCTTGGACTGGCCGAGCATGGTGGAGGCGGCGATGGTCTCGCGCCACGGGCCGGACAGCAGCTCGGCGGCGCGCAGGATGATCGCCGCGCGGTCGTCGAAGGACATCGCGCGCCACGCCGGGGCGGCGGCCAGGGCGGCGTCGATCGCGTCCTGGGCGTCCTGCTGCGTGGCGTTCGCGTACGTGCCCAGGCGGGCCTTGTGGTTGTGCGGCTGCACGACGTCGAAGCGCTCGCCGCCGCCCATCCGCTTGACGCCGCCGATGGTGCAGGGCAGGTCGATCGGGTTGTCGGCCAGCTCCTTGAGCTTGGCCTCCAGGCGGGCGCGCTCGGGCGAGCCGGGGGCGTAGCCGTGCACCGGCTCGTTGACGGGGGTGGGGACCTGGGTCACAGCGTCCATGAGCTACCTCTTCCGAGTGAATCCCTGGCTTCAGCGCGGGGCTCCGAAGCCATGTGCGTATGTTGGGCGGCGGTCAGGGCTTGACCGTCACGCGCTCGCTGCGGCGGGCGTGTGAGAAGCCCTTCGGGCGGAGTCACAAGTTCCGGGACTCCTTTCCTCCCGGCACCGGATCGGCACGGCCGACCAGTGGGCGGTAGGTGTCGTCATCCCGGACGAGCCGGGGCGGCGACAGCTACCGCTCAGCCCTTGGTGACCATCGAGCGGGCGAAGAAGCGCAGGTTCGCCGGCTTCTCCGCCAGACGGCGCATGAAGTAGCCGTACCAGTCGGTGCCGTAGGCGGTGTAGACGCGCATGCGGTGGCCCTCGGCGGCCAGTCGCAGGTGCTCCTCGCTCCGGATGCCGTACAGCATCTGGAACTCGTACTCGTCGAGCTTGCGACCGGCGGACCGGGCCAGCTCCTGCGCGATGGAGATCAGGCGGGGGTCGTGGGACCCGATCATCGGGTAGCCCTCGCCCTCCATCAGCGTGCGGAGGATCCGGACGTACGCCTTGTCGATCTCGTGCTTCTGCTGGTAGGCGACCTCTGCGGGCTCCTTGTAGGCGCCCTTCACCAACCGTACGCGACTGCCGCTGTCGGCGAGGCGGCGCGCGTCGGCCTCGGTGCGGAAGAGGTAGGCCTGGATGACGCAGCCGGTCTGCGGGAAGTCCTTGCGGAGCTCCTCGTGGATGGCGAACATCGAGTCGAGGGTGGTGTGGTCCTCGGCGTCCAGGGTGACCGTGGTGCCGATCTCGGCGGCGGCCTCGACGACCGGGCGGACGTTCTTCAGGGCCAGCTCGTGGCCCCCGTCCAGCGCCTGGCCGAACATCGACAGCTTCACGGACATCTCGGCGCGGGTGCCGAGGTCCAGCGGCTTGAGCCGGTCGACCAGCTCCAGGTAGGCGTCGCGGGCGGCCTCGGCCTGGGCGGGGGTCGTGATGTCCTCGCCGACGACGTCCATCGTCAGCTCCAGACCCTTGCCGGTGAGGTCCTGGACGATCGGCACGATCTCGTCGACCGTCTCGCCGGGGATGAACCGGTCGACGACCGGCTTGGTCACCGGCGCGGCCGAGACCAGACGTCGCATCCGGTCGCTGCGCGACGCGGCGAGAATCACGGGACCCAGCACGGGGCACCTCCACTTACCAAGCAACACAAGGCCGGTACCCGGTGTTTCGGGAACGGCACGGAGAACCACCGTGAAATCTAAGGACCTCCCCGGTCCTCGGCCATCGACAGCTGTCACGCATCCGTGCCACGGATCTCAGACAGATGTATGAAGACCCGGGCGCGAATGGGGCAGAATGCCCGGGTGACGTCGGATTCCAGAGGTGCGGCAGGTCCCGGGAGCTCCCGGGTCGACTACCAGGAGCTGGTCGACGAGATCTCCGAGCTGCTGGGCGCGCCGGCGACGCTGGAGAACCGCGACTTCGAGCTGATCGCCTTCGGCGCGTACGACAGCGAGGGCGAGCTGGACCCCTCCGCGCTGGACCCGGTGCGCACCCGCTCGATCCTCACCCGCCGTTCGACGGCGGCCGTCCGGGCGTGGTTCGAGGGCTTCGGCATCACCCGGGCGACCGGCCCGGTCCGCATCCCGCCGACCCCGGAGGCGGGGGTGTACCGGGGGCGGATCTGCCTGCCGGTCCGGCACCGGGGTGTCGTCCTCGGGTACGTCTGGCTGCTGGACACCGACCCGGGCCCGACGGAGCGGCGGCTCGCGGCGGCCATGGAGGTGACGGCCCGGATCGGCGCGCTGCTCGCGGACGAGGCGCAGCACGGTGCCGATCTGAGCCGGGAGCTGCGGGCCGTTCTGACCGCCGAGCGCGACTGGCAGCGGGACATGGCCGTGACCGAACTGCGCGCCGCCCTGGGCGCCCGCGCGGACACCCTGCACACGGTGGTGTGCGTGGCCCCCTGGCCGTCCGCCGGCCCCGACGACGCGCCCTCGGTGCGTACGGTGCCGGGGGCGACGGCACTGTGCACGCTGCCGTGGGACGGGGCAGCCGCCCCCGGCTCCGGGACGGCCCTGTCGCTGGCGCTGCTGGTCCGGTTGCGCTCGACGGACGTGCTGACCCCGGCGACGTCGGCGGCGGGACGGTTGCTGGAGCGGGCGCGCGGGGCGGCGGGGCCCGGTGCGACAGGGGTCGCGGCGGGCGTCTCCGCTCCGCGCACCGGGCTGGGAGAGCTGGCGGACGCCTGGTGGGAGGCGTCGGCGGCGGCCCGTGCGGCGCTCGCCGAGACCCGGTTCGGTCCGGTCGCCGAGTGGGCGTCCATCGGCCCGTTCCGCCTATTGGCCGCGCTGCCCCCGCGGGCCGCGCACGACCCCGCCGTACGGGCGCTGCTCTCCCCCGCCCACCACGAGCTGGCCCGCACCGCCGAGGTGTACCTGGACCGCGCCGGCCAGGCCGGCCGCACCGCCGCCGAGCTGGGCATCCACCGGCAGACGCTGTACTACCGGCTCTCCCGCGTCGAACAGCTCACCGGACTGGACCTGGACGACGGGGAGGACCGGCTGCTGCTGCACATGGCGCTCAAGGCGAATCGGCTGTAGCCGCCTCGATCACCCGCCGGAGCCCCGCGGTCAGGGCATCGGCGTCGGGTGCGCTCTTCGGATCGAAGGTCCACTGCGCGATGAGACCGGTCATCAGGGTGACGTAGAACGCACCCAGGGTGTCCGCCGTCTCGTCCGACACGTCCTCCTCCCGGCCGCCCATGAGCAGGGGGATGATGCCGCGCCCGGCCTCGCGCTGGGCACGGCCGAGGTGGTCGCGCAGCTCGGGCATCCGGTCGCCCATGACCAGCACTTCCATGCTGAGGCGCCAGACGGAACCGGGCTCCCGCATGGTGCCGATGATGGTGGACCACACCTGCTGGAACCGCTCGGTCGAACCCGGTTCGGTGTCGTCCAGAGCGGGCCCCTCCCCTTCGAAGGCGCCCCCCATCCCCTCGATCAGCGCGATGTACGCCTGCGCGAGCAGGACGTCCTTCGAGCCGTAGTGGTAGCCGATGGACGCCAGGTTGGTCCCCGACTCCTTGACGATGTCCCGCGCGGTCGTGCGCGCGAACCCCTTCTCGAGCAGGCAGCGCTTGGCGCCCTCGAGCAGATCCTCACGGTGTCCCATGGCGCCACCTTACCGAGGTTTCCATACGCATGTATTAAACAGACGTTCTAGACAGTCGTATAAGACATGCGTACAGTCGCCGTCATGACAACGAACCCGACGCGCGCCGGCCGCCGCGAGTGGACCGCGCTCACCGTGCTGATGCTCCCGCTGCTGCTGGTCTCGATGGACGTCTCCGTCCTCTACTTCGCGATTCCGGAGATCAGCGCGGACCTGGAGCCGACCGGCGCCCAGCAGCTGTGGATCTTCGACATCTATGGCTTCGTCCTGGCCGGTCTCCTGATGACGATGGGCTCGCTCGGCGACCGCGTCGGCCGCCGCAGGCTGCTCCTGTTCGGCGCGGTGGCCTTCGGCGCGGCCTCCCTGCTCGCGGCCTACGCGCACAGCGCGGAGACGCTGATCGCGGCCCGCGCGGTCCTCGGCATCGGCGGCGCCACCCTGATGCCGTCGACGATGGCGCTGGTCCGCACGATGTTCACCGACCCCGCCCAGCGGGCGAAGGCGATCGGGCTGTGGTCCGGGGTGATGACCGCCGGGATCGCGCTCGGCTCGGTGATGAGCGGCGTGCTCGTCGAGCACTTCTGGTGGGGCTCGGTCTTCCTGGTCAACCTGCCCGCGATGGCGCTGCTGCTGGTCCTCGGCCCGTTCCTGCTCCCCGAGTCGAAGAACCCCTCTCCCGGTCGTTTCGACCTGCTGAGCGTCCCGCTGTCGATGGCGGCGGTCCTGCCCGTGATCTACGGGCTGAAGGAACTGTCCGCCGAGGGCTGGAACGTCCGGTACGTCGTCTCGATCACCGTCGGCCTGCTGTTCGCGGCGCTGTTCGTGCGGCGCCAGCGCACCGCGGCCTCGCCGATGATCTCGCCCGCCCTCTTCCGCGGGCACGGATTCACCCCGGCCGTCGTCCTCAACCTGGTGTCGGCCTTCGGGATGATGGGGTCCTCCTACTTCACCACCCAGTACCTCCAGTCCGTCCTGGACAAGAGCGCGCTGGAGGCCGCGCTGTGGGCCCTGCTGCCGTCGGTCTTCATCGGCTTCGCCGCGCCGCTCGCCATGCGGCTGGTCCAGCGGGGTGTGGAGCGGGCGCACGTGGTGGCGGGTGGTTTCGTGGTCGCGGCGTGCGGTTACGCGCTGCTGGCCTGCGCCGGCACCGACTCCCTGTGGCTGGTGCTGGTGGCCTGCGGGATCATGGCGGGCGGCATCGTCGCGGTGATGTCCCAGCTCACCGACCTGGCGCTCGGTTCCGCCCCGGTGGAGAAGGCGGGCGCGGCGTCCTCCCTGATGGAGACCGGCACCGAGTTCGGCGGCGCGCTGAGCCTGGCGGTCCTGGGCTCCGTCGGTACGGCCCTCTACCACCACGAGATGCCGGCCTCGGCGCCGGACGCGGCTCAGGAGACCCTGGGCGGCGCGCTGGCGGTCGCCGGACAGCTGCCGGGGTCCGCGGGAGAGGCCCTGGCGACGGCGGCGCGGGAGGCGTTCACCGACGGAATGCGGGGCGCCGCGATCGCGGGCGCGGTGCTGCTGCTGGCGGCGCTCCCGGCGGCGCGCGCACTGCGCGGCATCCGGGTGCGCGAGAACGCGGACACGGAAAACGCCGGACAGGCTGATCGGCTCAGCCCGTCCGGCGTGTGAAACCGTCTCGCGACGGTCGGTCAGACCAGGTTCACCGACCGCGCGAACGCCGCGCCGATCTCCGAGGCGACCTCGGTCAGCACCCCGGCGGGCACCGTGCCGTCGACGGTCAGCACCGCGAGGGCCTCGCCGCCGACGGTCGCGCGGGCGACCTGCATGCCGGCGATGTTGAGACCCGCCTCGCCGATGATCCGGCCGACGGTGCCGACGACGCCGGGGCGGTCCTCGTAGCGCAGCACCACCATGTGGTCGGCGAGGGCCAGGTCGACGTCGTACTCGCCGATGGCGACGATCTTCTGCACGTGCTTCGGGCCGGCGAGCGTGCCGGAGACCGACACCTCCTGGCCGTCGGCGAGGGTGCCGCGCACGGTGACGACGTTGCGGTGGTCGGCCGACTCGGAGCTGGTGGTCAGGCGGACCTCGACGCCGCGCTCCTGGGCGAACAGCGGGGCGTTGACGTAGGACACGGTCTCGTCGACGACGTCCTCGAAGACGCCCTTGAGGGCGGAGAGCTCCAGCACCTTCACGTCGTGCTGGGTGATCTCGCCGTAGACCTCGACGTCGAGGCGGACGGCGACCTCGCCCGCGAGGGCGGTGAAGATGCGGCCGAGGCGCTCGGCGAGCGGTAGGCCCGGCTTGACGTCCTCGGCGATGACACCGCCCTGGACGTTCACCGCGTCGGGGACCAGCTCACCGGCGAGGGCGAGGCGCACCGACTTGGCGACGGCGATGCCGGCCTTCTCCTGGGCCTCGTCGGTGGAGGCGCCGAGGTGCGGGGTGCAGACCACCTGGTCGAACTCGAACAGGGGCGAGTCGGTGCACGGTTCCTTGGCGTACACGTCCAGGCCGGCGCCGGCGACGCGGCCCTCCTTCAGCGCCGAGTACAGCGCCTCCTCGTCGACGATGCCGCCGCGCGCGGCGTTGACGATGCGGACGCTCGGCTTGACCTTGCGCAGCGCCTCGTCGCCGATCAGGCCGAGGGTCTCGGGGGTCTTGGGCAGGTGGACGGTGATGAAGTCGGAGACCTCGAGCAGCTCGTCCAGCGACAGGACCTTGACGCCCATCTGCGCGGCGCGCGCGGGCTGCACGTAGGGGTCGTAGGCGACGACCTTCATGCCGAAGGCCGACATGCGCTGCGCGACGAGGGCGCCGATGCGGCCGAGGCCGACGACGCCGAGGGTCTTCTCGGCGAGCTCGACGCCGGTGTACTTGCTGCGCTTCCACTCGCCGTTCTTCAGCGCGGCGTTGGCCTGCGGGATGTTGCGGGCCGTGGCGACGAGGAGGCCGCAGGCCAGCTCGGCGGCGGTCACGATGTTGGAGGTCGGGGCGTTCACGACCATCACGCCGGCCTTGGTGGCGGCGGAGACGTCGACGTTGTCCAGGCCGACGCCGGCTCGTGCGACGACCTTGAGCTTCTTGGCGGCGGCGATGGCCTCGGCGTCGACCTTGGTGGCGGAGCGGACCAGGATCGCGTCCACGTCGGCGATGGCGGGGAGCAGTTCGGCCCGGTCCGCACCGTTGCAGTGGCGGATCTCGAAGTCGGGGCCGAGCGCGTCCACGGTCGCGGGCGACAGCTCTTCAGCGATGAGTACGACAGGTTTCGAGCTCACGTGAGTCCTCACAAGTCCAATGCGGACGGCCGTCCCGACGGCCGCAGGCGGTGGAGGGGAGTGACACCGGGGAAGGGCGGGTGCGTTCCCGCGTCGTTCGGTGCGTGCTCTCGGCGTGCCGGGCGGAGGTCCTCGTAGCGGGGCTACTAGGGCCTTTGCCCGGTGCGGCGAGAGTGCGTGCCGGGCGGCGTGGGGACGTGCCTGCACTTCTCCGGGGTCGCTAGGCCGCGTGGAAGACGCACGACGCTGTGAGCCTGACGCGTATGTTGTGCAGCAGTCTAGTGGCGTGGTGGAGGTCGTCCTGCGCCTCTGCGGAAGGATCACCCGTCCGTGGCTGGACGGGATGGACAACGCCGTGCCTACGACGTTACCCCGGGTTCGCCGAAGGGGCCGGAGCGATGCGCTCCGGCCCCTTCGGCCACGAGGCTTACGCCTCCTCGTCGACCCAGCTCATGAGCTTGCGCAGCTCCTTGCCGGTGGTCTCCAGCAGGTGCTCGGAGTCCTGCTGCTTGTACTCGTTGTACTTCTTCAGACCGCCGTGGTACTCGTCCATCCAGTTCTTGGCGAACGTGCCGTCCTGGATCTCGGCGAGGACCTTCTTCATCTCGGCCTTGGTGGCGTCGGTGATGATGCGCGGGCCGGTGACGTAGTCGCCCCACTCGGCGGTCTCGGAGATCGACCAGCGCATCTTCTCCAGGCCGCCCTCGTACATGAGGTCCACGATCAGCTTCAGCTCGTGCAGGCACTCGAAGTAGGCGATCTCCGGCTGGTAGCCCGCCTCGGTCAGGGTCTCGAAGCCCGCCTTGACCAGGGCCGCGGTGCCACCGCAGAGGACGGCCTGCTCACCGAACAGGTCGGTCTCGGTCTCCTCGGTGAAGGTCGTCTTGATGACGCCGGCGCGGGTGCCGCCGATGCCCTTCGCGTACGACAGGGCCAGCGCGAAGGCGTTGCCGGTCGCGTCCTGCTCGACGGCGGCGATGCAGGGAACGCCGCGGCCCTCCTCGTACTGACGGCGCACCAGGTGGCCCGGGCCCTTGGGGGCGACCATGCAGACGTCCACGCCGGCCGGGGGCTTGATGAAGCCGTAGCGGATGTTCAGGCCGTGGCCGAAGAACAGCGCGTCGCCGTCCTTCAGGTTGTCCTTGATGTGCTTCTCGTAGACCTCGGCCTGGATGGGGTCCGGGACGAGGATCATGATGACGTCGGCCTCGGCGGCGGCCTCGGACGGGCTCACCACGCGCAGGCCCTGCTCCTCGGCCTTGGCCTTGGACTTGGAGCCCTCGTGCAGACCGACGCGCACGTCGACACCCGAGTCACGGAGCGACAGCGCGTGGGCGTGGCCCTGGCTGCCGTAACCGATGACCGCGACCTTGCGGCCCTGGATGATGGACAGGTCGGCGTCGGCGTCGTAGAACAGCTCGGCCACTGGGTTCTCTCCTTGTGTGCAGGTGTTGCGTCCCACCGTATGCCGGTGGAGGGAAGGGAAGTCTCGGGGTCTCGGAATGCGGGCGGCCGGGCGTGGCGCCGGCCGCCCGTTGTCGTCGTTATGCGGACCGGTCGAGTGCGCGCAGCGAGCGGTCCGTGATCGAACGGGCGCCGCGCCCGATGGCGATCGTGCCGGACTGGACGAGTTCCTTGATGCCGTACGGTTCCAGCATCTTGAGCATGGCGGACAGCTTGTCGCTGCTGCCGGTGGCCTCGATGGTGACGGCCTCCGGGGAGACGTCGACCGTCTTGGCGCGGAAGAGCTGGACGATCTCGACGATCTGGGAGCGCGTCTCGTTGTCGGAGCGCACCTTCACCAGGACGAGTTCGCGCTGCACGGCCTGGGTGGGCTCCAGCTCGACGATCTTGAGCACGTTGACCAGCTTGTTGAGCTGCTTGGTGACCTGCTCCAGCGGGAACTCCTCGACGCTCACCACGATGGTGATGCGGGAGATGTCGGGGTGCTCGGTGACGCCGACGGCGAGCGAGTCGATGTTGAAGCCGCGGCGGGAGAACAGGGCGGCGATCCGGGCGAGGATGCCGGGCGTGTTCTCCACCAGGACGGAGAGCGTGTGCTTGGACATGTTCTGCTTCCTCTGCTTGGTCCTGTCGGCTCTCAGTCGTCTTCGCCGTCGCCGAAGTCGGGGCGGACGTCCCGGGCGGCCATGATCTCGTCGTTGGAGGTGCCGGCGGCGACCATCGGCCAGACCATCGCGTCCTCGTGGACGATGAAGTCGACGACGACGGGGCGGTCGTTGACGGAGTTGGCCTCCTCGATGACCTTGTCGAGGTCGGCGGGGTCCTCGCAGCGGATGGCGTAGCAGCCCATGGCCTCCGACAGCTTCACGAAGTCGGGGACGCGGGTGCCGCGGGCGTCCGGGTTGATGTCCTCGGGACCGGAGTGCAGCACCGTGTTGGAGTACCGCTGGTTGTAGAACAGGGTCTGCCACTGGCGGACCATCCCGAGGGCGCCGTTGTTGATGACGGCGACCTTGATCGGGATGTTGTTCAGGGCGCAGGTGGTCAGTTCCTGGTTGGTCATCTGGAAGCAGCCGTCGCCGTCGATCGCCCAGACGGTCCGGTCGGGCATGCCGGCCTTGGCGCCCATGGCGGCCGGGACGGCGTAGCCCATGGTCCCGGCGCCGCCGGAGTTCAGCCAGGTGGCGGGCTGCTCGTACTGGACGAAGTGCGCGGCCCACATCTGGTGCTGGCCGACGCCGGCCGCGAAGATCGTGCCCTCGGGCGCGAGCTGCCCGATGCGCTCGATGACCGCCTGCGGGGAGAGCGAGCCGTCCTCGGGCTGGTCGTAGCCGAGAGGGTAGGTCTCGCGCCAGCGGTCGAGGTCCTTCCACCAGGCGGTGTAGTCGCCCCGGTTGCCCTCGCTGTGCTCCTTCTGGACGGCCTGGACGAGGTCGGCGATGACCTCGCGGGCGTCGCCGACGATCGGCACGTCGGCCTCGCGGTTCTTGCCGATCTCCGCCGGGTCGATGTCGGCGTGGACGATCTTGGCGTACGGGGCGAAGCTGTCCAGCTTGCCGGTGACGCGGTCGTCGAAGCGGGCTCCGAGGGCGACGATCAGGTCGGCCTTCTGCAGCGCGGTGACGGCGGTGACCGCACCGTGCATGCCCGGCATCCCCACGTGCAGCGGGTGGCTGTCGGGGAACGCGCCGAGCGCCATCAGGGTGGTGGTGACGGGCGCTCCGGTGAGTTCGGCGAGGACCTTCAGCTCGGCGGTGGCCCGCGCCTTGAGGACGCCGCCGCCGACGTAGAGCACGGGGCGCTTCGCGGCGGTGATCAGCTTGGCCGCCTCACGGATCTGCTTGGCGTGCGGCTTGGTGACCGGGCGGTAGCCGGGCAGGTCCGTGACCGGCGGCCAGGAGAAGACCGTCTGCGCCTGCAGCACGTCCTTCGGGATGTCGACCAGGACCGGGCCGGGACGGCCGGTCGAGGCGATGTGGAACGCCTCCGCGATCGTCTTCGGGATGTCCTCGGCCTTGGTGACCAGGAAGCTGTGCTTGGTGATCGGCATCGTGATGCCGACGATGTCCGCCTCCTGGAAGGCGTCCGTGCCGATCGCCTTGGTGACGACCTGGCCGGTGATCGCGACCAGCGGCACCGAGTCCATGTTCGCGTCGGCGATCGGCGTCACCAGGTTGGTGGCGCCGGGGCCCGAGGTCGCCATGCAGACGCCGACCTTGCCGGTCGCCTGGGCGTAACCGGTGGCCGCGTGGCCCGCGCCCTGCTCGTGACGGACGAGCACGTGGCGCACCCGGCTGGAGTCCATCATCGGGTCGTACGCCGGAAGGATCGTGCCCCCGGGAATGCCGAATACGGTGTCGACCCCGACCTCCTCAAGCGAGCGGATGAGGGACTTCGCACCCGTGACGTGCTCGGGGGCGGACTGTCCTCCGGATCGGGGCCGCGGCTGCGGGTGATGGGCCCCGGTGGCCTGCTCGGTCATCGGCATTCTCTTCTCGATGCTGAGGGTTTTTGCGAGGGTCGGGCGATCTGCGGCTGCTGCTCGGCAGGTGCCTGTGCAACAAAAAACCCCTCGTGCCATAAGGCAAGCGAGGGGAGCGCGTCGGGTGTGGATCGCTGGGAGTCCGGGTCGGTCCGGACGTCACCAGCTTCAGCCGACGCGCTGTCCAAGTACGAGAATTCGGGTGCGCATGGCACTGACCCTCTCCCCGGCACGCACCCACTGTCAAGTGGGTGGGACGGGCGTCTCATTATGTGAGCGGAGGGCCGTGCCACCTCCCAGGACGGCCGGCAGCCCGGAGCCGACGCCGCCGACGACCTGACCGGCGGGAGCGTTGCCGACGCCCGCGCCGACGGTGTGGGTGTACACCCCCGCACCGCCGCCCGCGAACGCCGGTTCGGCCGGTCCGTGCGGCACCGGGTACCGGCCGGCGCCGAGCGCCCTGCGCAGCCGGTGCTCGTCCAACGGCCCGGAGAAGGCCATCCCCTGCCCGTGCGTGCAACCCATCGCCCGCAGGGCGACGATCTGTTCGGGCAGGTCCACTCCGTCGGCCACGGACGTGAGTCCGAGGTCGGTGGCGATGCGGAGCAGCCCACTGGTGATCTTGTGCAGCCGCGCGGACTCGACGACGCCCTCGACCAGGCTCCGGTCCAGCTTGAGGACGTCGACGGGCAGCCGCCTGAGAGCGGTGATCGCCGCGTGGCCGCTGCCGAAGCCGTCGAGCGTGATCCGGACGCCGACCCGACGCAGCGCGTTCAGCCGGCGCTCCAGCTCGTCCAGGGCGACCCGGGGGTCGATGTCGGACAGCTCGATCACCAGGGAGCCCGGCGGCAGCCCGTGCCGGGTCAGCAGGGCCTCCACGGAGCCCAGCGGCATGGAGCGGTCGAGCAGCCGCCGGGCGCCGATCCTCACGACCACGGGCACCGACAGGCCGGCCGCCGCCCGCTGCGCGGCCTGCTCGACGGCCTCCTGGAGCACCCACCGGTCCAGCTCGGCGGTCTTGTCGCCGTCCTCGGTCACCCGCAGGAAGTCGGCGGGGGTGAACAGCACGCCCTGGGACGAGCGCCAGCGCGGCTGGGCGCACACGGCCGTGATCCGGCCGTCCGTCAGGGACGCCACCGGCTGGTGCAGCAGCGCGAACTCGCCGTCGTGCAGCGCGGCCCGCAGCCGGCCGGCCAGCTCGGCCTTGCGTACGACGTCCTGCTGCATCTGCGGTCTGTACAGCTCGACGCGCCCCTTGCCGCCCGCCTTGGCGCGGTACATGGCGAGGTCGGCGTTGCGCAGCAACTCGCCCGCGCCGAGGCCCGGTTCGGCGAACGCGACACCGATGGAGGCGTTGACGCGGACGTCGTTGCCGTCGATGAGGTAGGGCTGCGAGAGCGTCGCCCTGAGGCGGTCGGCGAGCTCCAGGATGTGTCCCTCGCGCGCGGTCCGGTCACGGGTGCCGTCCCCGGCGATCAGGGCGGCGAACTCGTCACCGCCCAGTCGGGCGGCGGTGTCGCCCTTGCGGACGGCTTCCTGGAGTCTGCGGGCGGCCTGGACGAGGAGTTCGTCCCCGGCCTGGTGCCCGATGGTGTCGTTGACCGCCTTGAATCCGTCGAGGTCGATGAAGAGCACCGCCGTCCCGCGCAGGGCGGCGCCCCGGTCCGAGGCGCGGCGGCCGGACAGGGCCTGCTGGACGCGTCGGGTGAACAGGGCCCGGTTGGGCAGGTCGGTGAGCGGGTCGTGCTCGGCGTTGTGCTGGAGCTGCGCCTGGAGGCGCACTCTCTCGGTCACGTCACGGCTGTTGAAGATGAGGCCCCCGTGGTGCCGGTTGACGGTCGATTCGACGTTGAGCCAGCCACCGCCTCCGGACCTGAAGCGGCACTCGATGCGCGTGGTGGGTTCCTCGACCGGGTCGGCGGCGAGGAAGCGGCGCACCTCGTGCACCACGCAGCCGAGGTCCTCCGGGTGGATCAGTCCCGCCAGTTCGCTGCCGACGAGGTCCTCCGCCGGGCGGCCGTAGACCCCGGCGGCGGCCGGGGAGACGTAGCGGAGGACACCGTTGGGCGCGGCGATCATGATGACGTCGCTGGAGCCCTGCACCAGGGAGCGGAAGTGGTTCTCCTTCTGGGCCAGTTCCTGGGCGAGGGTGATGTTGTCGAGCAGCATGATGCCCTGGCGTACGACGAGCGCGAGCACCACCGTGCCGCAGGTCAGGAGCACCACGCGGTCGACGCTGCGGCCGTTGAGGACGTTGTAGAGGATGCCCAGGGTGCAGACCGCGGCGGCGAGGTAGGGCGTGAGCGCGGCCAGGGATCCGGCGATGGGCCGGGCGGCCGGATAGCGGCTCAGCTCGTCGCCCGGCGCGGACGCGGGCGGGGAGGGGGGTGGGGAGACGGGCGCCGGGCGGGGGTCCGCGGCGCGCCGGCCCGGCACGTGCTCGTGGACCACGCGCGTGTGCCCGCCGGTCCCGTCCTCGCCCTGTGGCCGTCCCCGCCACGACGTGGCCCAGGGGGCGTACGCCAGCAGCAGCGACCCCGCGAACCAGCCGGCGTCGAGCAACTGGCCGGAGTGGTAGTTGTTGCGCAGCAGCGGCGAGGTGAACAGGGCGTCGCTCAGCACCGTCAGGGCGAGCGCGCCGATGGCGGTGTTGACCGTGGACCGTCCCACGGGCGAGCGCCTGAAGTGCAGCGCGAGCACCATGCTGATCAGGGCGATGTCGAGCAGCGGGTACGCCACCGAGAGCGCGGCGCGCGCCACGCTGGAGCCGCCCTCGGCCTTGGCCGCCTGGGCGAGGGCCAGGCTCCAGGCCAGGGTCAGCAGCGAACCGCCGATCAGCCAGGCGTCCAGGCCGAGGCAGATCCAACCCGCCTTGCTGACCGGGCGTTTGGCCAGCACCAGCAGTCCCACGATGGCGGGCGGGGCGAAGCACAGGAAGAACAGGTCGGCATAGCTGGGGCTCGGCACCGACTGCCGCAGGACGACCTCGTACCACCCCCAGACCAGATTGCCCAGGGCCGCCATCACCGAGGAGAGGGCGAACAGGAGCCAGGCGGACCGGAAGCCGACCCGGTTGCCGCGGGCGTAGAGGAAACAGGAGACGGCGGCGACGCCGGCGGCGGCGCTCAGCCCGAAGTCGCCCATGATCGTGGCGACGTACCGGGAACCCCAGCCGAACGCGGAACCGATGGCGTATCCCGCGCAGACCACGGCCAGGGCGAGCTGGTGGACCAGAGCCGGCCGGCCGACGGCCGGCGCCGGTGCGGACGGCGGGGGTCCGGGCGCGGGATGCGCCCGCGGTGCTCCGTCCAGCGTGGGTACGGACGTGGGCGGACTCACCGGGACCTCCAGGTCCGCGTCGCCGCGTCCCGTGGGCCCGGGGGCGCCGCGTGTGCCGGGGACGTCGGGAGCGCCGGGAACGCCTGCTTCCTGCGGCTGCTCTGACGTCGCTGGTGATGACCGTGCTGACCGTGATGGCCGCCGTGGTGGCCGGGCCGGCCCCGCCGGTGCGCGGCCGTGCGCCAGGGTCGCCGGCGGCGGCTCCGCCACGTCGGGTCGTTCGTCCATAGGCCGTGCATCGCCCGTCGCCCCCCTCACAGTCTGAGTCGTCCGTCCCCGGCGCCGAACGGTGCGCGGCGCGTCCCCTGTCGGACGATACACCAGTCTCGTCACTCAGGGACATAGCTTCTCTACGCTCCGTGACGACCAGGGAGTATGCGGGTACCCACCGCGCCCGGGAGGTTGCGGAGGGTACCCGAAACGGATTACCCGCCCGTCGTCAGGATCACGTTCCGCAGCGGCTCCCGGTTCGCGAACCGGGTCAACTGGTCCACCAGCAGCCGCTTGGCGCGCGGCAGGAAGGCGGACGTCGGCCCGCCGGCGTGCGGGCTGACGAGCACGCCCGGAGCGTGCCACAGGGGGTGGCCCGGCGGCAGCGGTTCGGGGTCGGTGACGTCGAGGGCGGCGGTGAGGCGCCCGCTCTCCAGTTCGGCGAGCAGCGCCTTGGTGTCGACGACGGGACCGCGCGCCACGTTGACGAGCAGGGCCCCGTCCTTCATCCGGGCCAGGAAGTCCGCGTTCACGAGGGAGCGGGTCGCCTCGGTGAGCGGCGTGGAGAGGATGACGACGTCCGCCTCCGGGAGCAGGGCGGGCAGTTCGGTGAGCGGATGCACCGGACCGCGCGCCGTGGTGCGCGCGGAGCGCGCGACGCGCGCCACCCGCGCGACCTCGAACGGCACGAGCCGGTCCTCGATCGCGGCGCCGATCGACCCGTATCCGACGACGAGCACGTTCCGGTCGGCGAGCGCCGGCCGGAAGCCGCCGAGCCACTCGCCGCGGTCCTGCGCCCGCACGAAGTCGGGGACACCGCGCAGCGACGCCAGGATCAGGGTCAGGGTCAGCTCGGCGGTGCTGGCCTCGTGGACACCGCGGGCGTTGCACAGCCGCACGCCCGCGGGCAGGTCGCCGAGTGCCGGCTCCACGTGGTCGATGCCGGCGGAGAGCGTCTGGACGACCTGGACGGACCGCATGTGCGCCAGCGGGCGGGTCCCGACACCGCTGGGCTTCATGTAGGGGACGACGTAGTACGCGCAGTCGGCCGGGTCGGCGGGGAAGTCCTCCTCGCCGTTCCAGTAACGGTAGGCGGGGCCCTCGGGGAGGCCTTCGATCTCGTCCGGCGGGATGGGCAGCCACACGTCAGCAGTCATGTCAGGAGGCTATGTCAGGGCCGTGGAACGGCAGAGGTTAGGTTGGGTGGCCTGACGAGGGAGGGTCACGACCAGGTGGAGCGCAGGACGATCGGCGCGACGGCACTCTCGGTGGGGGCCGTCGGACTGGGGTGCATGCCGATGAACTGGGCGTACAGCGCGTCCCGGCAGCGGGGCGACGAGTCGGTCAGGGCGGTGCACCGGGCCCTCGATCTGGGCGTCTCCCTGCTGGACACGGCGGACATGTACGGCCCGTTCACCAACGAGCTGCTGCTGGGGCGGGTGGTGAAGGAGCGGCGCTCGGACGCCTTCGTGTCGACGAAGGTCGGACTGCTCGTCGGTGACCAGCACATCGTGGCCAACGGCCGTCCCGGTTATGTGAGGCGCGCCTGCGACGCCTCCCTGCGCCGGCTGCAGACGGACGTCATCGACCTCTACCAACTGCACCGCGCCGACCCGGAGGTGCCCGTCGAGGAGACCTGGGGCGCGATGGCGGAGCTGGTGCGGGCGGGGAAGGTGCGGGCGCTCGGACTCTGCGCGGTCGGTGCCCGGTCGGCCCGGCGGCCGGGATCCCGGCTGCACGACGCGACGGTGCGGCAACTGGAGCGGGTGCAGCAGGTGTTCCCGGTGAGCGCCGTGCAGGCCGAGCTGTCGGTGTGGTCGCCGGAGGCACTGCGGACGCTGCTGCCGTGGTGCGAGAGCAGGGGCGTCGGTTTCCTCGCCGCGATGCCGCTCGGCAACGGCTTCCTGACCGGCACGCTGACCCCCGGGCAGGGCTTCGAGCCGGAGGACCTGCGCGCCCGGCACCCCCGTTTCACCGCCGAGATGATGGCCGCCAACCAGCCGATCGTGGCCGGACTGCGCCGGATCGCGGCCCGGCACGGCGACGACGTCACGCCGGCGCAGGTGGCGCTGGCCTGGGTGCTGGCGCAGGGGCGGCACGTGGTGCCGGTGCCGGGCACCAAGCAGGAGCGCTGGGTGACGCAGAACGCGGGGGCTGCCGCGCTGCGGCTGACCGGGGCGGACCTGGCGGAGATCCGCGACCTGCCGGCGGCGCAGGGCTCGTGGGACTGAGGTGGTCCCCGGGTCCGGGATCCGGGGACCGGGCACCTGGAGGCGCCCGGCAGGGTATGACAGGGGGAACCCGCCGCGTCGAAGGGACCTTGATCGTGCGATGTCGATCCATGACGGCCGTGCTGGCCGCCGCCCTGCTGCTGACGGCCGGCTGTTCCTCCGACGACGCGGGGCCGCCGGCTGCGGGCGGGAGCGCCTCCTCCAGCGGTACGGCGGCGGGGTCGTCGCCCCCCGGCCCGGCCGCCGAGGAGACACCGCCCGCGAAGGGCTCCGTGAAGGTGGTCCGCACCGTCGCCACGGGGCTGAAGAGCCCGTGGGGTCTGGCCCCGCTGCCGGACGGCGGCCTGCTGGTCTCCTCGCGCGACGAGGCCACGATCACGCGGGTCGACGAGAGGACGGGCCGGAAGACGGAGCTCGGTGAGGTGCCCGGGGTGTCACCGGCCGGGGAGGGCGGCCTCCTGGGCATCGCCCTCTCCCCCGGCTACGCGTCGGACCACATGGTCTACGCGTACTTCACCTCCGCCTCGGACAACCGCATCGTGCGCATGCTCTACGACGCGAAGAAGCCGCCGGGAGAACAGCTGGGCGCCCCGGACACGGTGTTCAAGGGCATCCCCAAGGGCGTCATCCACAACGGCGGCCGGATCGCGTTCGGGCCGGACGGGATGCTGTACGCGGGTACGGGCGAGAGCGGTGAGCGGGGCCTGTCGCAGGACAAGGAGTCCCTCGGCGGCAAGATCCTGCGCATGACGCCGGAGGGCGAGCCGGCGGCCGGGAACCCGTTCCCGGACTCCCCGGTGTACTCGTACGGGCACCGCAATGTGCAGGGGCTGGCCTGGGACGCCAGGCAGCGGCTGTTCGCCTCGGAGTTCGGGCAGGAGACCTGGGACGAGCTGAACGCGATCAAGCCGGGGGACGACTACGGCTGGCCGAGGGCGGAGGGCAGGTCCGACGATCCCGCCTTCCACAACCCGGTGGCCCAGTGGCGCACCGACGAGGCCTCACCCAGCGGCATCGCCTACGCCGAGGGCTGCGTCTGGATGGCGGGCCTGCGCGGCGAGCGGCTGTGGCGCGTCCCGCTGAAGGGCACGGGGACCTCGGCCGACCCGCAGGCGTTCCTTCAGGGCGAGTACGGCCGGCTGCGCACGGTGGTCGCGGCGGGCGGCGACAAGCTGTGGCTCGTCACGAGCGACACGGACGGCCGGGGCGACCCGAAGGACGGGGACGACCGGATTCTGGAGCTGAAGGTGACGTAGGGCGGGCCTGTGGTCACGCGTCCCCGGCGGGTGCCTCCGGTCCCTCCGGTCCGGCCTCCGGCTCCCCCGGGCTCGCCGGGTGGACGACGACCTTGCCCGACGCGAGGTCTATCGGGCCGTGACCCGGGTCCGTGTCGCCGACGTCCTCCCGGGTCAGTTCCAGCCGGTTCTGCTCGTCGCGGGTGTGCTTGCGGCCGGGGGCGAACAGGTCCTCGAAAGCGTTGAACACGCGGGCTCCCTCGATCGGCGTCCTTCCAGCGTATGCCTCAGCCGGCCGGACGGGCCGTGGGCGTCCCGGCCCGGAACGGCGCCGGCACACCGGCCGGCGCCGCCGCCTCGCCGCGGCCGGGACGCCGGGTCCGGCCAGGACACGGGGGTCGTGGCCGCCGGCGGTCTCGGGTGAGTTGCGTGTCTCCGGGGTCCGGAAGGGGCCTTGGACACGGATGAGGGGTCTTGGGGCGTCGGCGCACCCCCGGCGCGCCGACGCCCCAAGACCCCTCGAAGGGTCCGGTCAGCCGGCGGTCGGCAGCCCCAGCAGGACGTCCGTGTACTTGAGGACGGCCAGGAGCAGCCCGATGACGCCGAGCGCGACGCCCGCCCAGGCGACCGACTTGATCCACGGCGCCTGCGGCCTGCCGGGGGCGCCGAAGGCGGGCCGGGCCAGCACCACGACGCCGACGAGCAGCGCGACCAGGGCGAACAGGCCGCCCCACAGCGCGGTGGCGTGCCAGGCGTTGCCGTAGCCCTTCTCGATGAGCGTGGCGACGTCGGAGGACGACGAGGTCTGCAGCTGGCCGATCAGCGACTCGCGGGCGGAGGCCACGGTGCCGACCCAGCCTCCGGTCAGCGAGACGAGGCCGAGCCCGGCGGAGACGACGGCGCCGGCGCCCTGGCCGACACCGGTCGGGCCGTCCTTCTCGGCGGCACCGGCCTTGGTGGCACCGAGGCCGGTCTCGGCATCGGTGCCGGTCTCGCCCGCCGCGGGGCCGTCGACCGCGGTGTCACCGTCCACGGCCGTGTTCTCGGTGGCCTCGTTCTTCGCCACCTCGTCCGCCTTGTCCCGGTCGGTCCGGCCGGCGGTCTCGTCCTCTGTCTTCGTTCCCATGCCTCGCACCGTACGGACGCTCTCTGAGAGGTCCCTTAATGATCGTTGTGAGCGCCGCGCGCGCGTGCCGCACGCCACTCGGGCGCCAGCACGGCCCACACCTCCATGTCCTGGCGGGTGCCACGGTAGGGGAAGCTCTCGCGCAGTACGCCCTCCCGCGTCATGCCGAGCCGCCGGGCGGCGTCGACACTGGGGGTGTTCGCGGACGACGCGTGCCACTCCACGCGGTGCATGCCGCGCTCGTCGAAGGCCCAGTCGATCAGGACGCGGGCGCCGCGGGTGACCAGGCCCCGGCCCGTTCCGGCGGGCTCCAGCCAGCAGCCGATCTCGCAGACGCCGGTGGCCGCGTCGAAGACCCGGAAGAGCAGTCCGCCGACGAGCCTGCCGTCCAGCCACAGCCCGTGCAGGAAGCCGCTGTCGGCGGCGTGCCGGTCGGCGTAGGACTGGAGCAGGGCCCGGGCGGAGCCGACGTCGGTGACCTTGGCGCCGAAGGGGATGTGCCGGGTGATGAAGTCCCGGCCCCGGTCCAGGTGGGCCAGGAACTCCTCGGCGTGCCAGGTCTCCAGGGGGCGCAGTTCGGCTCCGTCGTCACCCAGTGGTATCGCGTACATCCCGCTGTCGCTCCTCCTTCGCAAGGACGTCCGCCACCTCGGCGTCCGTCGCCGCGGCCAGCCTCTCATGGGCGGCACGACACTCGGGCGGTTCGATGCTGAGGCGGGGCAGCCAGGCGTCCAATCGGCGCGGCAGCCACCAGTTGGCCCGGCCGAGCAGGTGCATCAGCGCGGGCACCAGGAGCGTGCGGAGGACGAAGGCGTCCAGGGCGACGGCGGCGGCGAGGGCGATGCCGAACATGGCGATCACCCGGTCGCCGCTGAGCACGAAGGCGAGGAACACCGAGATCATGATCACCGCGGCGGAGTTGATCACCCGGCTGGTCTCGGCGAGGCCGACGCGGACGGCACGGCGGTTGTCGCCGGTCTCCAGCCACTCCTCGTACATCCGGCTGACCAGGAAGACCTGGTAGTCCATGGAGAGCCCGAACAGCACCGAGACCATGATCACGGGAAGGAAGGGCTCGATCGGGCCCGCGCTGCCGAGGCCGAGCAGTTCGCTGCCCCAGCCCCACTGGAAGATCGCGACGACGATCCCGAAGGAGGCGGCGACGGCGGCGACGTTCATCGCCGCGGCCTTGACCGGGATACCGATGGAGCGGAAGGCCAGCAGGAGCAGCAGGCAGCCCAGGCCGACGACGACGCCGACGAACAGGGGGAGCTTGCCGACGATGACCCGGGCGAAGTCGTCGTAGCCCGCCGTCACCCCGCCGACGTGCACGTCGAGCGAGGTGCCGGTCTCGGCGCGCGGCAGCACCTCGGAGCGCAGCCGCTCGACGAGGTCGCTGGTCCTCCGGGACTGCGGCGCCGACTCGGGTACGACGGCGAGGTACGCGGTGTCGCCGCCGGAGTTGTACGTCACCGGCGTCACCGAGGAGATCCCCTCGGTGGTGCGCAGGGAGGCGTCCAGGCCGTCCAGGGCGAGCCGGTCCTCGGCGCCGCTCACCTTGGTGACCAGGGTGAGGGGTCCGTTCACGCCGGGTCCGAAACCCTCGGCGAGCAGGTCGTAGGCCTGGCGGGTGGTCGTGCCCCGGGGGTCGTTGCCCTGGTCGGAGGTGCCCAGGCGCAGTCCGAGGGTGGGCAGGGCGAGGACCGTGACGACGACGAGGGCGAGGGCGCCGAGCAGCTTGGGGTGGTGCTCGACGAACGCCGACCAGCGGGCGGCGAGCCCGGTCGGCAGCTCGGGCTCGGGTCCGTGCTCGGCGAGTCTGCGCCGCTCGCGGCGGCTCAGGGCGCGTGGGCCGATGTACGACAGCAGGGCCGGCAGCAGCGTCACGGAGGCGGCGACGGTGAGCACGACGGTCAGCGCGGCGGCGACGGCCACGCCGTTGAGGAAGCTGAGCCGGAGGATCAGCATGCCGAGCAGGGCGATGCACACGGTGGCACCCGCGAAGACGACCGCGCGTCCCGTGGTCGCGACGGCGCCGGCGGCGGCCTCGGTGACGGACAGGCCCCGTTTCAGTCCGCGCCGGTGCCGGGTGACGATGAACAGCGCGTAGTCGATGCCCACGCCGAGTCCGATGAGGGTGCCCAGCATGGGTGCGAAGTCGGCGACGGTCATGACGTGGCCGAGCAGGGTGATGCCCGCGTAGGCGGTGCCGACGGAGACCAGTGCCGTGGCGATGGGCAGCAGGGAGGCGGCGAGGGAGCCGAAGGCGAGGAACAGCACGACCGCGGCGACGGCCACGCCGACGGCCTCGGCGAGGTGGCCGCCGGTGGATTCGGTGAGCGCGACGACGCTGCCGCCCAGTTCGACCTGGAGTCCGTCGGTCCCGGCGGCCCTGGCGGTGTCGACGACCGCGCGCGCCTGGGCCGCGTCGACGTCCTGGGCCTCGGCTGCGAAGGTGACCGTGGCGTACGCCGTGCGGTCGTTCTCGCTGATCAGGTCCGAGTCGGGGTCGTCGTACGGGTTGGTCACCGAGGCCACCCCGGGCAGCTCCGCGATGCGGTCCAGGGTGCGGGTCATGGTCTGTTCGACGTCGGCCGCGCGGACCGTGCCGGACGTGGTGTGCCAGACGATCGTGTCGCTGTCGCCGCCGCGGCCGGGGAAGCCCGAGGCGAGCAGCCGGGAGGCACGGTCGGAGCCGGTACCGGGGACGCCGTAGTCGTTCGAGTACGCGGAACCGGTGACGACCGCGGCCGTGGCGACCCCGCCGAGGGCGAGGAGCCAGAGCAGAACGGCTACGAGGCGGCGGTGGACACACCAGCGTGCGAGGGCTGCCACGAAACGTGCTCCCAGGTGTCTGATTGTGGATCTTTGTCCGGGAACAGTCGTTCATAGTGTGAACAGCCCGCAAAGAACGCATGAGTAATGCGAAACCACTCTTGCAGTCAGACATGATCATTTGCGTACTTCGTGGTCTTATTCACAACACTGGGAGACGCGCCGCCGGGCGATCAGGTGAACTCCGCCGGGCCGTACGGGCGGAAAAACAAGTGCGCGCCGCGCCGCCCACCACTCAGCATGACTGTTCATGTCCGACCTCACGCACCCCGCGTATCCGCGCAGCAACCGCTACGACACGCGCTGGATCGTCGCGCACCAGATGGGCCCGCATCCGCTGTGGCTGCTGGAGTGGCTGGCCCCGGCCCTCGGCCTCGACGACCTGCCGCCCGGCGCCCGGGTCCTGGACCTGGGCTGCGGGCGGGCGCTCACCTCGGTCTTCCTGGCCCGGGAGTACGGCCTTCAGGTCACCGCCGCCGACCTGTGGATCCGGCCCGACGAGAACGCGCGGCGCATCGCCGAGGCGGGCGTCGCTGACCGGGTGCTGCCGGTGCACGCCGAGGCGCACGACCTGCCCTTCGGCGAGGGCACGTTCGACGCGGTCGTCAGCATCGACGCCTATCAGTACTTCGGCACCGGTGACCTGTACCTGCCCACGCTCACCCGGCTGCTGAAGCCCGGGGGGCGGATCGGCGTCGTCGTACCGGCGCTGCGGCAGGAGCCGGAGGGCGTGGAGCCGCCGGAGCATCTGAAGGCGCACTGGGATCCGGGCTTCTGGGCGTTCCACTCCCCCGCCTGGTGGCGGCGGCACTGGACGCGCAGCGGCGTCGTGCGGGTCGAGGCCGCCGACTGGCAGCCGGACGGCTGGCGGGACTGGCTGCGGTGGAGCGAGGTGTGCGCGAAGGAGAGCCCGAGCGAGTTCATGGCGGGGATGGCACGCGACTCGGTGGAGCTGCTGCGCGCCGACGAGGGCCGCGCGCTGGGCTTCGCCCGGGTCGTGGGGCGCCGCACGGCGTGACGCGGCGTGCCCGTACGGCGTGACGCGGCGTACCGGGCGGTGTGGACGCCGTGCCGGGTGGCCTGACGCGGCGGGCCGTGCGGCAGGACGCACCGAGGGGGGTGCACCGTGATCGGTGCACCCCCCGAGGTGGTGAGAACCGGCGTCAGCCCTCGACGCCCAGCTTCTGGAGGATCAGCTCCTTGACGCGGGCCGCGTCCGCCTGACCCCGGGTCGCCTTCATGACCGCGCCGACCAGGGCGCCGGCCGCGGCCACCTTGCCGCCGCGGATCTTGTCGGCGACGCCCGGGTTGCCGGCGATGGCCTCGTCGACGGCGGCGGTCAGCGCGCCCTCGTCGGAGACGACCTTCAGGCCGCGCTTGTCGACGACCTCGTCCGGCGTGCCCTCACCGGCGAGGACGCCCTCGATGACCTGGCGGGCCAGCTTGTCGTTCAGGTCGCCCTTGGCGACCAGCTCGGTGACCCGGGCCACCTCCTGCGGCGTGATCGCCAGCTCGTCCAGCGACTTCTGGGACTCGTTGGCGCTGCGGGCCAGCTCGCCCATCCACCACTTGCGGGCGGAGGCCGCGTCGGCGCCGGCGTCGATCGTGGCGACGATCAGGTCCAGCGCGCCGGCGTTGAGGATGGCCTGCATGTCGGTGCCGGAGACGCCCCACTCCTCGCGGAGCCGGTTGCGGCGCACCAGCGGCAGCTCGGGCAGGGCGGAGCGGATCTCCTCGACCCACTCGCGGGACGGGGCGACCGGCACCAGGTCGGGCTCCGGGAAGTACCGGTAGTCCTCGGCCTCCTCCTTCACGCGGCCCGAGGTCGTGGACCCGGTGTCCTCGTGGAAGTGGCGGGTCTCCTGGACGATCGTGCCGCCGGAGGAGAGCACCGCCGCGTGCCGCTGGATCTCGAAACGGGCCGCGCGCTCCACGGACCGCAGCGAGTTCACGTTCTTGGTCTCGGAGCGGGTGCCGAACTTCTCGGTGCCGTGCGGACGCAGCGACAGGTTCACGTCGCAGCGCATCTGGCCCATCTCCATCCGGGCCTCGGACACGCCGAGCGCGCGGATGACCTCGCGCAGCTCGCGGACGTACGCCCGCGCGACCTCCGGCGCACGCTCCCCCGCGCCCTCGATCGGCTTGGTGACGATCTCGATGAGCGGGATGCCGGCGCGGTTGTAGTCCAGCAGGGAGTGGGACGCGCCGTGGATACGGCCGGTGGCGCCGCCGACGTGCGTCGACTTGCCGGTGTCCTCCTCCATGTGGGCGCGCTCGATCTGGACGCGGAAGGTCTCGCCGTCCTCCAGCTGCACGTCGAGGTAGCCGTCGAAGGCGATCGGCTCGTCGTACTGGGAGGTCTGGAAGTTCTTCGGCATGTCCGGATAGAAGTAGTTCTTCCGGGCGAAGCGGCACCACTCGGCGATCTCGCAGTTCAGCGCGAGGCCGATCTTGATCGCGGACTCGACGCCGGTCGCGTTGACGACCGGGAGCGCGCCGGGCATGCCGAGGCAGACCGGGCAGGTCTGGGTGTTCGGGTCGGCGCCGAGCGCCGTCGAACAGCCGCAGAACATCTTGGTCTTGGTGCCGAGTTCGACATGGACCTCGAGGCCCATGACGGGGTCGTACGAGGCGAGTGCGTCCTCGTACGACACCAGGTCGGTCGTGGTGGTCACGGTGAAACTTCCCTCTCAGCCCAGCAGGACGTCGTCGTCGCCCAGCCGCTTCAGCTCGCGGTACAGGATGGCGAGGTTGGTGACGACCGCGGCGCCGGTCAGGACGGCGTCGAGCAGTCGCAGCGTGTCGTTCTCGCCACGCGCCTTCTTGATCTGCTTGTAGACACCGACGGCGCCGAACGCCGAGGTGGCCATCGAGACGTACAGACCGGACTTGGAACTCTTGAAGCCCTTGGCCTTGGACAGTGCGCTCACAGCGACGGTGCCTCCTCGATCAGCGGGTGGCCCCACTTTTCCACGAAGGCGGCCTCGACGGCCGCTCCGACCTTGTAGAGCCGGTCGTCCTTCAGGGCGGGGGCGATGATCTGCAGGCCCACCGGCAGGCCGTCCTCGGGGGCGAGGCCGCAGGGCAGCGACATGGCCGCGTTGCCCGCCAGGTTGGTGGGGATGGTGCACAGGTCGGCCAGGTACATCGCCATCGGGTCGTCGGCGCGCTCGCCGATCGCGAAGGCGGTGGTCGGGGTCGTCGGGGAGACGATCACGTCGACCTGCTCGAACGCCTTCTCGAAGTCCCGCGTGATGAGGGTGCGGACCTTCTGGGCGCTGCCGTAGTACGCGTCGTAGTAGCCGGAGCTGAGCGCGTACGTGCCGAGCATGATGCGGCGCTTGACCTCGGGGCCGAAGCCGGCCTCGCGGGTCAGGGAGGTGACCTCCTCGGCGGAGCGCGTGCCGTCGTCGCCGGTCCGCAGGCCGTAGCGCAGGCCGTCGAAGCGGGCGAGGTTGGAGGAGCACTCCGAGGGGGCGATCAGGTAGTACGCCGACAGGGCGAGGTCGAAGGACGGGCAGTCCAGCTCGACGATCTCGGCGCCCAGCTCCTTCAGCAGCTCGACGGACTCGTCGAAGCGCTGGATGACGCCGGCCTGGTAGCCCTCGCCGCGGAACTGCTTGACGACGCCGACGCGCATGCCGGCGACGCTGCCGTTGCGGGCGGCCTCGACGACCGGCGGGACCGGGGCGTCGATGGACGTGGAGTCCATCGGATCGTGCCCGGCGATCACCTCGTGCAGCAGGGCCGCGTCCAGGACCGTGCGGGCGCAGGGGCCGCCCTGGTCGAGGGAGGAGGAGAAGGCCACCATGCCGTAGCGGGAGACCGCGCCGTAGGTCGGCTTGACGCCGACCGTGCCGGTGACGGCCGCGGGCTGGCGGATGGAGCCGCCGGTGTCGGTGCCGATCGCGAGCGGGGCCTGGAAGGCGGCGAGGGCCGCGGAGGAGCCGCCGCCGGAGCCGCCGGGGATCTTGGTGAGGTCCCAGGGGTTGCCGGTCGGGCCGTAGGCGCTGTTCTCGGTGGAGGACCCCATGGCGAACTCGTCCATGTTGGTCTTGCCGAGGATGACGACGTCGGCGGCCTTGAGGCGCTTGGTGACCGTCGCGTCGTACGGCGGGATCCAGCCCTCGAGCATCTTCGAACCGACGGTCGTGGGCACGCCCTCGGTGGTGAAGATGTCCTTGAGCGCGAGCGGGACGCCGGCCAGCGGGCCGAGCTTCTCGCCGCGCGCCCGCTTCTCGTCCACGGCACGGGCCTGGGCGAGCGCGCCCTCGCGGTCGACGTGCAGGAAGGCGTGCACCTTCTCGTCGACGGCCTCGATGCGGGCCAGGTGGGCCTCGGTGACCTCGACCGCGGTCAGCTCGCCGGAGGCGATCTTCGCGGCGATCTCGGCCGCGGTGAGCTTGATGATGTCGCTCATGGCGGTTACTCCTCCCCCAGGATCTGCGGCACCTTGAAACGCTGCTGCTCCTGGGCCGGGGCGCCGGAGAGCGCCTGCTCGGGCGTGAGCGACGGACGGACCTCGTCCGCGCGCATGACGTTCGTCAGCGGGAGCGGGTGAGAGGTCGGCGGTACGTCTTGGTCGGCGACCTCGCCGACGCGGGCGACCGCGCCGATGATGTCGTCCAGCTGTCCCGCGAAGTGCTCGAGCTCTTCGGGCTTCAGCTCCAGACGCGCCAGCCGGGCGAGGTGGGCGACCTCCTCGCGCGTGATGCCAGGCATGCAGCGTTCCTCTGGGGTGAGTGCGTGTGTTTCGGGCCGATCGGTTCGGGCCCAATCCTATGGGGCCGGGCCGCGTGGCCGTTAAACGGTTTGCCCCGGCGTCGTTCCCCGGCGCCGCGCGTCCCAGGTCTCGCTGCTCAGGAAGTGGTTGTCGTAGAGGTCCTGGACGTCGAGGAGGCTCTCCGGCGGGACCTCGCCGAGGCGGATGCGCTGCAGGTGACGGAAGTATTCGAAGCGTTCGACGCCCGGCGTGAGGACGATGAGCAGGTCGGCGTCGGCGCCGGGCACGGCGGCGAAGGCGTGGGGCCTGCCGGGCGGGACGACGACGAGGTCGCCGGGGCCGGCGGTGACGACGTCGTCGCCCGAGAGGATGTCGGCGGCGCCGTCGAGCAGGAAGAACATCTCGGCGGAGTTGTCGTGCCAGTGCGGCTTGGCCCCGTCGGCGCCCGCCGTGAGGGTGACGCGCTGGGTGGACAGGGCACCGCCGGTCGCGCTGCTGTCGGCCAGCAGGCGCACGGTGGTGGGCGCGCGGCCGACGACCTCGGCCCCGGCCTCGCGGACGATCACGGTCTCGTCGAACTCCGGAACGAACAGCGACATCTTCGTACTCCCTCGTGACGGTGGGGACGGGTTCAGACCGCGAAGAGCAGGCCCGCACTGATCAGGACGACGGCGGCGGTGGCGAAGTGGATCCCGAAGGCCACGGCCTTCGCACCCCCGTGGCGCAGCACTATGAGCGTGTCGCCGAGCGGTACGAGGGCCACGCACAGCATGAACCACGCCTCGGCGCGGGCGCCCGCGAACGCCAGCAGCGCCAGGCCCACCAGGCCGAACGTGCCGTCCCTCAGGCCCTTGACCGTCAGGTAGGCGCCGGCGTCGCCACCGGGCTCGGCGGGGACGCCGTAGCCGGCGGCCGCGGCGGCGGGCTGGAACAGGAAACGGTAGCCGAGGAACACGCAGAACAGGTCGAGCACGAAGGCCAGGGTGTACGCGGTGACGGTCACGGCTCCTCCTTGCTAGCAACGCTAGAGACAAGAGCGAGGCTAGCAGATCGTCGATAGGATGACTAGCGCCGCTAGAATCCCGGTCATGCCGATCCAGACGCGCCGGGAGCGCGAACGAGCGGAACGCGAGCGGCTGATCGCGACAACCGCGCGGGAACCGGCCGAGGCGGAGGGGTGGGACGCGGTCACCACCCGCCGGCTGGCCGTCGAGATCGAGTACAACCGGCCGGTCCTCTCCAGCCACTTCAAGGGCAAGGGCGCGATCATGGCGGCGGTCGCGGTGCGGGGCTGCGAGGAGTTCGCCGCGGAACTGCGGGCGTCGACCGCGGCGGCCGCGTCCCCGCGCGAGGCGCCGGCGGCGGCCGGGAAGGCGTACACGGCCTTCGCGCGGCGGCGGCCCGCGCTCTACGACGCGATGTTCAGGCACCGGGTGTGGGACCTGCCGTTCGCCACGCCCGAGGCCCCGGCGGCCCTCCAGGAGGCGTTCGGCGAGCTGCTGAGAGCGGTGGAGCCGTTCGCGGCGGCGGACGACGACCCGAGGCTGCTCACCGAGACGTACTGGGCCCGCCCGCACGGACTGGTGCCCCTGATGCGCAGCGGCCGGCTGCCGGAGGAGGCCCACGACCGCGGGCTGGCCCTGCTGATCGGGCACTTCGCGGCGGGGGGGCACCCTGGACTGAACCGGGTTCCCACCACGGCCGGCGCGGGGCCGACGGCGGACGACTTCCGCGAAGAAGACACGCCCGTCGGCAGGATGCGACTTCACGGCGCGGGGCACCGCGGACCGAGCCGAGGCCCCACCACGACCGGCGCGGGGCCGACGGCGGACGACTCCCGCGAAGAAGACACGCCCGTCGGCAGGATGCGACTTCACGGCGCGGGGCACCGCGGACCGAGCCGAGGCCCCACCACGACCGGCGCGGGGCCGACGG
>NZ_JBIWJA010000026.1:0-67216 GCF_044764905.1 Streptomyces sp. NPDC093586 | reverse complement strand
ACGGCGGACGACTCCCGCGGGGCAGCGCGCCCCTCGGCAGGATGCCCGAAGGGCGGCTCAGGTCACTCGTCGGTCGCCGCCGCGGGCAGCGCCGCGGCGGGGCGGACCCAGCCGCGGGAACCCCGGGCGCGCAGCCATGCCGTCGTCTCCTCGGGCGGCATCGCCGCCGCGACCAGCCAGCCCTGTACGGCGTCGCAGCCCAGGTCGCGCAGGCGTTCCCAGGTCTCGTCGTCCTCGACGCCCTCGGCGACGACCAGCAGGCCGAGGGAGTGGGCGAGGTCGACGGTGCAGCGCACGATCTCGGCGTCCTCGGTGTCGACGGCCAGCCGGGCCACGAACGAACGGTCGATCTTGAGCTCGCTGACCGGGAGCCGGCGCAGGTGCACCAGGGACGAGTACCCGGTGCCGAAGTCGTCCAGGGACATCTTCACGCCGTGCGCGGTCAGTCCGGCGAGGGTGTCGGCGGCGCGCTGCGGGTCCTCCAGCAGGACGTGTTCCGTGATCTCCAGCTGGAGCGCCCCCGCCGGGACACCGTGCCGGGCCAGCCGCGCGGCGACCGAGCCGGCGAAGCCGGGGGTGTGGACGTCGCGCGGGGAGACGTTGACCGCGACCGGCACGAACAGGCCCTGGGCCCGCCACCGGGCGACCTGTCCGAGCGCCGCCTCCAGCACGTACTCCGTCAGATGGGGCATCAGCCCGGAGGACTCCGCGATGGCGATGAACTGGTCGGGCGGCACGCTGCCGCGCTCGGGGTGCACCCAGCGGACCAGTGCCTCCAGGCCGGCCACCTGTCCGTCGAAGCGGACCTTGGGCTGGTAGTGCAGCCGGACCTCGTGGGCGTCCAGGGCCCGGCGCAGATCGCCCAGCAGCCCCAGCCGGTCCGGGGTGTTGGAGTCGCGCTTGGACTCGTAGACCTCCACGCCCGTGCGGTCCCGCTTCGCCTGGTACATCGCCACGTCCGCCCGGCGCAGCAGCCCCTCGGCGTCCAGCGCGTGGTCGGGGAAGACGGCGACCCCGGCGCTGGCCTCCAGGACCAGGGTGAGGCCGTCCAGGTCGAGGGGGGAGCTGAGCGCGGCGACGAGGCTCCGGGCCACCCGGGTCGCCGAGGTGGTGGAGTCGGCGACCGGCAGCAGAACGGCGAACTCGTCACCGCCCAGCCGCGCGGCCTCCGCCCCGCGCGGCAGTGCCAGCCGCAGCCGGTCGGCGGTCTGCAGCAGCAGCCGGTCGCCGGCGAGATGTCCGAGCGTGTCGTTGACCGACCGGAAACGGTCGAGGTCGATGAGCATCAGGGCGGCGCGGGCGCCGATCCGTTCGGCGTCGTCCAGCGCGGTCCAGGTCCGCTCCAGCAGCCACTGCCGGTTGGGCAGTCCCGTCAGCGGGTCGCGCAGCTGCTCCTCCGCCCGGGCGCGGGCGATCCACAGCGTGGAGTCGAGGGCGATCAGCGGGATGGCGAACAGCGGCAGCAGCAGGGGCTTGGCGACGGCGACCACGCAGACCAGCGGCGCGATGCCGAGCAGCGCGACGGCCACCAGGCCGTGCCGGACCAGGGCGGTGCGGGCGACGGTCGGCAGTCCGGCGCGCGGGGTGTGCAGGTACCACAGCAGGGCGCGGGTGACGGCGAGGTAGGCGACGGCGACGAGCACCACCTTGGGGGCCGCGGACACCCCCCAGGTGTCCGGGGCCCAGGGGTGCTCCACGGACGGTACGGAGCCGCAGACGCCCAGCAGCAGGGCGCCCGCGGCGATGCCGAGGATGTCCACCGCGCCGTGCAGGACGCCCTGCCGCCAGCGGCCCCGGCGGGCTATGCCGACCAGGACGACGACGGTGAGGCTGACCAGGCCGGCCGGGACCCAGCCGTAGAGCAGCAGGACGGCGAGGGTGAGGGCGGCGCCCGAGCCGGTGCCGCCCCACCAGCGGGAGCGGCCGAGCATGACCAGGTGTCCGACGACGACGCCGGTCAGTACGGCGAGGGACCAGCCGGCGGTGCCGGTCGGGAAGAGGGCGTGGCCCTCGGCGAACGCCCGGTGGAAACCGGCGCCCAGGACGAGCCCTGCCGCGGCCACGACCGCCGCGGGCAACGCGGGCCACGAGGCGTGCCGTTCGGTGCCGTCGCCGGGCGGCACGGGCGCGCCTGTGGCCGGCGGTGCGGTGCCCGGGACGTCCGTCGCGGGATGCCGTGCGCCACCACCGCGCCGCCCGAGCCACCGGCCCACGTGCCACGCCCCCACCAGGTGACGCGGGCGCAGCCGTGAGCCCGCGGCGGCGCTCTCGGTCGGTTCCATTCCCGTCCCTCTCACAGCCGGCGGTGCCCACGCCACGCGGCCCTGCGCCCGACAATCCTCGACGGCTCCGCGTCGCAGAACCCTTCCCCCCTGTTCCCCGGGGCAGGGGTACCCCGACCGCAGCTGGGCACGGCAGGTGCACCCCACAACAGTAGGCCGCGGAAGGCTTCCAGGGGCACCGGTCGTCGACGGTTGCCCGAATGCGACCAGGCCACCCGTATGCATCTGATATGCGCCGATCGGATGGCCTTCAACCGCTATTACTCGGCCGAAAGCGCGGCACCGGCCGCCGCGTCGGGTCCTTCCTCGAGCAGGACGGTGAACCCGTCCTCGTTCAGCACCGGCACCTTGAGTTGCATCGCCTTGTCGTACTTGGACCCGGGGTTGTCGCCCACCACCACGAACGACGTCTTCCTGGACACCGATCCGGTCACCTTGGCACCCCGGCTCTGCAGGGCGTCCTTGGCCCCGTCGCGCGTGTGGTTCTCCAGGGTGCCGGTGACGACGACGGTGAGTCCTTCGAGCGGACGGGGGCCCTCGTCCTCGCCGGTCGACTGCTCCTCCAGCGGGACTCCGGCCGCCTTCCACTTCCGGACGATCTCGCGGTGCCAGTCCTCGGCGAACCACTCCTTGAGGGAGGCGGCGATGATGCCCCCCACCCCATCGGTGGTCGCCAACTCCTGCTCGGTGGCCTGCTCGATGCGGTCGATGGAGCGGAACTCCCGGGCGAGGGCCTGGGCGGCGACGGGCCCCACGTGCCGGATGGAGAGGCCGTTGAGGAAGCGGGCGAGCGGCCGGGTCTTGGCCTCCTCGATGTTCTTCAGCAGCGCGAGGGTGTTCTTCTTCGGCTCGCCCTCCTTGTTGGCGAAGACCGTGACGATCTTCTCCTCGCCGGTCTTGGGATCGCGCTTGGGCAGCCCGCTGTCCGGGTCGAGGACGTACGCCTTGATGGGCAGCAGCTTCTCGACGGTGAGGTCGAAGAGGTCGCCCTCGTCGACGAGCGGCGGGTCGGCCGGTTCCAGCGGCCGGGTGAGCGCGGCCGCGACGACGCCGCCGAAGTGCTCGATGTCCAGGCACTCCCGGCCGGCGAGATAGGTGACGCGTTCCCGCAACTGGGCCGGGCACGTGCGGGCGTTGGGGCAGCGGAGGTCGATGTCGCCCTCCTTCATGGCCTTCAGCGGCGTCCCGCACTCGGGACACTCGGCCGGCATGACGAACTCCCGCTCGCTGCCGTCCCGCAGGTCGGCGACGGGCCCGAGGATCTCGGGGATCACGTCACCGGCCTTGCGCAGCACCACCGTGTCACCGATGAGGACGCCCTTGGCCTTGACGACCTCCTGGTTGTGCAGGGTGGCGAACTCCACCTCGCTGCCGGCCACGGTGACCGGCTCGACCTGCGCGTACGGCGTGACGCGGCCGGTACGCCCGACGCCCACCTTGATGTCGACGAGCTTGGTGTTGACCTCCTCGGGCGCGTACTTGTAGGCGATGGCCCAGCGCGGGGCGCGCGCGGTCGAACCGAGGCGCCCCTGGAGGCGGATCTCGTCGAGCTTGACGACGACGCCGTCGATCTCGTGCTCCACCGAGTGCCGGTTCTCGCCGTAGTACGCGATGAACTCCCGTACGCCGCCGAGGTCGTCGACCACCCTGTTGTGCGGGGAGGTGGGCAGGCCCCAGGTCGCCAGGAGGTCGTACGCCTGGGAGAGGCGGGTCATGCCCGTGTAGCCCTCCAGGGCGCCGATGCCGTGGACGACCATGTGCAGCGGGCGAGAGGCGGTGACGCGCGGGTCCTTCTGGCGCAGCGAACCGGCCGCCGCGTTGCGGGGGTTGGCGAAGGGCTTGTCGCCGGCCTCGACGAGGCGGGCGTTGAGCTCCTGGAACTTCTCCATCGGGAAGTAGACCTCGCCGCGGATCTCCACGAGGTCGGGGACCCTGTCGCCCTTCAGGCGCTCCGGGATCTCGGCGATGGTGCGGACGTTGGGCGTGATGTCCTCGCCGGTGCGGCCGTCGCCGCGGGTGGCCGCGCGGACGAGCCGGCCGCGCTCGTAGGTGAGGTTGACGGCGAGGCCGTCGACCTTCAGCTCGCACAGGAAGTGGTACTTCTGCTCGCCCAGTTCCCTGGCGATGCGCTCGGTCCAGGCGGCGAGCTCGTCGTCGTTGAAGGTGTTGTCGAGGGAGAGCATGCGCGAGCGGTGCTCGACGGCCGTGAACTCCGTCTCGTAGGAACCGGCGACCTTCTGGGTCGGCGAGTCCGGGGTGCGCAGCTCCGGGTGCTCCTCCTCCAGCGCCTCCAGGGATCGCAGCAGCCGGTCGAAGTCCGCGTCGCTGATGACGGGGGCGTCCTTCACGTAGTACCGGAAGCGGTGCTCCTCGATCTGCTCAGCGAGCCGTACGTGCTTCTCGCGTGCCTCGGCGGGCACGTTCGTCGTCTCCGCCTGCTTGTCGCCGGCCACCGTGTCGTCCTCCCGTTACTCTGGGTTGTCCGCGAGGGATCTCGCCGCCCGGACGCAGTGGGCTAGTGCGCGGCGGGCGTACTCGGGGGACGCGCCCGCGAGTCCGCACGACGGCGTCACCGTGACCGCCTCCGCGAGAAGTCCCGGATGCAGTCCCAGCCTGCGCCACAGCGTCCTGACACCCATGACGCTACCGGCAGGGTCTGACAACGGGCCGTCCGTCCCCGGCACGACACCGGCCAGCAGCCGGGTGCCGCCCTCCACCGCCTCACCGATCGCGTCGTCGTCACGTTCGGTGAGGAGGGAGAAGTCGAAGGAGATCCCCGCGGCGCCGGCCCTGCGCAGCAGGGCGAACGGGACGTCGGGGGCGCAGGAGTGGACCACGACGGGTCCGTCGCCGTGCGCCCCGACGGTGCTGCGGAGGGTCGCCTCCACGACCTGCCGGTCCACGGCGCGGTGCGTGCGGTAGCCGCTGGCGCTGCGCACCTGGCCGCGCAGCACGGCGGTGAGGGACGGCTCGTCGAGCTGGAGCACGACCGTCGCGCCGGGCACGCGGCGCCGGACCTCGGCGAGATGCAGGCGCAGGCCCTCGGCGAGGGAGGCGGCGAGGTCGCGGGTGGCGCCGGCGTCGGACAGGACGGCCTCGCCGTTGCGCAGTTCCAGGGCGGCGGCCAGCGTCCAGGGGCCGACGGCCTGGACCTTCAGCGGCCCCTCGTGACCCTGGGTGAACTCCTCCAGCGCGTCGAGGTCCTCCCGCAGCCAGGCCCGGGCCCGCCTGGTGTCCCGGCCCGGCCGGTCGCCGAGCCGCCAGCCGCTGGGCTCCACGCGCGCGTAGAGCTCGACGAGCAGTCCGGCGCTGCGGCCGATCATGTCGGCGCCGGGGCCGCGGGCGGGCAGCTCGGGCAGGAAGGGGAAGTCCTCGAAGGTGCCGGTGGCGGTCTTGACGGCCTCGCGCGCGTCGTCCCCCGGGAGGGAGCCGACGCCGGTGGCTCGGCCGAGGTGGAGGTTGTCGTTCACGGAAGGAAGCGTACGCAGGTCTCCGACGGTGGGCGGGGGCGGTCCGGTGGTGCGGTGAGGGGTTTTCGCCCCCGCCGCCCCTTCCCTTCCCGTCCCCCGGGGGCTGCCGCCCCCGGACCCCCGCTTCGGCCCTGACGGGCCTCGTCCTCAATCGCCGGACGGGCTGAAACCTCAGCGGCGCGCTACCGCCCCGGCCGCACCGTCAGGTCGTTGACCTCCGCGTCCCTGGGCAGGTCCAGGGCCATGAGGATCGTCGTGGCGACCGACTCGGGGTCGATCCACCGCGAGGGGTCGTACTCCTTGCCCTCCTGCCGGTGGACCTTGGCCTGCATGGGGCTGGCGGTGCGGCCGGGGTAGACGGAGGTGACGCGGACGCCGTTCGCGTGCTCCTCCTGGCGCAGGGAGTCGGCCAGGGCCTTCAGGCCGTGCTTGGAGGCGGCGTACGCGGACCAGTCGGCGTGGGCGTTGAGTCCGGAGCCGGAGTTGACGAAGAGGACGTGGCCCTGGGCGACGCGGAGCTGGGGCAGGAAGAGACGGGTCAGCTCGGCGGGGGCGACCAGGTTGACGTTGAGCTGGTGGCGCCAGGTCTTCGGGGTGAGGTCGCCGACCGGGCCGAGGTCGACCACGCCCGCGATGTGCAGCAGGGAGTCCACGCGCTCGGGCAGCGTCTGGTGCGAGAAGGCCCAGGAGAGCTTGTCCGGGTCCGCCAGGTCGCCGACCAGCGTCCTCGCGCCGGGGAACGCGGCCGCCAGTTCCTTCGCGCGGCCCGCGTCGCGCGCGTGCAGCACGACCTCGTCGCCGCGCTCGTGCAGGCGGCGGGTCACGGCCGCGCCGATGCCGGAGCCCGCTCCGGTGATCACATGTGTAGCCATGCCCGCCATGCTCGCATCACCGCGGGCTCACGCCACGCCCCGGCTCTCCTCCAGGTAGGCCAGCGCGCCGACCGGCTCCTCGGCGAAGAACACCAGCTCGGTGAGGGGGCGCGGCAGGAAGCCCTCGTCCTCCATGCGGCGGAACTGTTCCTTGAGGCCGTCGTAGAAGCCCGCCGTGTTGAGCAGGACGACCGGCTTGTCGGTGTGCCCGTGCTTCTTCAGCTCCAGGATCTCCGTCGCCTCGTCCAGGGTGCCGGTGCCACCCACCATGATCACCACGGCGTCGGCCTTCTCCAACAGCAGCCGCTTGCGCTCGGCGAGGTCCTTGGCGATCACCATCTCGTCGGCGCCCTCGCGCGCCTTGGCCGCCAGGAAGTCCACGGAGACGCCGAGGAGCCTGCCTCCGGCCTCGTGCACGCCGTCGGCGACCACCTTCATCAGACCGACGTCCGAGCCGCCCCAGACGAGGGTGTGGCCGCCCTTGCCGAGCAGTTCGGCGAACTGCCTCGCGGGGCGGGTGTAGCGCTCGTCGAGGTCGGCGGCGGAGAGGAAGACGCAGATGTTCATGGGGCCACGGTACGGCGGGCGTGTCGCCCGGGAAGAACCCGGCCCCGGCGCACGCTGTACCGACCGCACGCCGTACCGACCGCACGCCGTACCGGCGGACGCGGGTCCGTCCGAGGAGGAGCGATCATCGTGACGAAGGGTCATCGCATCACCGTCGAGCCGAGCGGCCGCCACGTGCGCGTGGTGCGCGGCGGGCAGGTCCTGGCGGAGAGCGACGGGGCACTGGTCCTGCGGGAGACAGGCTGCCCCGACCGCTACTACATCCCCGCCGGGGACGTACGCACGGACCTGCTGACGCCGTCCGGCACGCACACGCACTGCCCGTTCAAGGGCGACGCGTCGTACTGGTCGCTGCCGGGCGCCGAGGACCTCGTCTGGGCGTACCCGGACCCGAAGCCGGAGGTGGCACAGATCAAGGACCACCTGTGTTTCTACGAGGTCGAGGTGTCCTGAAGGTTTCATCGCGTGCCATGGGGCAGTCTGCACATGTATGGACAAGAAGACCCTTTCGCCGGACGGCACACGCATCGCCTACCGACGCACCGGGCAGGGCCCGGCCGTCGTCCTGGTCAGCGGCGCGATGTCCACCGGCGCCACGATGGCGCCCCTGGCCGCGGAGCTGTCGGACCGGTTCGACGTCACCGTGTACGACCGCCGGGGCCGCGGCGGGAGCGGTGACACGGCGCCCTACGCGGTGGAGCGCGAGGTCGAGGACCTGGCGGCGCTGATCGAGGCGGTCGGCGGCGAGGCGTCGCTGTACGGCGTCTCCTCGGGCGGCGCGCTGGTCCTGCGGGCGGCGGCGAGCGGGCTCCCGGTGCGCCGGGTCGCCGTGTACGAGGTGCCGTACGCCATGGACGACGAGGCCGCCCGGGCCCGCGCGGAGTACACCGAGCGGCTGGGCGAGGCGCTCGGGCAGGGCCGGCGCGGGGACGCGGTGGAGCTGTTCCTGCGGCTCACCGGTCTGGGCGAGGAGGTGATCCGGGGCGCCCGTCAGTCGCCGATGTGGGCCGGCCTGGAGTCGGTCGCACCGAGCCTCGCGTACGACGACGCCGTGATGGGCGACGCCCGGGTGCCGCGGTCCCGGCTGGCCGGGATCACCGTTCCCGTGCTGGCCCTGGCGGGCGACGCGGGCGACGCGTGGCCGCGGGAGGCGGCGCGGGCCGTCGCCGACGCCGTGCCCCAGGGCACGTACCGGGTGCTCGCGGGCCAGAGCCACCTGGCGGAGCCGGGCGTGCTGGCGCCGGTGCTGGCGGAGTTCTTCGCGGCGTGAGGGCGCCGGGCACCGGAGGGTCCGACCGGGTGGTTCAGGCCGCGCCCGCCGTCGCCCGCACCGTCGACGCGATGGTCGCCGAGCCCACCACGCGCGTGCCGTCGTACAGCACGATCGCCTGGCCGGGGGCCACGCCGCGCACCGGCTCGGTGAACGACACCTCCAGCGCGCCGTCGACCAGGGCGGCGGTGACCTCGGTCTCGCCGCCGTGGGCGCGCAGCTGGGCGGTGTAGGTGCCGGGGCCGGTGGGGGCGGCGCCGCACCAGCGGGGCTTGATCGCGGTGAGCGCGGTGACGTCCAGCGCCTCGGCCGGGCCCACGGTGACGGTGTTGTCCACCGGGGAGATGTCGAGGACGTAGCGGGGCTTGCCGTCGGGTGCCGGGGTGCCGATCCGCAGGCCCTTGCGCTGGCCGATGGTGAAGCCGTAGGCGCCCTCGTGGGTGCCGAGCCGGTTGCCGGCCTCGTCGACGATGTCGCCCTCGGCCTTGCCGAGCCGGTTCGCCAGGAAGCCCTGGGTGTCGCCGTCGGCGATGAAGCAGATGTCGTGCGAGTCGGGCTTCTTGGCGACGGCCAGTCCCCTGCGCTCGGCCTCCGCGCGGATCTCGTCCTTCGTGGTGAGCGTGTCGCCGAGCGGGAACAGGGCGTGCGCGAGCTGCCGGTCGTCCAGCACGCCGAGGACGTAGGACTGGTCCTTGGCCATGTCGGAGGCGCGGTGCAGCTCGCGGGTGCCGTCCTCGCGGGTGATCACCTTGGCGTAGTGGCCGGTGCAGACGGCGTCGAAGCCGAGCGCGAGGGCCTTGTCGAGGAGCGCGGCGAACTTGATCTTCTCGTTGCAGCGCAGGCACGGGTTCGGGGTGCGGCCGGCCTCGTACTCGGCGACGAAGTCCTCGACGACGTCCTCGCGGAAGCGGTCGGCGAGGTCCCAGACGTAGAAGGGGATGCCGATGACGTCCGCGGCGCGGCGGGCGTCCCGGGAGTCCTCGATGGTGCAGCAGCCCCGGGCGCCCGTGCGGAAGGACTGCGGGTTGGCGGAGAGCGCCAGGTGGACGCCGGTCACGTCGTGCCCCGCCTCGGCCGCGCGGGCGGCGGCGACGGCGGAGTCGACTCCGCCCGACATGGCGGCGAGGACGCGGAGGGGGCGGGTGCGCTGCGGGGTCTCAGTCATAACCCTTCCAGGGTACGGGGACGCGGGAACCGGATCGCGCGCGTGTGCGTTGGAGATCGCATGGGGGCGAAGAGCGGGTCCGCGGGCGGATCCAAGGACGCGGACCGGCACCTCGGGCGCCGGGCGCTGATCGTCGGCGGCACGGCGGCGGCCCTGGGCACGGCGGTGCTGGCGCGCGACGAGCTGGCGCGGCTGTGGTGGCGTACGCCGGGCGTGGAGAAGCCGCGCGAGGAGGGTGCCGTGGACTACGCGGGCGCCCGGTGGGTGGCGGCGTCGGACGCCAACTGGCGGCGTGCGGACCGGCCCGACGACTTCGGCATCGACATGGTGGTCGTCCACGTGACGCAGGGCAGCTTCGCGAGCGCGGTGAAGGCGTTCCAGGACCCGGGGCACAAGGCGGCCACGCACTACATCGTCGGCCAGGACGGGCACGTCACCCAGATGATCCGCGAGCTGGACGTGGCCTATCACGCGGGCAACCGGGACTACAACGAGCGCAGTGTCGGCATCGAGCACGAGGGCTTCGTGGACCGGCCGCGGGACTTCACGGACGCGATGTACGCCGCCTCGGCCCGGCTGACCGCCGGTGTCTGCGCGCGGTACGGGATACCCGTGGACCGCGAGCACATCATCGGGCACGTGGAGGTGCCGGGCACCGACCACACCGATCCGGGGCCGCACTGGGACTGGGACCGGTACCTGAAGCTGGTCCGGCGGGCGGCGACGAGCGGCCCGTCGTCCGGCCCCACGCCCGGGAAGGCCGGCCACACCGGCGTCTGACCCCGGGCCTCTCCTCTCGGGCTCCTGCTCCGGGCCCCCGTCCCCACCCCGGTGCTACGACAGCCCCGCCGCCCGCGCGCGTTCCACCGCCGGGCCGATCGCCGTGGCGAGCGCCTCGACGTCGGCCTTCGTGGAGGTGTGGCCGAGGGAGAAGCGCAGGGTGCCGCGGGCGAGGTCGGGGTCGGTGCCGGTGGCCAGCAGGACGTGGCTGGGCTGGGCGATGCCGGCGGTGCAGGCGGAACCGGTGGAGCACTCGATGCCCTGGGCGTCGAGCAGCAGGAGCAGGGAGTCGCCCTCGCAGCCGGGGAAGGTGAAGTGGGCGTTGGCCGGCAGCCGGTCCACCGGGTCGCCGCCCAGGACGGCGTCCGGAACGGCCGTGCGGACCGCGTCGACCAGGTCGTCGCGCAGGGCGCCGATCTCGCGGGCGAACCACTCGCGCTGCTCGGTGGCCAGGCGCCCGGCGACCGCGAAGGAGGCGATGGCGGGCACGTCGAGGGTGCCGGAGCGGACATGGCGTTCCTGGCCGCCGCCGTGCAGGACGGGCACGGGGGTGTACTCGCGGCCCAGCAGCAGCGCGCCGATGCCGTAGGGACCGCCGATCTTGTGGCTGGTGACCGTCATCGCGGCGAGCCCGGAGGCGGCGAAGTCGACCGGGAGCTGGCCGACGGCCTGGACCGCGTCGGCGTGCAGCGGAACGTCGAACTCGGCGGCCACATCGGCGAGTTCGCGGACCGGCATGACCGTGCCGATCTCGTTGTTGGCCCACATGACGGTGGCGAGGGCGACGTCGCCGGGGTCGCGGGCGATGGCCTCGCGCAGCGCCTCGGGGTGGACCCGGCCGTACGTGTCGACCGGCAGGTACTCGACGGTCGCGCCCTCGTGCTCGCCGAGCCAGTGGACGGCGTCCAGGACGGCGTGGTGCTCGACGGGGCTGGCCAGGACCCGGGTGCGGGCCGGGTCGGCGTCGCGGCGGGCCCAGTACAGGCCCTTGACGGCGAGGTTGTCGGCCTCGGTGCCGCCGGAGGTGTAGACGACCTCGCTGGGGCGGGCGCCGAGGGCGTCGGCGAGGGCCTCGCGGGCCTCCTCGACGGTGCGCCGGGCGCGGCGGCCGGACGCGTGGAGGGAGGAGGCGTTGCCGGTGGCGCCCACGTGCGCGGTGAGTGCCTCGACCGCCTCGGGGAGCATCGGGGTGGTCGCGGCGTGGTCGAGGTAAGCCATGGTGGGGCCGATTCTACGGGGCGGCACCACCCGGCCTCGGGTCAAGGGCCGCTTCGTCGGCGAACCGGGGCCCCGCTGTGCGGCGGGTGACTCACAGACTCCACGACATCGTGTTGTCCGCGGACATGAACGCCACCAGGACCACCAGGTCGGCGACGCCCAGGCCGAGGCCGAGCAGGGCCCGGCCGCGGCGGGCGGTGCCCCGCCACAGGGCGACGGCGGCCAGCACGATGGCGAGAGGGCCCAGGAAGACGTTGAGGACGAGCAGGCCGAGGAGTCCGAGGACGAAGGACGCGACGGCCATGCCGTCGGTGTCCCGGATACCGGTCCGGCGGGTGGCCGGTGCGGTGAGCTGCACGGTGTTCTCCTTACGGTGCGTCGGTGGACCGGACGGTGCGCCGGTGGGCCGGCGGCGGTCAGTGGGCGGAGCTGCTCCGGCGGCGGCCGTGCCGCTCGCGGATCGCGAAGACGCCGAGCCAGACGGCGATGACCAGGCCGACGGTGACGGAGAAGGTGAGCGGCGCGTGGGCGACGGTGCCCAGGAGGACGCCGAGGAGCAGAAGTGCGACGACGAGAAACAGCATGGTGCGGATCCCCCAACCTTCGGTGAACGATTGTAGTTACACTTGTTCACTGACTTCCCAGTCTAGCGCGCCCCATGGCTTTTCAATTCCAGAGAACAGTTGTTAACTACATGGCATGAGTCACACCCTCGGCGTCCGGCAGGCCCAGAAGCAGAAGACCCGTCAGGCGCTCCTGGACGCGGCGCTCGCGCTGCTGGAGGAGCAGAGCCTGAGCAGCCTGGGCCTGCGCGAGGTCACCCGCGCCGTCGGCGTCGCCCCGACCGCCTTCTACCGGCACTTCCGCTCCACGGCGGACCTCGGCGCGGCACTGGTCGAGGAGGCGCTGGGCAGCCTGCACCCGATGGTCCGGACGGCGGTGTCCACGGCGGACGACAGTGAGCAACGCATCGAGCGCGCCGTCGGACTGATCGCCCGTCACGTGGCCGAGTACCCCGCCCACGTCCGTTTCATCGCCCGGGAACGGCACGGCGGGGTACGGCCGGTGCGCGAGGCCATCCGCGAGCAACTGGGCAGGTTCGCCCACGAGGTGAAGGACGAGCTCGCCAAGGACCCCCAGGCGGTGGGCTGGAGCGACGACGACCTGCTCATGCTCGCGCATCTCTACGTCGACCAGATGCTGGTCACCGCCTCGCTCTTCCTCGAGGCCCTGGACGCCCCGCCGGCGGAGCGGAAGCGCGTCACCCGGCTGGCCGTCCGGCAGTTGCGATTGATCAACATCGGTCGGCAGCACTGGCCGGCCTGACGCTCAGGTCCCGGCCGCCCCCATCGACCCAGCCGTCCCAGTCGCCCTGGCCATCTCAGCCGTCCCGGCGGTCCCGGCCGTCCCGGCGGTCCCGGCCGCCGCGCCCTCGTCCCCGCGCCGGTACAGCTCCGCGACGGCGGCGGCCGCCGCCCGCAGCTCCGCGCGCGCCTCGGGCGGGGAGAGCACCTCCACCTGATCGGAGAAGCCGAGCAGTTGGCGGACCGCGCGGAGCACACCGTAGGACAGCCGCACGGTCACCCACTCGCCCTCCCCGTCGTCCTCGACCGGGGCGGCCAGCGACGCGGCGTGCATGCGCAGGAACATGTCGAGGCGGGCGCGGCGCACCCGGGCGGTGACCTCCAGGCCGTCGGGCCGTTCCTCGACCCGGCGGCGCAGAACCTCCCAGACATCGGCCAGTTCGACGCCCGGACGGCGCCGCACGGGGTCGTCCAGAAGCCGGGCCGAGTGCACCCGGTCGGCCCGGAACAGCCGCGGGCGCGCCCGCCGGTCGGCGACCAGGTACCAGACGCCCGCCTTGGCGACCAGGCCGTAGGGGTCGACGGTGTACGTCCGGGGCTCCCGCTCGCCACTGTGCCGGTAGCGCAGCCTGAGCCGCCGGTCGGCGAAGACCGCGTCGCGCAGCGCGTCGAGGTCGACGGCCCGCCCGGGGCCGCTCTTCCAGCGGGTGGCGTCCACCAGGATGCGCCGGCTGGTGGCCTCGGCGGCGGGGCGGTGCGGGGCGGGCAGCGCCGCCATCACCTTGCGCAGGGCCGAGCCGAGCGCCGCGTCCAGTCCGAGCGCGGCGTGCGCGCCCTGCGCGGCCAGGACGAACAGCGCCCGGGACTCGTCGGCGGTCAGGCCGGTGACGTCCGTGCGGAACCCGGCGAGCAGTTCGATGCCGCCGTACCGGCCCCGCTCGGCGTAGACCGGGACGCCGGAGGCCGACAGCGCCTCGACGTCGCGGTAGACGGTGCGCACCGACACCTCCAGCCGCTCGGCGAGTTCCCGGGCGGGCACGCGCCCGCGGGTCTGCAGGAGCAGCAGGATCGACAGCAGGCGGTCGGACTTCACGCCCCCAGCATCGCGCCCGCGGCGGACCCGGAACAAATGGTGACGGCAGGTGTCAGGTTTTCGGTCGATCCTCGGAGCATCACCGGGCCGGCGCCGTCAGGCGCACGGACCGGCACCGATGTCACCGGCACCGAGAAGAGGAAACGGATGAACACCATCGACCCCCGCCCCGTCTACGCCCGCGCCACCGAGCAGGCCGCCGCGCTGATCGCGACGGTGCGGCCCGAGCAGCTCACCGGACCGACGCCCTGTACCGAGTTCGACGTCCGCGGCCTGCTGGGCCATGTCGTCGGCGGCAGCCGGCGGATCGCGGTGGTCGGCGAGGGCGGCGACGGTCAGGCGGTGGACCCGTCCACGGCCGATGTCCCGGACGACGGCTGGCCCGCCGCCTACGAGGAGGTCCGCACCCGCGTGCTGAAGGCCTGGGAGAGCGACGAGCGCATGGCGGCGCCGGTGCGCGTGCCGTGGGGCGAGGTGCCCGGCCGCGCGGCCCTGTCCGGCTATGTGATGGAGCTGGTGACGCACACCTGGGACCTGAACGAGGCCCTCGGCCGTCCCCTCGGACTCGACCCGGAACTCGCCGAGTTCTCCCTCGCCACCGCCCGCCGGGTGCTGGCCGACCCGGAACGGGACGCGCAGACCCCCTTCGACTCCGCCCGGCCGGCCCCCGAGGGGGCCGGCGTGTACGAGCAGCTGGCGGCCTGGCTGGGCCGACGGCCCTTCAGCCGAGTCTGACCCGCGCGAGCTGACGGGACTGCGCCACCAGCCGGTCGGCGCTGTCCCACACCTCGGCGTCCTCCTCCAGGAAGCCGCCGGCGAGGTTGCGGGTGGTGATGGAGACCCGCAGCGGTCCCGGCGCCGGACGGCAACGCACGTGGACGGTCAGCTCGACGGTCGGCACCCAGCCCTTCAGCCCGAGCTCGAAGGCGGTCGGGGGCAGCGCGTCCACCGCGAGGAGCAGCGAGAGGGGGTCGGCGTCGCGGCCGTCGGCGAGCCCGAACCAGGCCCGCATCTCCCCCTTGCCCGAGGGCTGTCCGAGGGCCCACCCCAGGGTCGCCGGGTCGAGCTTGAGCATCAGCCGGTCGGCGATGGCGGAGCTGCCCTCCACGGGCGCGGGGCCGTCCTCCGGGCCGAAGCACTGCTCCGGGGGCGGGATCGCGGGCGGCTTCGCCGACGTGCGGACGTCGTCGGGCAGCGCGTCGAGGTCGCCGTAGGAGGCGAGGACGCGGATGCGCTCGACCTCGTTGCCCTCGTCGTCGTACTGGAAGAGGGACGCCTGGCCGGTGGAGAGCGTACGGCCGGTGCGGACCGTCTCCGTGCGGACGACCGCCGGGCCCGGCCGGGACGCGGTGAGGTAGTGCGCCGAGACGGTGAAGGGGTCGGGGTGCGGCAGGGCGTCCCCGAGGGCGCGGCCCAGGACGGCCAGCAGATAGCCGCCGTTGACGGCGCTGATGATCGTCCAGCCGGCGGAGAGGTCGATGTCGTAGACGCCGGGTGCGCGCCGGGTGACACTGGTGTCCCGGTCGAACTCGCTGTCGCCGATGGTGGCCCGGGTGGCCGGTGCGGAGGCTGCTTCTGGCATGGCTGCACGGTACAACAGGAAACTACTAAGCGGTAGCTTTTTCGGTGGCCCCGAGCAGACCCTCACTCCCCTTCGACGACCGTCGACCGCCGGTTCCACGCACGCGGCGCCCGCCAGTGAAAGCGCATCGCCAGCAGGCGCAGCACGAAGGCGGTGACCACCGCGAGGCCGCTGGTGAACGGGCCCAGGACGTCGAAGCGGATGCACAGGGCGACCATGGTGGCGCCGACGACGGCCGGGACGGCGTACAGGTCGCGGTCCCAGCGCAGCAGCGACGGCACCTCGTTGGCCAGCACGTCGCGCAGCACACCGCCGCCCACCGCGGTGGCCAGGCCCAGACAGGCGGAAGCGGTCAGGCCCAGCCCGTAGTCGTACGCCTTGGTCGTGCCGGCGACGCAGAACAGGCCGAGGCCGGCCGCGTCGAAGACGTTGACGCCGGTCTGGAGGCGCTCGACCTGCGGATGGAGGAAGAAGACCAGCACGGTGGCCAGCAGCGGGGTGAGGAAGTACCCGAGGTCCGTGAAGGCCGCGGGCGGCACCGCCCCGATGATCAGGTCCCGGAACAGCCCGCCGCCCAGCGCGGTGACCTGGGCGAGAACGGCTATGCCGAACACGTCGAAGTTCTTGCGGACGGCCAGCAGCGCACCCGAGATGGCGAAGACGAAGATGCCGATCAGGTCGAGCGTGTGCTGCACGGTCGGGCTGAAGAGTTGCTCGTACACCGTGACATTCTCACCTGCCGGTGAGCCCCCGCCTTACAGAGGAAGGCGGGGGCTCACCGGTGGGGGCGAGGTCACTTCTCCTTGGCGGGAGACTCCTTGCCGGCGCCCTTCGCGGCGGACTCGTCGGCGCCCTTCGCGGTGGGCTCGTCGGTGCCACCGGCCGCAGGCTTGTCGCCGCCCTCGGCCGCGGGCTCGTCGCCGTCCGCGACGTCCGCACCGCTGTCCGGGGTGCCTTCCGCGCCCTCGGCACCGGGCTCGTCGCCGTCCGCCGCACCCTCCGCGTCCGCGGCCTCGGCCTCGGCCTGCGCGGTCAACGCCGCCGAGGTCTCCGCCGACTCGGCCAGCGCCTCCTCGGACACCAGCTCCGCCGCCTCCTTGGCGTCGGACAGCAGGACGACGTCCTGCGGGGCCTGGTCCGCGAAGTTCTCCGGGTGGTGGCAGGCCACCCGCTGGCCGGGCCGCAGCTCCTTCAGCGGCGGCTCGGTCGTCCTGCAGATCTCCGTCGCCTTCCAGCACCGCGTGTGGAAGCGGCACCCGCTCGGCGGGGAGATCGGCGAGGGCACGTCGCCCTTGAGCAGGATGCGCTCGCTCTTGGTCGACTTGCGCGCCGGGTCCGGGATCGGCACCGCCGACATCAGCGCCTTGGTGTACGGGTGCATCGGCGTCTTGTAGAGCAGGTCGCGGTCGGCCAGCTCCACGATCTTGCCGAGGTACATCACCGCGATCCGGTCCGAGACGTGCCGGACGACGGACAGGTCGTGCGCGATGATCACGTACGTCAGGCCCAGTTCCTGCTGGAGGTCGTCGAGCAGGTTGACGACCTGGGCCTGGATCGACACGTCGAGCGCGGAGACCGGCTCGTCGGCCACGACCAGCTTGGGGTTCAGCGCGAGCGCGCGGGCGATGCCGATGCGCTGGCGCTGGCCGCCGGAGAACTCGTGCGGATAGCGGTTGTAGTGCTCGGGGTTGAGACCGACCACCGACAGCAGCCGCTGCACCTCCTTCTTGACCCCGCCCTCGGGCTCGACGCCCTGGAGCTTGAAGGGGGCGCTGACGATCGTGCCGATGGTGTGGCGCGGGTTCAGCGACGAGTACGGGTCCTGGAAGATCATCTGCACGTCGCGGCGCAGCGGACGCATCCCGCCGACCCCGAGGTGGGTGATGTCCTTGCCCTCGAACTCGATCCGGCCGGCCGTCGGTTCCAGCAGCCGGGTGATCAGCCGGCCCATGGTCGACTTGCCGCAGCCCGACTCGCCCACGACACCGAGGGTCTCACCGGACCGGACCTCGAAGTCGAGACCGTCGACGGCGCGCACCGCGCCGACCTGGCGCTGCAGCAGGCCCTTCTTGATCGGGAAGTGCTTCTGCAGCCCGGTCACCTTCAGCAGGGTCTCGCCGGGGGCGGCGTCCTGGGTGAGGGTGGCGGCACCGCTGCTCTGTGCCGGGATGGCCACTGCTTCGTCCTTGGCTTTTTCGTCCTTGGCCTTCGCGCTCTTGTCGCTCACAGCTTCGGCGCAATCTCTTCGGTCCAGATACGCTCCCGCTGCTCCTGCGACATGTGGCAGGCGGCCCAGTGCTTGCTGCCGACCTCGGTCAGCTCGGGGCGGACCGTGCGGGTGATGTCGTCCTTGGGGACGTCGGCGTACGGGCAGCGCGGGTTGAAGGCGCAGCCGGACGGCAGGTTGATGAGGGAGGGCGGGGAGCCCTTGACCGGGATGAGGCGTTCCTGCTGGTCGCGGTCGAGCCGCGGCATCGAGCCGAGCAGGCCCCAGGTGTAGGGATGCCGGGGCTCGTAGAACACCTTCTCCGCCGGGCCGCGCTCGACGCAGCGGCCGCCGTACATCACCAGGAGGTCGTCGGCGAGCTCGGCGACGACGCCCAGGTCGTGGGTGATGATGATGACCGCGGAGCCGAACTCCTTCTGCAGATCCCGGATCAGGTCGAGGATCTGCGCCTGCACGGTCACGTCCAGGGCCGTGGTCGGCTCGTCCGCGATGAGCAGTTCGGGGTTGTTGACCAGCGACATCGCGATCATCGCGCGCTGGCGCATACCGCCGGAGAACTCGTGCGGGTAGTTGTCCACCCGCTTGTCCGGCTGCGGGATGCCGACCCGGTCGAGCATCTCCACGGCACGGCGCTTGGCGGTCTTCTTGTCCACGTCGTGGTGGATGCGGTACGCCTCCACGATCTGCTGGCCGATCGTGTAGTACGGGTGCAGCGCCGACAGCGGGTCCTGGAAGATCATCGCCATCTGCCGCCCGCGCAGCTTGCGCACGTGGTCCGGGTCGGCGGACAGCAGCTCGGTGCCGTCCAGCCAGATCTCGCCCGATATCTGCGCCTTGCGCTTGCCGTACTGGCCGGCGGTGTGCAGCCCCATGATGCCGAGCGAGGTCACCGACTTGCCGGAGCCGGACTCGCCCACGATGCCGAGGGTCTTGCCCTTCTCCAGCTCGAAGCTGAGCCCGTCGACGGACTTGACCAGGCCGTCGTCGGTCGGGAAGTGCACCTTGAGGTCGCGGACCGCGAGGAACGCGTCGGGCACGTCCGAGGGCGAGCGCGTGGGCTCTCCCACGGCGGCTCCGCTCTTGCTGAGTTCGGTCATGTGAGCCTCACCCGGGGGTCGATCACGGCGTACAGGACGTCCACCACGAGGTTGGCGATCAGCACCGCGAGAGAAGTGATCAGGACGACGCCCAGGATAAAGGGCAGGTCCTGGTTCCTGATGGCGTCCAGCACCTTCTGGCCGAGGCCGGGGAGGCTGAACGTGGTCTCGGTCAGGATCGCGCCGCCCATGAGGGCGCCGAGGTCCATGCCGAGCATGGTCAGCAGCGGGGTCAGGGTCGACCGCATGGCGTGCTTGCGGATGACGACCTGCTCCTTGAGCCCCTTGGCGCGCGCGGTGCGGATGTAGTCCTCGCCGAGGATCTCCATCATGGTCGCCCGGGTGATCCGGGCGTACATCGCGGCGTAGAGGAAGGCCAGCGTGATCCAGGGGAGGATCATGCCGCCGAGCCAGCCGGTGAGGCTGTCCTCCAGGGGCACGAACTCGGCGTTGATCCAGCCCAGGCCGTGGGAGAAGATCGCCAGGCTGAGCAGACCGGTGAAGTAGATGGGGAGGGAGACACCCGACAGCGCCACGATCATCGCGCCGCGGTCCCACAGGGAGCCCCGCTTGAGCGCGGAGAGCACGCCGGCGGCGAGACCGAAGATCAGCCACAGGACGGCCGCACCGAGCGCGAGAGCCAGGGTCACCGGGAAACGCTCGGTCAGCACCGGCCAGACGGCCTGCTCGGTACGGAAGGAGTAGCCGAAGCACGGCGCGGAGCACTGGGTGACGTCGCCGCCGCCCGAGTAGGTCCGGCCCACGAAGATGCCCTTGAAGAACTCCCAGGCCTGGACGAAGACCGGGTCGCCCAGACCCAGCTTCTGCCGCACACCCTCGACGGCGGCGGGGTCCGCCTGCTTGCCGACGAAGTTCAGGGCGATGTCGACACCCGCCCACTTGGGGACGAGGAAGAAGATGCTGAAGACCACCAGGATGATGATCACCAGCATCACTGCGGCGGCGAACAGCCGCCTGATGAGGTAAGCGAGCACAGCTTACGGCCCGCTGCGGACCGCGGGCCGCCGGAGGTCTTCCGGCGGCCCGCCATCACGCCGCGCCGGCCTTCACCTGCCTTTCGTGCCGTACGGCGGGTGTACCGGTTACTTCGTGGACTTCAGACCGAGGTTGACGAAGTCGTACATACCGCTGTACGCGTCGGTCGTGTACACGTTCGCCAGTCGGTTGGAGCGCCAGTTGATGAACTTCTCGAAGACGAAGGGCAGGTAGTAACCGCCCTCCATGACCTTGTGGTTGATCTCCGAGGCGACCTTGGTCTTGCCGGCGTCGTCCTTCTGGACGAGGTACTGGGCGAACAGGCCGTCGATCGTCTTGTCGTTGATCATCGCGAAGTTGTTGTTCGCGCTGTCGAGGATGTACTTGCTGTGCCACAGCGGCAGACCGTAGCCCTGCACGGACGGGAAGTCCGGGCCCCAGCCCATGATGATGATGCCGAAGCCCTTCTTCTGCACGTTCGAGGGGCTGCCGATGACGCTGGAGGTCTGCGAACCGTCGTACTGGGAGATCTCGACGTCGATGTTGATCTTCTTCAGCGACGCCTGGAGGGACTCCGCGGTGGCCACCTCGACCGGCTTGTTGTTGCGGACGGCGATGGTGGTCTTGAAGCCGTCGGGCTTGCCGCAGGCCTTCAGTTCTTCCTTGGCCTTCTCGATGTTGCCGTTCTTGTTGGCACCGGCCATCTCGTACGGGTCGTACTTCTGGCCCTCGGCGCCCGGGACGGCCGGCGGCAGCATGTTGGTGCCGATGTCGCCACCGGCGACCGGGCCGCCGCGCGCCGTCTGCAGCGAGACGTGGTCGGCCCCGTAGATCACGGCCTTGCGGCAGTGGATGTTGTCGAAGGGCTTGACGGTCTGCGGGAAGACCGCGTACCGGATGTAACCGGAGACCGGGTTGTCCAGGTTCCCCTTGTGCTCCTTCAGGGCGGTGGTGCGGCCCTGCGGCGACAGGCCGGTCTGCCCCAGGTCCAGGTCGTAGTCACCGGAGAGCAGACGGGCGTCCATCTCGTTGGCGTTGGAGAAGAACTTGATCGTGATCTTGTCCGGGTACGCCTTGCGGACCGGGTCCGACTCCTGCTTCCACTCGGTGTTGCGGACCAGGGTGAGGTCCTTGCCCGGGTTGTAGGACTCGAACTTGTACGGGCCCGAGGAGAACGGGTGCAGCGCGTACTTGGCCTTGGTGTCCTTGTCCTGGCGGACGGGGGACGCCGAGGTCAGCGCGAGCATCTCCTCGAAGTCGGAGTTGGCCTGCGGCAGGTGGAAGACGATGGTCTTGTCGTCCGGCGTCTCGATCGCCTTCAGGCCGAGCTTGTCCTTGTCCGTGTCCTTGTACGGGCCCTTGTACTCGCCCTTGGGGTCGAGCACCTCCTTGAGGTACGTCGGACCGCCGGACAGCACGTCCTGCGCCCAGACGCGCTCGATGCCGTACTTGACGTCCTTGGAGGTGATCGGCTTGCCGTCCTCCCACGTGATGCCGTCACGCAGGGTGTACGTGTAGGTCTTGCCGTCGGGCGAGACCTTGGCGAGCCCCGCGGCGAGGTCGGGGGTGACACCGGCACCGGCCTTGCCCGGCTCGGTCTTGTTCGTGACGAGCTGGCGGCTGTAGTAGCGGGAGAAGTTCCACATGAAGCCGTAGTAACCGCGGGTGGTGTCCCACGAGTCGGCGTCCTGCGCGCTGGCGAACTTCAGGGTCCCGCCCTTCTTGGCCTCGGAGGCCTGGGCGACCTTGTTGTTCGCGGCGTCGAAGCCGGCCGCGCCGTTCTTCGAACCGCTGCCGCTGCCGCCGTCATCACCGCCGCCGCCGCACGCCGCCGTGGTCAGCAGCGCGGCGACCACTGCGGCAGCGGCCAAAGCCTGCTTGCGCCGCCCTGAGGTGCGTTGGGTAGTCACGATCTCGGATCCTCCGGATTAGATGAGATACCCCGTGCAGGTGCCACGGGTCGCTTTGCGGTACGGCAGGGTCAGCGGGAGCCCTTCGGGTCCAGCGCGTCGCGTACGCCGTCACCGAAGAGATTGAAGGCAAGAACGGTGATGAAGATCGCCACACCCGGGATCACCATGTACATGGGATCCGACTTGTAGTAGTCGATCGCGTTCGACAGCATCTGTCCCCAGGAGGAGGTGGGCGGCTTGACGCCCACGCCCAGGAAGCTGAGCGCCGCCTCGGTGAGGATGTTGGTGGGGATCATCATCGTCGTGTAGACGATGATCGGCGCCACCAGGTTGGGCAGCAGTTCCTTGAACAGGATGTAGAACCGTCCGGCTCCCAGGGACCGGGCCGCCTCGACGTACTCCCGTTCACGCATCGAGAGCGTCTGGCCGCGGACCACGCGACCGATGTAGGGCCAGCCGAAGAAGCCGATGACCAGGATCATCATCAGCAGCCGCACGCCCGTGCCGCCCAGTCCCAGCATGTTGTCGGGCATCACGGAGACCAGCGCGATGATGAAGAGCAGCTGGGGGAAGGCCAGCAGGCCGTCCATGACCCGGCTGATGAGGGAGTCGACCCAGCCGCCGAAGAAGCCCGCCAGGACGCCCAGGACGGTGCCGATGACGACGGCGACCAGCGCGGACAGGAAGCCGACGAGCAGCGAGATGCGGGCGCCGTGGACGACGCGGGCGAAGATGTCGCGGCCGTTCACCGGCTCGACCCCCAGCCAGTGGTCGCCGCTCATGCCGCCCAGCGACCCCTTGGGGGTGCCGAACAGCGGGTCGATCATGCCTTCGTTGTAGGCGTCGGGCTCCTGCCCGTAGAGGGAGGTGATCAGGGGCGCGAGCACCGCGATCAGGATGAGGACGAGCACCACGACGCCGCCCGTCAGGGCGAGCTTGTCCCGTTTCAGGCGCTCCCAGGCGATCCGGCCCAGGGAACGCCCCTGCACCGCCTTGGTCTCGGCGCCGGCAACCGCCGCTTCCTCGGCCGCACTCGGGGCCGCTTCCGCGGTCGGCTCGTGCAATGGTGCCGTCATCTGGCAGGGACCCCTCTCAACCGGCGGTAGCCGGCCCGCACTTGCCGCTGTAGCGGCGTGATCAGTCCGTCGTACACAGGGGTGAACATTCCGCCCCTTGTTGCGGGGAGTCTTCAACGCTTTGGCGACCCGTAGCCAGACTTGACGGGGAAAGGATGCGCAACCGTGATGCTGTTCGAGGTGTTCCGTTATCCGGACGCCGGGTAACGGGGGCCGGACGCGGGCGAGTTGGACATCACGGACGGAGCACCTCTTACCCCCTCCTCTACGCGCGAAGAAATGTGTTCGCCCGGTGGAGGCGGGAGAACACCGTCGGCACATCCGACGGAAGTCCGCCGGTTCGTCAGTAACCCCCGCGGGCCGGCGGGTAGCCGTACCCGGCGGCGGGCGCCTGGGCGGGGGCCGCGTGGGCCTCGCGGTCGTAGAAGGGGCGGGCATGGGCACGCATCCACAGGGCGACCGGATCGTGCGCGTCGGTCATCGCCACCGTCGACACCGGCAGCCCCTCCGGCACCGCGCCGACGGACTGCTGCATCATCGCGCGCACCGCGTCCACGGCCGGCGGCGACGTGTCGTACACGTCCAGGCCGATGGCGAGATAGGGCGCGCCCAGCGACGGCTGCACCCAGGCGCGGCGCAGCGCGCGGACCACCGGGGTGCGGTGGGCGTTCTGCGCGAGCAGGGCGTAGAACTGCGGGATCTCGATGGCCGGTTCGGACAGGCGCAGCGGTCCGGCGGGCTGGCGGTCCAGGCCGGAGGCGATGCGGCGCAGGTCGAGCCAGGGGATGCCGACGCCGCCGCCGGGGGCGTGCGGATTGAGCCAGAGACCGTAGTGGTCCGGGTAGAGGGCCCGGGCCACTTCCAGGCCGTCGACCACCTCGTACGACCGGCTCCAGCCGCTGGCGGAGAGCTCCTGGGCGGAGGTGACGCAGGGCGCGTAGCCGTAGCCGTCGACCTCCATGCTCCCGTACTGGGCGTCCGGGGAGCCGGCCTGGCCGTGCCACAGCAGCATCCAGACCTGGCCGGTGGCGGGGGTGGCGAGCGCGCGCAGCAGGGCCTCGTAGGCGTCGTAGCGCCCGGGCGTCACCTGGCGCAGCATGTGCTCGACCTGCCCGGCCGCGGCGGTACCGCTCGCGCTCACCTTTTACCGACCCTTCGAGAATCGTCCCCTGTTGAGGAACCAGCTTAGGGCTCCGCCCCGAGCGGCGGCCCCGGTGTCCGCCGACGGATGCGGGGGCGCCGTGGCGTGTCGCGCCCACGCGGCTCGGCCGCGTGCCGTCACGGGCCCGCGCCCCTTGCCGGCCTCGCTCACACGTCCTTCGTGTAGAACGGCCGGACGTGATCCCTCATCCAGTCGCAGACCGGGTCCTGGGCCGCTTCCAGGAGGACCAGGTTGACCGGCCATTCGACCGGGACCGCGCCGAGGGCGCGGCCGAGGGCGTCCAGGGGGAGCGCGCGGGCGTCGCCCTCCCAGTGGGACAGTTCCACGCCGACGAACATCACCGGGTCGGCGGTCTCGACGGCGGCCAGGCAGCGGCGGGCGGTGCGGACGACGCCGACGGCGGCGAACTCGGCACGGGCCGCGGCCAGGAAGTCGACCGGGTCGTCCTGCCAGTCGGGTTCGAACAGGCGGACCCGGCCGCCGGACGCGGACCCGTCCAGCGGGGTGCGTCCGGCCCGGCACAGCTCGGCCACGGCGGCCGGCGGCAGCGGGACGCCGACCACACCGTCGGGGTTCACGGCGATGCCGACCTGCGGGGGAAGGCCGCGGGCGAACTCGACGGCGGGGGCGATGGTGTACCCCATGTGGGGGCCGGCGACCCGGCGGAGCTGCTCCTCGGAGCTGAACACCGGCACGTACGCCTGGCCTTCCATCTCCACCGTGGGCAGGTCGAGGGGGCCGGTGCCCGGGCCGCCGCCGTTGGGGAGCGGGACCCAGACGAAGCTGCGGCCGAGCACCTCGACGATCCGGCCGCCGGCGCCCGGCACGCCGAGGGAGGCGGACAGCACCTCCTCCAGCTCGTTGCCGGGCCATCCACCGTGCGGGTGGGGATGCGCCTGCGTCGGGAACCCCGGTGAGAGGTCCGCCGGGAAGTCCGCTGGGAAGTCCATCTGCCTACCGCCTGCCTGGGTACCGCTGCTGTGGCTGAAAAGGCTAACCCGTTCGGCCCCACCGGCCCACGGACCGTCACCTCAGCCGGTGAAGGCGATCCGGCGCAGCGTGTCCGCCGCCGCCCGGTCGAGGAGGACCGCCGAGGCGCAGCCGGCGGGCAGGGTGCCCTCGGAGACGGAGGCCAGCAGGCGCCCGGTCGCCGCGCGGTGCCGCAGGAAGGCGTACCGCGAGACGCCCCGGCCGCGCTCTCGCTGGCCCGCCAGGGCGTCGTCGGCGCCGACGTCGAGGAGCAGCAGGTGCAGGGCGCCGCCGCGACGGCGGGCCCCGCGGGCCAGCCAGCCGCGCACCCAGGCCTGCGTGCCGCAGTCGTGCACGACGAGGCCCTCGCCGGAGCGCAGGGCGCGGCGCAGTCCGGCGTAGTGGGCGAGGCGGACGAGGGGCCGGTAGAGGGCGTACGGGAGGAGGCGCGGCATGCGGCGGTCCCAGCGGTCGCGGGTGTCCTGGGAGTCGACGCGCAGGCCGCGCACGGTGCGCCGCATCAGGGTGGACTTGCCGCTGCCGGGCAGGCCGGTGATCACCACCACGTCGCGGGGCCCGAAGAGCAGGGCGTGCGGGCTGCGGCCGTCGCGGTCGCGCAGGTCGCGGACGACGGGTGCGGGCAGTCCGGCACACGCCTCCCCGGCCGGGGCGGGCCGCTTCGGCAGTGCGATGCCCGAGGTCGTTGCGTAAGCCGTGGTCCTGTTCACCGTGATCGTCCTCCCCTGGGGCGGTTCACGAGTTCCCGTCCCCGTCGAGTGTAAAGAGAAGGCAATACGACGGTCTCGCGTTTTCGTGCGCTTACCGCCACAAGCCGGTTACAGATCACCGTCTGCCGCGAACAGGCCCGGCGTGCGATGATGGCGGCGCCAACTGCATACCGGCCGTTTGAATCCGCGCGGGAGAGTCCCCGGCCTTGACCGGGGCGCCGAAGGAGCAAGTCCCTCCCTTGAATCTCTCAGGCCCCGTCACCGCGCGGGCGAGGCACATCTGAAAAGCGGGCCGCCGTTCGACGGCTGCCCCACCCAAGGTGCAAGTCCTGACCACCGCGCTCCGGCGGTCATGGCGAACCTCTCAGGTTCCGATGACAGATGGGGAGGATTCCCCCTCGCCCGTGCCGTCATGCCCTGGGAGACGACCGACCGATGAGCAGTACCGAACTCCGCCGTACCGCGCTGGACGCCACGCATCGCGCGCTGGGCGCGACGATGACCGACTTCGCCGGCTGGGACATGCCCCTGCGTTACGGCTCCGAGCGTGACGAGCACGTCGCGGTGCGTACCCGGGCCGGGCTCTTCGACCTCTCCCACATGGGCGAGATCACCGTGACCGGCCCGCAGGCCGCGGCCCTGCTGGACCACGCCCTGGTCGGCAACATCTCCGGCGTGAAGCCGGGCCGCGCCCGCTACACGATGATCTGCCGCGAGGACGGCGGCATCCTGGACGACCTGATCGTCTACCGGCTGGGCGACACGGAGTACATGGTGGTCGCCAACGCCTCCAACGCCCAGGTGGTGCTGGACGCGCTCACCGGGCGGGCCGCCGGCTTCGACGCCGAGGTGCGCGACGACCGCGACGCCTACGCGCTGCTGGCCGTACAGGGACCGGAGTCCCCGGGCATCCTCGCCTCGCTCACCGACGCCGACCTGGACGGCCTGAAGTACTACGCGGGCCTGCCCGGCACGGTCGCCGGCGTCCCGGCGCTCATCGCGCGCACCGGCTACACCGGCGAGGACGGTTTCGAGCTGTTCGTGAAGCCCGAGCACGCCGTGGAGCTGTGGCAGGCGCTGACCAAGGCGGGCGAGGGCGCCGGGCTGGTCCCGTGCGGCCTGTCCTGCCGGGACACGCTCCGTCTGGAGGCGGGCATGCCGCTGTACGGGCACGAGCTGACGACGGAGCTGACGCCCTTCGACGCCGGGCTCGGCCGGGTGGTGAAGTTCGAGAAGGAGGGCGACTTCGTGGGCCGCGCGGCGCTCGAGCGGGCCGCCGCCCGGGCCGAGGAGAACCCGCCCCGCGTCCTGGTCGGCCTGGTCGCCGAGGGCCGCCGGATCCCGCGCGCCGGGTACGCGGTCGTCGCCGGCGGCGAGGTGGTCGGCGAGGTCACCTCCGGCGCCCCCTCCCCCACGCTGGGCAAGCCGATCGCCATGGCGTACGTCGACGCCGCGCACGCGGCTCCCGGCACCGCCGGGGTCGGCGTGGACATCCGGGGCACCCACGAGCCGTACGAGGTCGTGGCGCTGCCTTTCTACAAGCGCCAGAAGTAGACGCCGGGCGGGCGGGGCCCTTCGTCGCCTCCGCCCGGCCCACATCGCTCACCGGCGGTCTCAGCCGTCCCCCCGTCATCAGCACTCCCCCGCGTACAGGAGAATTCAGGCCATGAGCAACCCCCAGCAGCTGCGCTACAGCAAGGAGCACGAGTGGCTGTCGGACGCCGAGGACGGCGTCTCGACGGTCGGCATCACGGAGCACGCGGCCAACGCGCTCGGTGACGTCGTCTTCGTCCAGCTCCCCGAGGTCGGCGACACCGTGTCCGCGGGCGAGACCTGCGGCGAACTGGAGTCGACCAAGTCGGTCTCCGACCTGTACTCCCCCGTCTCCGGCGAGGTCACCGAGGTCAACGAGGACGTCGTCAGCGACCCGTCGCTGGTGAACTCGGCGCCCTTCGAGGGCGGCTGGCTGTTCAAGGTGCGCGTCAGCGAGGAGCCGGGCGACCTGCTCTCCGCCGACGAGTACACCGAATTCGCCGGCGCCTGAGGAGTCACGGACCCATGTCGCTTCTGAACACCCCCCTGCACGAGCTCGACCCCGACGTCGCCGCCGCCGTCGACGCCGAGCTGCACCGCCAGCAGTCCACCCTCGAGATGATCGCCTCCGAGAACTTCGCGCCGGTCGCGGTCATGGAGGCGCAGGGCTCGGTCCTCACCAACAAGTACGCCGAGGGCTACCCCGGCCGCCGCTACTACGGCGGCTGCGAGCACGTCGACGTGATCGAGCAGATCGCCATCGACCGCGTCAAGGCGCTCTTCGGCGCCGAGCACGCCAACGTGCAGCCGCACTCCGGCGCCCAGGCCAACGCGGCGGCGATGTTCGCGCTGCTCAAGCCGGGCGACACGATCATGGGTCTGAACCTCGCCCACGGCGGGCACCTGACCCACGGCATGAAGATCAACTTCTCCGGCAAGCTCTACAACGTCGTCGCCTACCACGTCGGCGACGACGGCCAGGTCGACATGGCCGAGGTGGAGCGCCTCGCCAAGGAGAACAAGCCGAAGCTGATCGTGGCCGGCTGGTCGGCCTACCCGCGGCAGCTCGACTTCGCCGCGTTCCGCCGGATCGCGGACGAAGTCGGCGCGTACCTGATGGTCGACATGGCGCACTTCGCCGGTCTGGTCGCGGCGGGCCTGCACCCGAACCCGGTCCCGCACGCGCACGTGGTGACGACCACCACGCACAAGACGCTGGGCGGCCCGCGCGGCGGTGTGATCCTCTCCACGGCCGAGCTGGCCAAGAAGATCAACTCCGCCGTCTTCCCCGGTCAGCAGGGCGGTCCGCTGGAGCACGTGGTGGCCGCCAAGGCCGTCGCCTTCAAGGTCGCGGCGAGCGAGGACTTCAAGGAGCGCCAGCGTCGTACGCTGGAAGGCGCCCGGATCCTGGCCGAGCGCCTGGTGAAGGACGACGCGAAGGCGGCGGGCGTCTCCGTCCTGACCGGCGGCACGGACGTCCACCTGGTCCTGGTCGACCTGCGCGACTCCGAGCTGGACGGCCGGCAGGCCGAGGACCGCCTGCACGAGGTCGGCATCACGGTCAACCGCAACGCCGTCCCGAACGACCCGCGCCCGCCGATGGTGACCTCCGGTCTGCGCATCGGTACGCCGGCCCTGGCGACCCGCGGCTTCACGGCCGAGGACTTCGCCGAGGTCGCGGACGTGATCGCCGAGGCGCTGAAGCCGTCCTACGACGCCGAGGCGCTGTCGGCCCGGGTGAAGGCCCTGGCCGACAAGCACCCGCTGTACCCGGGTCTGAACAAGTAGACACCGTACGTCCGGGGGTGCCGTGCCCGTCACGAGCGGGCCGGCACCCCGCCTTTTCGCAGCACCCTCTGCACCACCCCCGTTCTGAGGAGTCCCCGTGGCCATCTCGGTCTTCGACCTGTTCTCGATCGGCATCGGCCCGTCGAGCTCGCACACGGTCGGCCCGATGCGCGCGGCCCGCATGTTCGCCCGCCGTCTGCGCAACGAGGAGCTGCTGGACTCCGTCGCCGCGGTCCGCGCCGAGCTGTACGGCTCGCTCGGCGCCACCGGCCACGGCCACGGCACGCCCAAGGCGGTGCTGCTCGGCCTGGAGGGCGCCTCGCCGCGCACGGTGGACGTGGAGACGGCCGACGAACGCGTCGAGACGATCAAGGACTCGGGCCGCATCCGTCTCCTCGGCGAGCACGAGATCGCGTTCTCCTACGACGACGATCTGGTCCTGCACCGCCGCAAGGCCCTCCCGTACCACGCCAACGGCATGACGCTGTGGGCGTACGACGCGGACGGCACCGAAGTGCTGACCAAGACGTACTACTCGGTCGGCGGCGGCTTCGTCGTGGACGAGGACGCGGTCGGAGCGGACCGCATCGTGCTCGACGACACGGTGCTGAAGTACCCCTTCCGCACCGGCGACGAGCTGCTGCGCCTGACCCGGGAGACGGGCCTGTCGATCTCCGCGCTGATGCTGGAGAACGAGCGGGCCTGGCGCACCGAGGAGGAGATCCGCGCGGGCCTGCTGGAGATCTGGCGCGTGATGCGGGCGTGCGTGGACCGCGGCATGTCCCGGGAGGGCATCCTGCCGGGCGGCCTGAAGGTCCGCCGCCGCGCCGCGAACACCGCGCGCAAGCTGCGTTCCGAGGGCGATCCGCAGGCGCTCGCCATGGAGTGGATCACGCTCTACGCGATGGCCGTGAACGAGGAGAACGCGGCCGGCGGCCGGGTCGTCACGGCGCCGACGAACGGCGCGGCCGGCATCATCCCGGCGGTCCTGCACTACTACATGAACTTCGTCCCCGGCGCCGACGAGGAGGGCGTGGTCCGCTTCCTCCTCGCCGCCGGCGCGATCGGCATGCTCTTCAAGGAGAACGCCTCCATCTCCGGCGCCGAGGTCGGCTGCCAGGGCGAGGTCGGCTCCGCCTGCTCGATGGCCGCGGGCGCGCTCGCCGAGGTGCTGGGCGGCAGCCCCGAGCAGGTCGAGAACGCCGCCGAGATCGGCATGGAACACAACCTGGGCCTGACCTGCGACCCCGTCGGCGGCCTCGTCCAGATCCCGTGCATCGAGCGCAACGGCATGGCCGCGGTGAAGGCGGTCACGGCCGCCCGGATGGCGATGCGCGGCGACGGCTCGCACAAGGTGTCCCTCGACAAGGTCATCAAGACCATGAAGGAGACCGGCGCCGACATGTCGGTGAAGTACAAGGAGACGGCGCGGGGCGGACTGGCGGTCAACATCATCGAGTGCTGAGGCCGCGGGCCCTGACCGGCGCTCTCGTGTCCGCCGGTGCCGTCAGGGGCTTCCTCGACTCACCGTCGCCCGTGCCGTAACGCTGTGCGAGGAGCCGGAGACCTCCCCTCCCGGCCGCCGGGCGTTCTCCCGCCCGCCGGCGCCTCCTCGTCCAGCCCCGCCCCGGCCTCGTGGCCGGGCGGCGGCACGGGAAGCGGCGACGGACGGTGCGCGAGGCCCGGTGTGGCGGCTCCCGGACGGGGCAGCACGAAGGAGATCGCGCTGGACACGGCGCGGGGAAGCACGGTACGAGCGGAGGTTCACGCGTGGACTGGCTGTTCATCGTCAAGCCTGGGGACACCGCCCCGGACGGCGGATCATCCGCCAAGAGCCACATGCTGGAACTCGCCGAGACCGAGCCCCACCGGGAGTGGTGCCTGTCCAGGTGGCGGCGGATGGCCGCGGGCGACCGCCTGTGGATCTATTTCGCCAGTCCGGTGCGGGAGGTCGCCGCGGTGGCCGAGATCGAGGACGAGCCGTTCGAAGCGGCCGGGAATCCCCGTCAGCCGTGGCGCGTCCGGGCGACGCTCAGCCCGGCGGCGACACGTCGCCTGAACCGCGACCCCGTCCCGTTGCACATGCTGACCAACAGGCACCCGCAAGGGGTCACCCGCGTGAAGGACGCCGACCTGGCGCTTCTGCTGCGGCACGCCGGCCTGTAGCACCGCCTCGGGCCCCTTCGGCCTTCCCGGCTCGACCGGTACCTACGGGAGCGCTCCACCTCGGAGCGGGCGAGACGGCCGATCCGGGCATCGGGCTCCGGCTCGGCCCTCGGGCGGCGTCCCCCGGCCCCGGCAGGCCGCCTGCTCCCTCGGAGACCTTCCGCGTCTCACATCGTGGCATCGACTTTCCGTCAGGTAAGACACCTGAGATCGTTGCAGCGCACACACATGTTCCACGCGTGAAAGACCGAGCCATGCCCGCATCCGCCACCGGTTCAGCCGCGGCACCCGTCAATCCGCGGTCCCGTGTCCTCATCGCCAGCCTCATCGGCACGACGATCGAGTTCTACGACTTCTACATCTACGCGACCGCCGCCGTACTGGTCTTCCCCGCGCTCTTCTTCCCGAACAGCGACCCGACCACGGCACTGCTGTCGTCCTTCGCGGTCTTCGGTGCCGCGATGGTCGCCCGCCCGATCGGCGCCGTCTTCTTCGGGCACCTCGGCGACCGGCTCGGCCGCAAGAAGACGCTGGTGGTCTCGCTCCTCACCATGGGCATCGCCACCTTCCTCATCGGCGTCCTGCCGACCTACGCACAGGTCGGCTGGGTCGCCACCGCGCTGCTCGTGCTGATGCGGCTCGCGCAGGGCTTCGCGCTCGGCGGCGAGTGGAGCGGTGCCGCCCTGGTCGCCACCGAGAACGCGCCCAAGGGCAAGCGCGCCCTGTACGGCACCTTCCCCCAGCTGGGCGCCCCGCTCGGCTTCATCATCGGCAACGGCCTGTTCCTGATCATCGGCGCACTGCTGCCGTCCGCGGCCGGCGCCGACCCCACGCAGCCCTCCGAGGCCTTCACCAGCTGGGGCTGGCGGATCCCGTTCCTGTTCTCCGCCGTGATGGTCGCGATCGGGCTGTGGGTGCGCTCGCGGCTGGTGGAGTCGGCGGTGTTCACCAAGACCCGGGAGACGGGCAAGGTGCGGAAGCTGCCGCTGGCCACCGTGGTCCAGGGCCACTGGAGGCAGCTGGTCCTGGGCACCTTCATCATGCTGGCGACGTACGTGCTCTTCTATCTGATGACCACGTTCTCGCTGAGTTACGGACGCACCGCCGAGGACGCCGCCGTGCCCGGTCTGGGGTACAGCTACACCACCTTCGTCCTGATGATGATCTTCGGGGTGCTGTTCTTCGCCGTGTTCACGCTGGTCTCCGGCCCGCTCGCCGACAAGTACGGACGGCGCACCACCCTGGTCTGGATCACCGCCGCGATCGTGGTCTTCGGTCTGGTCTGGGTGCCGCTGATCGGCCTGGGCACGCTCGGTGTGGTGCTGTGGCTGGTGCTCGGCTTCACCCTGATGGGCATGACGTTCGGCCCGATGGGCGCGCTGCTGCCCGAGCTCTTCCCGACGAGCGTGCGCTACACCGGTTCGGGTGTCTCGTACAACGTCAGTTCGATCCTCGGCGCGGCCGTCGCGCCGTTCATCGCGGTGGCGCTGTGGGAGGCCGGTGACGGCTCGCCGTGGCTGGTCGGCGTCTACCTCTCCTCGATGGCGGTGCTGACGCTGGTCGCGCTGCTCCTCTCCAAGGAGACCAAGGACGTCTCCCTGGACGAGGGGGAGGCCGCCGCGGAGGCCGACGGCACGCCGGCCCCGGCCGTGTCCTCCGCCTCCTGATCCGACCGGCGCACACCCGCCCCGTACGCCGAGCACCCTCACGCCCGGCGTACGGGGTGCCGATCCCGGGCATAACAACAACTCCCGCCCCCAGGGCACTTCAGCCCCAACGGCATCCGAGGGAGTCCTCATGCTGCGCGGCATCGACGTGAGCGCGTACCAGTCCTCCACCTACGACACGGACGGCCTCTCCTTCGTCTTCATCAAGGCGACGGAGGGCCGCTCGTACGTGAGTCCCAGACTCGCGGCCCAGACGGACCGGGCGCGCGACGCCGGGCTCGTCGTCGGCTTCTACCACTTCCTGTGGCCGGGCAACCTCACCGCCCAGGCCGAGCACTTCCTGTCCAAGGCCCCGGAGCGCAAGGGGGACATCCTCGCCGTCGACTGGGAGACGACCGGCGAGGGCACCCGTGCGAGCAACGGCGAGAAGGACCGGTTCATCCGGAAGCTGAAGGAACTGCGGCCGGACAACCGGATCGTCCTCTACTGCAACCGGCATTTCTGGCTGAACGTCGACACCACCTCGTACGCCGGCGACGGTCTCTGGATCGCCGACTACGTCACGGCGGGCAAGCCGCGCATCAAGGCCACGTGGCGCTTCCACCAGTACACCGACGACCCGGTCGACACGAACGTCGCCGACTTCGCGAGCAAGGAGGCGCTGAAGGAGTGGGCGCAGGGCGCCTGAGCCGCCGTCAGCCCCGGAAGGCCGCGGGGCGCTCCGGGGACGCCTGGGCCAGTGCCTCGGTGACGGCCTCCACGCCCGCGCGCAGGCCGTACACCGGGGTGTCGGGCTGCTGGCGCCAGGAGTCGTCGAGGCCGCCGGCGTCCACGGTGTCGAAGCCGAGCTCGTCGATCAGGGACCGGACCTTCGCCTTGGCCGCCTCGTCGTCGCCGGCCACCGGGAGGGCCATGCGGTCGGGATCGCCGGCCGGACACGGGCGGTCCAGGATGTCCTGGGCGTAGGTGCCGTTGAACGCCTTGATCACCGGGTGGCCGAGGTGGCGTTCGGTCCAGCGGCTCTCGGTGAGGCCCTCGTCCTCGATGCCGGCGATCCGGCCGTCGCGCTGCTGCGGGTGGTAGTTGCCGGTGTCGATGACCGCGACGTCGTCGGCGGCCCCGTCCAGGACGCCGGCCGGCAGGTCGGGGACCGCCTTGAGGGGGATCGTGACGATCACGACGTCGGCGCCGCGCGCCGCCTCCTCGACCGGTACGGGGGTGGCCCCGTCTCCTCGGCCAGCGCGGTGAGGGTGTGGGGGCCGCGGGGATTGGCGACGGAGACGTCGTACCCGAGGGCGGTGAGCCGCCGGGTGGGGTTGCCGCCGATGTTGCCCGCGCCGATGATGCCGATCTTCATGGTCCTGACTCGCCTGGCCTTCCGGAGGTCGTGTCCTGCGGGTCCGGCGCCTGTCGACCGCGCCGGTGACCAGCACCACCCCCGGGCCGGACCGGCTATTCCGGCGCCGCCCGGCTTCACCGCTTCGGAGCAGCGCGGGCCTCCCCTCCCGCAGCACGACGAGGGGGCGCCCGCCGGAGGTCCGGACGGGCGCCCCCTCGGGCGTCGCCTACTTGTTGAGGTGTGCCCAGAACTCGTCGAACGACAGCACCTTGTCGCCGTTGAGGTCGCGGCCGGCGATGATCGCCTCGGCCACCGACTCGGTGACGTTCCAGTCACCGCCCTGGGCCAGCGCGGTCTTGAACTCGGCAGCGGTGATGAACCCGTCACCGTCCGTATCGATCCGCTCGAACTGCTTGCGCGCTTCCTCGATGTCCGCCACCGATCAGCCCCTCATCCGTGCTCCGGTCGTGCTGTCGCACGCCACTGACGCAGGTCAGATTAGCTGCCCGTCCGGGCCTCCAGTGCGGCGACCACCCACCCGAACTCCTCCTCGTACGTCGGCTGGGGTCCGAGACCGTTGACGACGGCCGACGGTTCGCGGTACCGGCCGACCCGGCTGTTCGTCATCGCGGTCAGGCGTTCGAGTACGGCGGCGGAGCCGGCGTCGCCGAGCAGCGGGCGCAGTACGTCCCCCGCCTCGGGTGCCTCGGGGGCGGTGCCCCGGCGCAGCGCGTCGCCCACGAGCTGCACGAGACGGCTGACGGACCACAGGGAGGTGCCGGCGGGGACGTCCGGCCCCCGGTCGGCCGCGTTGAACTCCACCATCCTGCGCATCTGCGTCCGGAAGCCGGGGTCCTGGATCAGCTCGGCCGACTCCGCCCGGGCGTCCACCTGCTCCGGCGTCGGACCGTCGGGCAGCGTGGCCGCCGTGAACCGCAGTCGGTTGCGGACGTCGGGATCCGCCGTGTCGATCCCTCGGTCCGGTGGCCCGCGCCGGCTCGCCGATGGTCATGAGTCCGGTGCCGTCGTCGGTCATGTCTGGGAGTCTGTGCCTTCCAGTGGGTGGAGACTCGAGGGGCACGGTGATGGAGAGCCTGCGGGAGATTCTGGATGCGGCGGCGCGGGGCGTCTTCCCGCCGCCGGACGGCGGGACGACGGTGGTCGCGCAGCCCGGTCCCCGGGACGCGGGTGTCATCGCCTTCACGGCGCACTCGGTCGTCTTCACGGACGAGGACGAGGGGTGGGTGCGCGAGACGCTGGGCTCGCTGGAGTGCGACGCGCTCGCCGCGACGATGCACGCGCGGTTCCTGGCGGCCCTCATGGAGCGGACGGGGCGGACGACCGACACGATCGACGTGCTGCTGGCCGGGGCGCCGCTCGCGGGGCGTCCGGAGCTCGCGCTGACGGAGATCGCCGATCCCGGGCATCCACGGGTGGTCTCCGCGCGCCGGCGGCGCGACGACGTACGGGTGTGGGCGGCGGACGGCGGGGTGCTCGTGCTGGGCCGCGGGGTCGCCGGGCGGCTGGAGGTCGCGGTGGAGGTGGCGGAGGGCGCGCGGCACCGGGGGCTGGGGCGGCGGCTGGTGACGGCGGCGCGGCAGCTGGCCGGGGGCGAGCCGGTGTGGGCCCAGGTGTCGCCGGGGAACGCCCGCAGTCTGCGGGCGTTCCAGGCGGCGGGTTACCGGCCGGTGGGGTCGGAGGCGCTGTTCCTCGCGCCCTAGGGCGACGGGTCAGTGCCAGGGCTTGTAGTGCGGGTTGCTCTCGCACTCGCTCATGATCTCGGTCTTGGTCTGCTTGTCGACCGGGCAGACGCCGATGATGTACTGCCGCCGGATGCCGCCGGGGAAGGCGACCTCGACCTGGTCGGCCCACTTGTGGGTGTCGCCGATGGTCTTGTTGACGTCGACGCCGCCGGGCGCGTCGATGTAGTAGTTGTAGCCGGACTTGTACCAGGTCTTGTACAGGTCGTGGTCGTAGGTCGTCGACACGTACGGCGAGGGCTGGTTGACCAGGACGTACTTCTCGATGTCGTACTGGCCGTCGTGGACGTCCTTGGCGTGGAAGCCCTCCTCGAAGACGACCTGCGGGCCGCGGCTGTCGCTGCGGTAGAGGGTGCCGCAGGTGGTGCGCCAGACCGGCTCGGGCGTGATGCGGGCGATGTCGACGTCCCGGTCGGCGGCGGCCTCGGTCTTGTCGTCGAACTGGGGGCAGGCGGGGGCGGCCTTCGCGGGTGCCGCCGCCGGGGCCGCCGCGCCGGGGACGGTGGCGGCACAGGTGGCGAGGACGGCGGCGGCGGACAGGACGGCGGCGGCGGCCCGGCGCCGCAGGCGAGTGGTGGTCATGCGCGTACGATCCCGGCTCCACGGGGACGGGAGCCGGATCGTCACCCGTTGGCGGCGTGTTGACCGAACTCCCTTGCCGTCAGCGGAAGATGCCGGTGTGGCCGAGCGAGTAGCGGCCGGGCTGCGGGTAGACGGCGAGGCCGTGCGGGCCCTGGCCGACCTTGATGCGGGCCAGCTGTTCGCCGGTGCGGGTGTCGATGGCGTACACCTCGGCGTCGTAGCGGCCGGTGAGCCACAGGACCTTGCCGTCGGCGGAGACGCCGCCCATGTCGGGGCTGCCGCCGCCGGGCAGGCGCCACTTCCTGGTGAGTTCGCCACGGGTGAAGTCGAAGACGGAGACGGTGCCCTCGCCGCGGTTGGAGACGTACATCTCGCGGGAGTCACGGCCGATGTAGAGGCCGTGGGCACCCTTGCCGGTGGGCAGGAGGGTGGGGGTGGTGAACGCGTCGCCGTCGAGCACCCACATGCCGTCGGCCTTCATGTCGGCGATGTAGAACCTCCTCCCGTCGGGCGAGATCTTGACGTCCTGCGGCATCGCGCCGTCGAGGGGGAGCTTCTGCTGGGCGACGACCTCCATCCTGCGGGTGTCGACCTTGAGCAGTTCGCCGCTGAACTCGCAGGAGACGATGAAGTAGCGCCCGTCGAGGGAGAAGTCGGCGTGGTTGACGCCGTAGCAGGTGACGGGGACGGTCTTGCGGATCTTCATGGTGTGCGGGTCGCGGAAGACCAGTTCCCGGTCGAGGGAGGCCATCACGACCGCGTACTTGCCGTCGGGCGTGAAGTAGAGGTTGTACGGGTCGTGGACGTCCACCGGCGCCCCCGCCCGGCCCGTCCTCGGGTCGATGGGGGTGAGGCTGTTGCCCTGGTCGTTGTTGACCCACAGGGTCTTCAGGTCCCAGGACGGCACCACGTGCTGGGGCTGCCGGCCGACCGGGATGGTTTCGACGACCTCGTAGGTCTTGGGGTCGATGACCGTGACGGTGTCGGACTCGGTGTTGGGGACGTAGACCCGGGAGGGGAAGTCCTCGACCACCGGGGAGAGCCGGTTCGGGCGGTCGGCGGCGTAGACGTCCTTCGGGTCGAGGACGGGCGGCATGCCGGGCAGGCCGTCGACGGCGGCCCTCCGCTCGGCGGGCGTGGCCTCGGCCTTGGCGGCGTGGGTGGCCGGGTGTGTCCCGCCGGCCTGCCGCTGCCCGTCGCCGCAGGCGGCGAGGGCGGCGAGGGCGGCGAGGGCGAGGGTCGCGATCAGGGTGCGGGTGAGGGTTCTGGCGTGCATCAGCCGATCAGCTCCGTGGTGGTCACCGCGTGCAGTCCGCGGCGGTCGAGTTCTTCCAGTACGGCGGGGAGCGCGGCGACCGTGTCCGCGTAACCGAAGTGCAGGCTCACCACGGACCCGGCGCGGACCGCGCCGAGCACGGTGCGGGTGACGGCGGGGGCGCCGGGCGAGGTGAAGTCGAGGGAGTCGACGTCGTAGGACAGGACGTGCGGGTAGCCGGCGCGGACGGCCAGCCGTTCGACGAGCGGGGAGGCGCGGACGGCGCGGGAGGGCCGGAACCAGGTGCCGATGGATCCGGTGAGGCGCGTCAGGCGCCGGGCGCAGTCGGTGATCTCGGTGTACGCCTGCGCCTCGGTCATGGCGTTGACGTCCAGGTGGTGCTGGGTGTGGTTGCCGAGGTCGTGGCCGCCGTCGAGGACGCGCCGGGCCAGTTCCGGGTGGGCGTCCAGCCAGGTGCCGACGGCGAGGACGGTGACGCGGGCGCCGTGCCGTTCGGCCTCGGCCAGGATCGCGCGGGCGGTGGCGGGGTCGCCCTGGCCGTGGAAGGTGAGGGCGACGCGGGGGCGGTCGCGGGGGCCGTGGGTGATCTGGACGGGGCGGCCGGGGAAGCGGCGGGGCGTGGGCGCGGTGGACGCGCCGGGCGTGCGGGACGGGGCCGACGCGGAACCGGTGGCGGAGGGGCGGGCGGCGGCGCCCTTCGTGCCGCATCCGGTGGTCAGCGCTGCGGCGGCGACGAGTCCGGCGCCCGCGGCCAGTGCGGTTCGGCGGTCGGTCGTGGTCACCGCACCATTTAAGGGGCGTGGCATCCGAAAGCGGGTGATTCGTCCGAACGGTGGCCGGTCCCGCGGGCGGCGGGTGTGCGGCGAGGCCGGCGGGCACGGTACGGGGTCGACGGGCCCCCGGTGGGGTCGAACAGGCCCGGTACGGGGTCGGCGGACACGCTGCGGGCCCGGCGGGCGCGGGCGGAGCGCTCGTCTCAGCGGTCCGTCACCCGGATCTCGAACCAGGTGGTCTTCCCGTACGGCAGCAGATCCACCCCCCAGCGGTCGGACAGCTTGTCGACCAGGCAGAGCCCGCGTCCGCTGATGTCCGTCTCCTGGACCGGCAACAGACAGGGCAGCCCCCGGGAGGGGTCGCGGACCTCGACGCGGATCCAGCCGGGGCGGCAGCGCATGCGGAGGCCGAAGACGCGGGCGCCGGTGTGGCGTACGGCGTTGCCCACCAGTTCGGAGACGAGCAGGACGGTGTCCTCCGTCACCTTGGGCGACGTCTTCCACTCGCGCAGGGCCACCATCTGGGCCAGTCGGCGGGCGGTGGCGGCGGACTCGGGGAGGGACGGTAACCGGACCTCGCACTCCGTCGGGCTGCCGTACAGCTCCAGCGCCCTGAGCCCGTGCTCGTCCTCGGCCGTCGGCGACCAGCGCGCCACGGTCGCACGTCCGGCTCCCCGCGGCTGTTCCGTACCCTCCAGCCCCGCCATGCCCCCATCATGGCCGCCCTCGACGGGCTCCGGGGCCGTTCCCGGCGAATGCGCCGGCGCAAAGCCGGGGTGCCGCGTGGGGCGTGTGGCATGTGCCAGGGGCAGTTCGGGACCGCAAACAGAGTCGGTGACCTGCGCGGACCGCTCGGCCGGAGACAATCGTCGGACTCCCTCGACAAGGCGCGCTTAATGGTGCGCCAAGGCTTCCATAAGCTTCCCCGCCGAGGGGCCCGTACCAGACACCGCGTCAATTACGGGTCGGCCGACCGGTTCTCAGACGAACTTCGCCTTGCCGGGGCCCTCCGCCACGAAGCTGCGCATGCCGCGTTCGCGGTCCTCGGTGGCGAACAGGCCCGCGAACCAGTTCCGTTCGACGGCGAGTCCGGTCTCGATGTCCGTCTCCAGGCCGGTGTCGATCGCCTCCTTGGCCGCGCGCAGCGCGATCGCGGGGCCCTTGGCGAGGCGGGCGGCCCAGGCGTGCGCCTGCTCGTAGACCTCGGCGGCGGGCACCACGCGGTCCGCCAGGCCGATCGCCAGCGCCTCGTCGGCCTTCACCTGGCGGCCGGTGAAGATCAGGTCCTTGGCCTTGGAGGGGCCGACCAGCCGGGACAGGCGCTGGGTGCCGCCGGCGCCGGGGATCAGGCCGAGCAGGATCTCGGGCTGGCCGAACCTGGCGTCGTCCGCGGCGATGCGGAAGTCGGCGCAGAGGGCGAGTTCGCAGCCGCCGCCCAGCGCGTAACCCGTCACGGCGGCGACGACCGGCTTGGGGATGCGGGCCACCGCGGTGAAGGAGTCCTGCAGGGCACGGGCGCGCAGGACCATCGCCGCGTGGTCCATCACCTGCATCTCCTTGATGTCCGCGCCCGCCGCGAACACCTTCTCGCCGCCGTGGATCACCACGGCGCGCACGTCCTCGCGCCGCGTGGCCTCCTCGGCGAGCTCCTTCAGCCGGTCCTGCGTGGCGATGTCCAGCGCGTTCATGGGCGGGCGGTCCAGGCGCAGCGTGCCGACGCCGTCCGCGACTTCCAGATGTACGGTCATGCACAGCAGGTTAACGGCGACTAACGGCTGTCGTCGGTGCCGTCGCTCACACTCGGCCGGGGGCCCGGGGGTTGCCCCCGGGCAGGCACAGCGCGGGGGTCAACGGTCGCGGCCCCGGTGCCGTACCTCACGTCGAGGGCACCGGGGCCGTGCGTCACGTCGTGCGGGCGGGGCTCAGGCCTTCCACTTCTCCCAGGACATGTTCCAGCCGTTGAGGCCGTTGTCCGGGGCGATGGTCGCGTCGTTGGAGTTCTTGACGACCACCACGTCGCCGATGAGCGAGTTGTCGAAGAACCACGCGGCGGGCGTCTTGCCGTCCCAGCCGCCCTTGACGTCGCGCAGGCCGACGCAGCCGTGGCTGGCGTTGCGGTTGCCGAAGGCGTCGCCGCCCCAGTAGTTGCCGTGGATGAAGGTGCCGGAGGTGGACAGGCGCATGGCGTGCGGGACGTCCTTGATGTCGTACTCGCCGCCGTAGCCGACCGTCTCGCCGTTCATGCGGGTCACGGAGAGCTTCTCGGTGATGACCATCTGACCGTTCCAGGTCTCGTACCCGGGGGCGCCCGTGGTGACCGGGACGGTCCTGAGGACCTTGTCGTCCCGCACGACCTGCATCGTGAGCTTCTTGGCGTCGACGACGGAGACCTGCTTGCGGCCGATGGTGAAGGAGACGGTCCTGTTCTGCTTGCCGTAGACGCCCTCGCGGCCCTCGACGCCGTCCAGGGCGAGGTCGACGGTGACCTTGGTGCCGGCCTTCCAGTACTGCTCCGGGCGGAAGTCCAGCCGGTCGTTGCCGAACCAGTGGCCCTCGACCTCGACGGCCGGCTCGGTCTTGATGCGGATGGCCTTCTCGACGTCCTCGGGGTGGGTGATGCCCCGGCTGAAGCGGATCGAGAACGGCATCCCGACGCCGACCTTCGAGCCGTCCTCGGGGGTGAAGGTGCCGGTGAAGGTGTTCTTCGGCGTCAGCGTGGTGAAGCGGGAGTCCTCCGCCGCGGTGCGGCCCTCGGAGTCCTTGGCGACCGCGTGCACGGTGTAGGCGGTGGAGGCGGCCAGGTGGGCGGACGGCGTCCAGGTGGCGCCGTCCCCGGATATCTTCCCCTCGACCGGGCGGCCCTCGGCGTCCTTGACCACGACCTCGGTCAGCTTGCCCTTGGCGGCACCGACCTTGAGGGCGCCGCTGGTGTCGACCGACTTCGCGCCGTTGGCGGGCGCGATGGTGACGACCGCCTCGGACTGCTTGCTCTGGGCGGCGGTGGCGTCCTTGCCGGCCCCGCCCTTGCCGTCCCCGGAGCCCGAGTCCGTACCGCCGCCGCACGCGCTCACCGCCAGCAGTACGCCGAGCATCAGCGCCGGCAGTCCCCTGCGGGTTCCCCTGCCGCTCCGCCCCCGGATGCCGGCCGACGACGTCCTCGATATCGGACGCACGTTCACCTTGTCTCCCCTCGCCGGGCCTCGTCCGGCCCGCGCCCCAGTGCGCACACTCACGCACCGGCGCATCGTAACCGCAGGCCAGGGACTTGGTGACCAAGGGAATTGTCACTGTTCCGTACCGAGTTGGCGCCGTGGGCCCCGGGTCACCCGACCGCGCTGCCCGCCTTCCACGCCGCCCAGCTCATGTTCCATCCGCCGAGGCCGTTGTCGGGGGCGACCGTCTTGTCCCTGCTGTGGACGACCTCGACGACGTCGCCGATCAGGCTGCGGTCGAAGAACCAGCCCGCCGGGGTGTCGGATCCGCCGCCCTTGACGTCGCGCAGGCCGACGCAGCCGTGGCTGACGTTGGCGCGGCCGAAGGTGTCGGCGGGCGCCCAGTAGTTGCCGTGCAGGAAGGTGCCGGAGCTGGTGAGGCGGATGGCGTGCGGGACGTCGGGGATGTCGTACTCGCCGCCGAAGCCGACCGTGCGGCTGTTCATGCGGGTGACGTCGAGCATCTCGGCGACCACCATCTTGCCGTTGTAGGTGGGGGTCGTCGGCGCCCCCGCGGTGATCGGCACGGTGGCCAGCAGGGTGCCGTCCCGGCGTACCTCCATGGTCCGCTTGACGGCGTCGACGAGCGAGACCTGGCTGCGGCCGACGGTGAACGAGAACGTCTTGCGCTGGAGCCCGTAGACCCCCGGCGCGCCCTCCACGTCCCGCAGTCTCAGGGCGACGGTGACCCTGGTGCCGGGCTTCCAGTAGTCCTTGGGCCGGAAGTCGAGGCGGTCCTTGCCGAACCAGTGGGGGCGGACCTCGGTGGCGGGCTTCGCGGTCACGGAGACGGCGCGTTCCACGGCGGCGCGGTCGGTGATCTCGCGGCTGAACTCCAGCGAGACGATCATGCCGGTGCCGACGACCGAGCGGTCCTCGGGGGCGACGTAGCCGACGAAGCGTTCCTCCGGGACGTAGGTGGTGAAGGTGGTGTGCCGGGCTGAGCGGCGGCCGTGGCCGTCGAGGGCCACGGCGTCGACGGTGTACTTCGCGGCGAGCGCGAGCCGTTTCCCGTCGGGCTTCCAGCTACGGCCGTCGGCGGAGATCCGGCCGGGCACCGGGGTCTCCTGGGCGTCCTGCGACTTGACGACCTTCACCGACTCCAGACGCCCCTCGGGCACCCGCACCGACAGTCCCCTCTCCGGCCGGACGCCCTCGCTCTCGTCGTCCGGGGTGACGCGGATGACGTCCTCGGGGGAGGGCGGCTTGCCGAACACCTCCCCGATCCCGGAACCGATGCCGGAGCCGATGCCGCTGCTGCCCGCGGTGCATCCGGCGGCCCCGGCCAGCAGTCCTGCCCATGTCATGACGGCGGCCAGGACGGCCCCCGCGCGCCGTGCGCGCCCGTGTACGTGCCTCACACCCACCCGTAACGACCGGCCGGCCCTGGGGAAACGTGAGTGCGAGCCACGGGGTGGGAAGAACAGGGGGGAGGACGACGCGACGGGGAGCGGCGGTCGGGACACCGTGCGCCCTCTTTCCCGTCTCCGCCACGTCGTTCCACGAGCCGCAGGAGGCTGACAGGTGTCCAGCGCAGCCGAGCAGGAGGCGGTGGCCGGGAAGCGGGCCGCCGAGGACGGGCGCCCCGCCGTCGTGGTGACCGGCGCACGGCGTGCCGCGCCGCCGCCCGCCGTGCCGGCCCGGCCGGGTACGCCGGTGCCGCTGGGCGCCCGGTTCCGGACGGGGCCGGACGGGGTGCCGGGGACCAATTTCGCCCTGTGGGCGGGCGGGGCGGAGGCGGTCGAGCTGTGCCTGTTCGACGAGCGGGGCCCCGGGAGCGCGGAGAGGCGGGTGCGGCTGACCGAGCTGACGCACGGGATCTGGCACGGCTTCGTGCCGGGCGTGCTGCCCGGGCAGCGCTACGGCTTCCGGGTGCACGGCCGCTGGGACCCGTGGACCGGCGCCCGCTGGAACCCGGCGAAGCTGCTGCTCGACCCGTACGCCCGCGCGGTGGACGGCGACTTCCGGCTGCCGCCCGAGGTGTACGGGCACGTCCGCGACTGGCCCGAGCAGCATGTGGCGGACACCGTGCGCGACGACCGGGACTCGGCGCCGTACGTTCCCAAGGGCGTCGTCGTCCACGACGACGACGACTGGTCGGACGACCGCAGGCCCAAGACGCCGTGGGCGGACTCGGTCATCTACGAGCTGCACGTGCGCGGCTTCACCAAGCTGCACCCCGGCATACCCGAGGAGCTGCGCGGCACGTACGCGGGCCTCGCGCACCCGGCGGCGATAGAGCACCTGACGCGGCTGGGCGTGACGGCCGTCGAACTGCTGCCGGTGCACCAGTTCGCGCACGAGGACCACCTGCTGAAGCGGGGCCTGAGGAACTACTGGGGCTACAACTCGATCGGCTACTTCGCCCCGCACGCCGCCTACGCGGCCTCCGGCACCACGGGCCAGCAGGTCGGCGAGTTCAAGCGGATGGTGCGCGCGCTGCACGCGGCCGGTATCGAGGTCATCCTCGACGTGGTCTACAACCACACGGCGGAGGCGGGCGAGCTTGGCCCGACGCTCTCCCTCAAGGGCATCGACAACCGCGGCTACTACCGCCTCCAGCCGGACGCGCGCCGCTACGCCGACTACACCGGCTGCGGCAACACCCTGCACGTCGTCCAGCCGCATGTCCTGCGCCTGATCACCGACTCCCTGCGGTACTGGGTGACGGAGATGGGCGTGGACGGCTTCCGTTTCGACCTGGCGGCGGCGCTGGCCCGCTCGATGCACGACGTCGACATGCTCTCCCCGTTCCTCGCGGTGATCGCGCAGGACCCGGTGCTGCGCCGGGTGAAGCTGATCGCCGAGCCGTGGGACGTCGGCTCGGGCGGCTACCAGGTGGGCGCGTTCCCGCCGCTGTGGACGGAGTGGAACGACCGCTACCGGGGCGCCGTACGGGACTTCTGGCGGCACGCCCTGCCGGACGTGCGGGAGATGGGCTACCGGCTGTCCGGCTCCAGCGACCTGTACGCCTGGGGCGGGCGGCGGCCGTACGCGTCGGTCAACTTCGTCACCGCGCACGACGGTTTCACGCTGCGCGACCTGGTGACGTACGAGCGCAAGCACAACGAGGCCAACGGCGAGGGCAACCGGGACGGCTCGGACGACAACCGGTCCTGGAACTGCGGCACGGAGGGCGAGACGGACGACGAGGGCGTCCGCGCGCTCAGGCGGCGCCAGCTGCGCAACCTGCTGACCACGCTGCTGCTGTCGACCGGCGTGCCGATGCTGGTCGCGGGCGACGAGATGGGGCGCACCCAGCGCGGCAGCAACAACGCCTACTGCCAGGACAACGAGATCAGCTGGGTGGACTGGAGCCTGCTGGACGACCCGGACTGGCGGCCCCTGTTCGAACTGACCTCCCGGCTGATCGCGCTGCGCCACCGGCACCCGGTGCTGCGCCGCCGCGCCTTCTTCTCCGGCCGGGCGCACTCCGCGGACGGTCTGCGCGACCTGGCCTGGTTCACCGCCCGGGGCACGGAGATGACGGAGGACGACTGGTACGCCCCCGCCGCCACCCTCGGCATGTACCTGTCCGGGCGGGACATCCCCGGCCGCGACGAGCGCGGCGCGCCGATCACCGACGACAGCTTCCTGGCCGTCCTGCACGCCGGCGACGGACCGGTGGAGTTCGTGCTGCCGGCGGCGCCGTGGGCCGAGCGGTACGAGGTGGTCGTGGACACCGGCCGGGAGGAGCAGTCACGGCCGCCCGGCGAGGAGTACGCGGCGGGCGCCCCGATCACGGTGCCGGGGCGGACGGTGCTGTTGCTGCGTGTCGTCTGCTGAGCACTCGTTTCCGGCTCCGTGAACTCGGCAGTGATCTTCTTGACCGGCATGTCGCCCGGCCGACAGCGTCCGGGGGCGTGAGGTCCCCCGCTGCCCGGCGCCGCGTGGGTGTCGCACTGGTGGTGTGTCACCACGTCGACCTGTGCCGCCAGTCCAGCGCCGTCTGTCGCTGAGCCGCGCGCTCGCACGTCCTTCTTCCACCTCTTCCTCTCTCACCTGGATCACGCATGCCCGAGATATCCCGTCGTGTCTTCGGTGGTCTGGTCGGTGGCGGGGCGGTGACGGCCGTCGCCGGCACGTCCGCCACCGCCTCGGCAGCTCCCGCCGCTCCCGCCGAGCGTCCGTTCCGGTCCCGCCCGCCGCCGACCGTCCGCGCAGACGCCCGAACATCCTGTTCATCCTGGGCGACGACCTGGGCTGGGCCGACCTGTCGTCGTACGGCGCCCCGCACATCCGGACGCCGAACCTGGACCGGATCGCCGCGCAGGGGGTGCGGTTCACCGACGCCTACTCCGGGTCGGCGACCTGCTCCCCGACCCGGTTCAGCCTCTACATGGGCCGCGCCAGGGGCGGGCTGGCCGAGGCCATCGGCAACCGCACCCGGGGCCTGGACCCGAATCACCCCGCCCTGGTCTCGCTGCTGAAGAGGGCCGGGTACGCGACCGCCCTGATCGGCGAGTGGCACTGCGGTTACCTGCCGGACTACAGCCCCACGAGGTCGGGCTGGGACGAGTTCTTCGGCTACTTCGGCGGCGCCCTGGAGTACTTCTCCAAGCTCGGGGGCATCGGCGAGTACGACCTGTACGAGGGCGACGCCGTGTACCAGGACCTGCGCTACTACACCACCGTCCTGACCGAGCGGGCCGTCGAGTACGTCTCCCGCGGCCACGACCGGCCCTGGCTGCTCAACCTCAACTTCACCACCCCGCCCTGGCCGTGGCTGACCGAGGACGACGCCGAGACGGGCGCCGGGATCGCGGCGAAGGTCCGGGCCGGGGGCGGGGTGCGCGCCCTGGCGCACAGCGACGGCGGCTCGGTGGAGAAGTACCGGGCGGTGGTCGAGAACCTGGACGCCTCGGTCGGCAAGGTGCTCACCGCGCTGCGCCGCTCGGGCCAGGAGGAGGACACGCTCGTCGTCTTCGCCAGCGACAACGGCGGTGAGCGCTTCTCGTACCAGTGGCCGCTCAGCGGCGGGAAGGGGGAGCTGCTGGAGGGCGGTATCCGGATACCGACCGTTCTGCGCCGGCCGGCGTCGACGCCCGCCAGGTCAGCCACGTCCCCGTGTACTCCCCCGACTGGACGGCCACCCTGCTGGAGCTGGGCGGTGCCCGGCCGGACCCGGCGTACCCGCTCGACGGTCACAGTCTCGCCGGCTACCTGCTGCACGGCGAGAGAGTGCCCGAGCGCGACCCGTTCCGGCGGGTGCGGGGCAACCGGGCGCTCAGGCGCGGCGACTGGAAGTACCACCGGGACGCGGACGGCAAGGGCCACCTGTTCGACCTGGCCGCCGACGCCCGCGAGCAGGCCGATCTCGCCGCCGACCGGCCGCAGCCGCTGGCCGAGCTGAAGGCCGTCTGGGAGAAGGTGAACGGCACGCTGCTGCCGTACCCGTCGCCGTCCTGGCCGCGGGCCCGGTCTCAGCCGAGGATGCCCCGGTCGTAGGCCGTCGCCACCGCCGCCGCGCGGTCCTTGACGCCGAGCTTGGCGTACAGGTGGGTGAGGTGGGTCTTCACGGTGGCCTCGCTGATGAACAGCTCGCGGGCGATCTCCTTGTTGGAGGTGCCCCGGGCGACCAGGGCGAGCACCTCGCGCTCGCGGGCGGAGAGGGGCTCGCCGCCGGGGGTCCTGGGCGTGCGGACCGCGGAGACCAGGCGGGTGGCGACGGCCGGGGAGAGGACGGTGCGGCCCTGGGCGGCGGCGCGGACCGCGGTGAACAGCTCGTCGCGGGGCGCGTCCTTGAGGAGGTAGCCGGTCGCGCCGGCCTCGATCGCGGGCAGCGTGTCGGAGTCGGTGTCGTACGTGGTCAGGACCAGGACCTTGGCGCGGGCGCCGCGGCGGGCCAGTTCCCGGATGGCGTCCACTCCCCCGCCGCCCGGCATGCGCAGGTCCATGAGGATCACGTCCGGGTCGAGCACGGCGGCCTTCTCCACCGCCTCGACGCCGCCGGCCGCCTCGCCGAGCACGGTGAATCCGGGTGCGGCCTCGAACATGCCGCGCAGGCCGTCCCGTACGACGGGGTGGTCGTCGACGATCAGCAGGGAGATGGGCGGGTCATCGGTCACCCACCAACGGTACGCGAGCCGAGACCGCCGTACCGTGGCCGGGCTCGGACTCGACCGTCAGGGTCCCGGCGATGCGCTCGGCGCGGGCGCGCATGCCGTCCAGGCCGAAACCGCCGGTCCGGGTGCGCGGACGTACGAGATGGAGGTCGAAGCCCCGGCCGTCGTCGCGGATGTCGAGGGTGACCTCGTCGTCCATGAAGGACAGGGTGACGCCGACCCGGGAGGCGTGGGCGTGCCGGGCGGCGTTGGACAGGGCCTCCTGGACGATGCGCAGGAGAGTGGCCGCCACCTCGTCGTGCAGCGGCCGGACGGTGCCGGTCACGGTGAAGTCGGCGCGGTGTCCGGTGCGTTCGCCCCACTGGGCGACGGTGGTCTTGAGCGCCTCGGGCAGTCCGGCGTCCGCCAGGTCCACCGGAGCGAGGTTGTGCACCGACCGGCGGGCCTCGCCCAGGCTGTGCCGGGCCAGGTCCATGGCGCGGCCCACGTGCTTGCGGGCCGTCGTCTCGTCCGGGGTGGCGGACACCGCCTGGAGCTGCGCGATGATGCCGGTCAGTCCCTGGGCGAGGGTGTCGTGGATCTCGGCGGCCAGCCGCCGGCGCTCGTCGGCGACGCCGGCCTCGCGGGCCTGGACGAGGAGCTGGGCGTGCAGGGCGGCGTTCTCGTCGAGGGCCTGCTGCAACGCGGTGTTGGTGCGCTCCAGTTCGGCGATGGTCTCCACCCGGGCCCGGCTGCGGGCCTCTTCCAGGGCGGCGAAGTGGGCGAAGAGGGCCAGCAGCATGCTGTTGACCGTGAGGATGGCGCCGAAGAGGACCCACCCCATGACCCCGTGCGGCGGCAGTCCGCCCGACTGCGAGCCCGCGAGCGTCACGGCGGTGGCGAACAACCCGACCCCGACCAGGCGCCGCGGCAGCAGGTGCTGGGCGCCGAAGTAGCCGACGACCGCGTAGAAGGCGAACAGCGGGTTGAGCCAGGTGAGGGCGAAGCCGATCGCCCAGCGGACGGCGTAGTAGCAGCCGCCGGCCACGGACGGTTCCCGGCGGGTGCGGGCCGCCCGGTTCCAGCACAGTTGCAGGACGGCGGCCACGGCGACGAGGACCGCCGCCACCCGGCGTTCGGCCGTGGTCATGTCGATCGCGTCGGCGGTCGACCAGGAGACCAGGGTTCCGACGGCCAGCAGCCCGTAGGGTCCCCAGCGGTGGAACACCGCCCACCGCTCGTCAACCGCTGTCGTGTCCGTCATGACGCCATTGTCGAACACGCCCGTACCCTTCCCGGCCGGCTCATTCCCAGCGGAACCAGCGCGAGGCCGCCGCGGTGAGCAGCACCGTCCAGGCGACCAGCACCCCGAGGTGCGTCCAGCCGGGCCAGTCGCCCGCGGCGGCCGCGTCGAGGGCCTTCGCGGCGGCACCGAACGGGGTGAAGCCGACGATGCGGGCGAGCAGGTCCGGCATGGCCTGCACCGGCAGCCACACGCCCGCGCAGAACATCGCCGGGAACATCGCGGCCGATCCGATCGCGCCGGCGATCTTCGTGGTGCGGGACAGGGCGGAGACGACGGCGCCCAGGGCGAGGGCGGAGACCACGGCGAGCAGCAGCGCGAGGAGGTAGCCGACGGGCTGTGCCGGGAGCGTCACGTCGAAGGCGAGCCTGCCGACCGCGAGCGCGAGCAGTGCGGAGAGCACCGAGGCGCCCCCGAACACCAGCATCTGCGCCGACAGCAGTGCCGAGGGCCGTACCGGTGTGGTGGACATCCGGCGCAGGACGCCGCGTTCCCGGTAGCCGGTGAGGGTCTGCGGCATGCCCTGGAGCCCGCCGAGGATCAGACCGAGCAGGACGGCCACCGGTACGTAGGCGTCGACCGGGCGCAGGCCGCCGAAGGAGGGGTCGGCCTCGCGGAAGGACGGGATGGAGCCGAGGATCACCAGCAGCAGGGTGGGGAAGACCAGCATCCAGAAGACGGCGCCGGGTTCGCGCCGGAAGAGGCGGATCTCCGTCTTCAGTACGGCGCGGTCGAGGATGTGCATGCTCATGCCGTGGTCTCCGTGAGGTCCAGGAAGGCGTCGTCCAGTGTGGCGTCGGTGACGCGCAGCTGGTGGGCGGTGACGCGGGTGCGGGCGAGGAGGGTGAGGACGGCGTTCACCGTCTCGTCGGTGCCGGACAGCGTCAGGCGGCCGTCCTTGTGCTCGACCGAGGCGAGCTGCGGCAGCGCGTTCAGGTCGTCTGCGTCCAGCGGCGCGGACGGGGTGAAGCTGATGACGGTGGCGCCCGCCGAACGCCGGATCAGGCCCTGCGGGGTGTCCAGGGCGGCGACCCGGCCCTTGTCGATCACCGCGATGCGGTCGCAGAGGCGCTGGGCCTCCTCCATGAAGTGCGTGACCAGCAGGACGGTGACGCCGCTCGCCCGGACGTCCTCGATGAGCTGCCAGGTCTCGCGGCGGGCGCGCGGGTCGAGGCCGGTGGTCAGCTCGTCCAGGACGACGACCCGGGGGTCGCCGACGAGGGCCAGCGCGATGAACAGGCGCTGCTTCTGGCCGCCGGAGAGCTTGGCGAACCGGGTGGTGAGCTTGTCGGTGAGGCCGAGCCGCTCGGCGAGCGGGCGCCAGTCGGCGGGGCGCGGGTAGAAGGAGGCGTACAGCTCCAGGGCCTCGCGGACGGTGAGCTTGGGCTGCAGTTCGCTCTGCTGGAGCTGGGCGCCGAGGACCCGGGCGACCTTCTCGTGGTCGGCGACGGGGTCGAGGCCGGTGACGCGGACGCGGCCCGCGTCGGGGACGCGCAGTCCCTCGACGCACTCGACGGTGGTGGTCTTGCCGGCGCCGTTCGGGCCGAGGATGCCGAAGATCTCGCCCTCCTCGACGGCGAACGACACCCCGTCGACGACGGGGCGGCCCCCGTAGGACTTGCGCAGGTCGGTGACTTCGATGACGGGCATGGCACCAGCGTCCCGGGAAAGGGGTGCCCGCCACATCGGCCGTCGCGCTCGAAGGCGCATCAGCCGATCGGTCGATGCCCCCGTACGACCCCGGCGCGCGCGAAAACTCGCTGGGCACTGTCAGTGGTGAACCGTAGGCTCGCTGCTGATGTCCACGACACGTGTATCCGCCAAGGACCGTTCCGCCGTGCGTTCCCTGCTGCGCCTGTGGCCGTACGTGCGACCCGTGCGGGTGCGGCTGTCCACCGCCGCGTTCGTGGCGGTGCTCGCCTCCTGCGTGGGGCTGGTGATCCCGCTCGTCCTGAAGTGGATGGTGGACGGGCCGGTCGCCGACCGGGACCCGGCGGGCGTGTGGCTCGGCGCGCTGTACCTGCTGCTCCTGGGGTTGGCGGAGGCGCTGCTGTTCGGGTTGCGGCGGTGGCTGGTGGCCCGGCCGCTGGCGGGCGTCGAGGCGGGGATGCGGGCGGATCTGTACCGGCACCTGCAGCGGCTGCCGGTCGCCTTCCACGACCGGTGGGCCTCGGGGCAGTTGCTGTCCCGGGGGACGACGGATCTGATGCTGCTGCGCATGTTCCTCGCCTTCCCGCTGACGTTCCTGCTGGTCAACGGGGTCACGATCCTGATCGGCGTGGGCATCATGCTGGTGCAGGACTGGACGCTGGGGCTGGTCGTCCTCGGGCCGGCCGTCCCGGTGATGATCACGTGCGCGGTCTTCGAGAAGAAGTACTCCGAGGTGGCGCGGCGCGCGCAGGACCAGGTCGGGGATCTGACGACCGTGGTCGAGGAGAGCGTGCTCGGCATCCGCATCATCAAGGGCTTCGGGCGGCACCGCAGCCAGGCCCGCGCCTTCCACGAGCTGTCGCACACGCTGCGGGGGACGGAGCTGCGCAAGGCGCGGCTGCTGGCGGCGATCTGGGCGGTCATCGTGACGCTGCCGGAGCTGGCGATCGGGGCGGCGCTGGTGGTGGGTGCGGTGCGGGTGGCGGACGGGGCGTTGTCGGCGGGGACGCTGGTGGCGTTCCTGTCGACGGCGCTGGCGCTGCGGTGGCCGGTGGAGTCGATCGGGTTCCTGCTGGCGATGAGTCAGGAGGCGGCGACGGCTACGGATCGGTACTTCGAGGTGATGGACGCGGAGGTCGAGTCGCCGGGGGGTGTCGGTGACCGTGCCCCGGTGTCGGGGGGTGGGGACCGCGGCCCGGCGTCGCGGGGTGCCTCCCCCACTCTCGGCTTCGCTCGAGCGGGGGGACCCCCACCACCCACCCGTGCCGCCCCTGGGGGTACCTCCCAGGCCGTTCAGGCACTGGGGGAGGCACGACTGCCCGCAGCGGAGGAGGGGGCGGGCGGCCTGCGGTTCGAGGGCGTCCGCTTCCGGTACCCCGACGCTCCCCCGGACTCCCCGCCCCTCCTCGACGGAGTCGACCTGCACATCCGGCCCGGCGAGTCCATGGCCCTGGTCGGTGCGACCGGCAGCGGCAAGACGACGCTGACCGCGTTGATCCCCCGGCTGCACGAGGTGACCGGGGGACGGATCACGCTGGACGGCGAGGACATCGCCGCCCTGCCCCGCGAGGAGCTGCGCGCCCTGGTCGCCGTGGCCTTCGAGGAGCCCACGCTCTTCTCGGCGAGCGTCGGCGAGAACGTGCTGATGGGAGCCGGGGAGGGCACCGGGCCCGACGCGCTGGGGCGGGCGCTCGCCGTCGCGCAGGCCGACTTCGTGCACGCCCTTCCGCAGGGCGTCGACACCCAGGTGGGCGAGCAGGGCCTCAGCCTGTCCGGCGGGCAGCGGCAGCGCCTCGCGCTGGCCCGGGCCGTGGTCGGCGGGCCGAGGTTCCTCGTCCTCGACGACCCGCTGTCCGCGCTGGACGTGCACACGGAGGCCGCCGTCGAGGCCGCGCTGCGCCGGGTGCTCGCCGACACCACCGCGCTGATCGTGGCGCACCGCCCCTCCACGGTCCTGCTCGCCGACCGGGTGGCCCTGCTGTCCGGGGGCCGGATCGCCGCCGTCGGCACCCACCACGAACTGCTGCGCACGAACGCCGAGTACGCCCATCTGATGTCCGGCGCGGGAGAACAGGAGGAAGACCGGCGATGACGGCCCCCATCACGTCCCCGCCCGCTCCCGGCGAGGCGGAGGAGCCGCCCCGGACCGACGGCGCGGAGCGCACCGGCGACGACTTCGACCGCGACGTCCTGTCCAGCCCGCCGGGTGCCACGGCGGCCCTGCTGCGGTCGCTGCTGGCGCCCATGCGGGCGCGCGTCGCCGTCACGGTGCTGCTCCTGCTGCTCCAGCAGGCGGCCGTGCAGGCGGGCCCGCTGCTGGTGGCGTACGCCATCGACCGGGCCGTGCCGGCCTTCCGCGACCACGACCACGGGCCGCTGGTCGCGGTCGGTGCCGGGTACCTGCTGTGCTCGCTGACCGGCGGTGCCCTGCAGTACGCGTTCATCGCCGCGTCCGCCCGCGTCAACCAGGACGTGCTGCTGGACCTGAGGGGCCGGATCTTCCGGCACGCGCAGGCGCTCAGCGTCGACTTCCACGAGCGCTACACGTCGGGGCGGCTCATCTCCCGCTCCACCACGGACGTCGAGTCGCTGCGGGAGCTGCTCAGCGAGGGGCTGCAGGAGCTGGTCACGGTCGTCCTGTCGTTCGTCTACATCTCGGCGATGCTGCTGTGGCTGGATCTCGGCCTCGGGGCCGTCGCCGTGGCGTCGTTCGTGCCGCTGTACGGGCTGATCCGGATGTATCAGCGGCGCGCGGGGCGCGTGTACCGGCAGCGGTCCACGGCGATCGCGGCGGTGATCGTGAAGTTCGTGGAGACGATGAACGGCATCCGGCCGGTGCGCGCCTTCCGCCGCGAGGCCGCCAACGACGCCGGCTTCGCCGTGCTGAACCGGCGCCACGAGCGGACCAACGGCGACGCGCTGCTGGAGATGGCCCGGTACGTCGTCGGCTCCCGGCTGGTCGCCAACACGGCCGTCGCGGGGATCGTGCTGTGGGGCGCGTACCGGGTCGCGGACGGCACGCTGGCGCTGGGCGTGCTGGCGGCGGCGGTGCTGTACCTGCGCCGGCTGTACGACCCGATCGACCGGCTCGGCATGTTCCTGAACTCCTACCAGTCGGCGGCGGCCTCGCTGGAGAAGATCGCCGGGCTGCTGGCCCAGACGCCGTCCGTGCCGGAGCCGGCCGCGCCGAAGGAGCTGCCGCCGCCCGTGTCGGAGCACCCGGGCCGCGAGGTCGTCTTCGACGGGGTCCGCTTCGGCTACCGCACCGGCGGTGAGGTGCTGCCCCGCTTCGACCTGACGATCCCGGCCGGGCAGACCGTCGCCGTGGTCGGCTCGACGGGCGCGGGCAAGTCGACGCTGGCCAAGCTGCTCGCCCGGTTCTACGACCCCTCCGACGGGCGGGTCCTGCTGGACGGCACCGATCTGCGCGACCTCGCCGTGCCCGAACTGCGGCGCGGGGTGGTGATGGTGACGCAGGAGGCGTTCCTGTTCTCCGGCACGGTCGCCGAGAACATCGCCATCGGGCGTCCGGAGGCGACGCGGGAGGAGATCGAGCGGGCCGCGAAGGCGATCGGCGCCCACGACTTCATCGCCGCGCTGCCCGACGGCTACGACACCGACGTCCGCAAGCGGGGCGGCCGGATCTCGGCCGGGCAGCGGCAACTGGTGGCGTTCGCGCGGGCGTTGCTCGCCGATCCGGCGGTGCTGATCCTGGACGAGGCGACCAGCTCGCTGGACGTCCCCGGGGAGCGGGCGGTGCAGCGGGCCATGGCGACGGTGCTGAAGGGCCGTACGGCGGTGGTGATCGCGCACCGGCTGTCGACCGTGGGGATCGCCGACCGGGTGCTGGTGATGGAGCACGGCCGGATCGTGGAGGACGGCGCCCCGGCCGAACTGATCGCGGGGACGGGCCGGTTCGCGGACCTGCACCGGGCGTGGCGGGACTCTCTCGCGTGAGCGGCGCCGGGGGGTGGCGGACGGGCGGCGCCTCGATCGACGCGTACGAGGATCCCGGCACGCCCGACCGCCGAGGCGGCTGGCGGTACCTGTGGTGGCTGGTCGGGCGGCAGTGGCGGCGCTGTGCGGCGGGGGCGGTGCTCGCCAGCGTGTGGATGGTGCTGCTGGCGGCGACGCCGTACCTGATGGCGCGGGCGGTCGACCACGGGCTGGAGCGCGGTGACCTGGGCGCGCTGGCCGGCTGGGCGGCGGCGCTGGTGGCGGCGGGGGCCGTCAACGCGTGGCTGGGCATCCTGCGGCACCGCGTGATGACGCGGGTCAGGATGGACGCCAACTTCCGCACGGTCAAGGTCGTCGTCGGGCACGCGACCCGGCTCGGGGCGGCGCTGCGCCGGCAGGTGGGGACCGGTGAGGTCGTCACCATCGGGGTGGGCGACGTGCAGACGATCAGCCAGTCGCTGACGGCGGTCGGGCCCGGTGTCGGCGCTGTCGTGGCGTACGCGGCGGTCGGCGGCCTGATGCTGTCGGTGTCGGCGCGGCTCGCCCTGGTGGTGCTGCTCGGGGTGCCGGCGCTGGGGGTGCTGCTGGGGCCGCTGATGGGCCGGCTGCAGGGCCGGGAGGCCGAGTACCGGGAGCGGCAGAGCGTGCTGACGGCGCGGATCGGCGACCTGGCGGGCGGGCTGCGGGTGCTGAACGGGCTGGGCGGCAAGAACCTGGTCGCGGACGCCTTCCGCCACGACTCGGCGCGGCTGCGCGCGCAGGGCTACCGGGTCGGGGCGGTGACGAGCTGGATCCAGGCCCTCGGGGTGGGGCTGCCGATGCTGTTCCTGGGGCTGGTGACCTGGCTGGGTGCCCGGCTGGCCGCGCGCGGGGAGATCAGCGTGGGCGAGCTGGTGTCGGTGTACGGCTATGTCGTGGCGCTGGGCTGGCCGGTGATGTTCCTGATCGAGATGAGCCACCAGCTCAGCCGGGGCGTGGTGGCCGCCCGCCGCGTGGTCGCGTTCCTGCGGCTGGAGCCCGAGCCGGACGAGGGCATGCGCGAGGCCCCTTCCGAGCCGTCGGTGCTGTACGACCCGGAGTCCGGGGTGCGGGTGCCGCCGGGGCGGCTGACCGTGCTGGCCGGGGCGCGGCCGGCCGACGCCGCCGCCGTGATCGACCGCCTCGGCCGGTACGCCCCCTCCGACGCGACCTGGGGGGAGGTGCCGCTGAGGGAGATCCCGCTGGCCCGGGTGCGGGAACGCATCCTGGTCGCCGACGCCGAGGCCGACCTGTTCGCGGGCACGCTGCGCGAGGTGATCGGCGCCGCGGGGCCCCGCCGGGCCGACGAGCGCCTGTCCCGGGCCGTCCGCGCGGCCGCCGCCGACGACATCGTCCGGGGCCTGCCCGAGGGGCTGGACACGCCCGTCGCCGCCCAGGGCCGCAGCCTCTCCGGCGGTCAGCGTCAGCGCGTCCGGCTCGCCCGCGCGCTGCTGGCCGACCCGGAGGTGCTGCTCGCCGTCGAACCGACCTCCGCGCTGGACGCGCACACCGAGGCGACGGTGGCACAGCGGCTGCGGGCGGCGCGCGAGGGCCGTACGACCGTGCTGGCCGGCACGTCCCCGCTGGTGCTGGACCGGGCGGACGTCGTGCACTGGCTGGTCGACGGCAAGGTGGCGGCCACCGGCGGCCACCGCGAACTGCTCGACGCCGAGCCGGGATACCGGCGGCTGGTCGCGCGAGCCACCGACGACGCCGACGCCGAGGACGCCGACGGCACCGGGGACGCCGAGGACGAGGAGGCCGTGCGATGACACCGCGGGTGCCGGGCACACCGGGGCAGCTCCCCGTCGCCGAACGCGCCGCCGTGCGCCGGGCGATGGCCGGCCTGGTGCGCGCCGACCGGCGGGCGTTCGCCGCGCTGCTCGGCCTGAACGCGCTCGCGGCCCTCGCCGGGCTGGCCGGGCCGTGGCTGCTGGGCCGGATCGTGGACGAGGTGCGGGCCGGTGGCGGGGTGGACGCCGTGGACCGGATGGCGCTCGCCATCCTGGTCTGCTCGGCGGCCCAGCTGCTGCTGGCCCGCTGGGCCCGGTACGTGGGGCACCGCTTCGGCGAGCGGACGCTGGCCCGGGTGCGGGAGCGGTTCGTGGACCGGGCCCTGGCGCTGCCGGCGTCCGCGGTGGAGCGGGCGGGTACCGGGGACCTGACGACGCGGGGCACCTCGGACGTGTCCACCGTCGGCACGACGCTGCGCGACGCGGGTCCGGAACTGCTGGTCAACGCCGTGCAGGCGCTGTTCCTCGGCGCCGCGGTGTTCGTGCTGTCCCCGGTGCTCGGCGGGGTGGCGCTGGTGCTGCTGTTGCCGATCCGGTCGGCGATGCGCTGGTACCTGCGGCGGGCCCGCGACGGCTATCTCGCCGAGGGCGCGGCCAATTCGGACGTCGCCGAGGTCGTCGCCTCCACGGTGGCGGGCGCCCGCACCATCGAGGCGTTCCGGCTGGCCGGCGAGCGGGTCGCGGCGAGCCGCCGGGCGCTGGCGGTCTCGCGGCGCACCCGCTTCCACACGCTGTATCTGCGCACCGTGTTCTTCCCGGTGGTCGAGGTGTCGTACGTCGTGCCCGTGGCGGGTGTGCTGCTGACGGGCGGGGTCCTGCACGCGCACGGAAGGGTGAGCGTGGGTGCGGTGGTGGCCTGTGCGCTGTACCTCCAGCAGCTGACCGTGCCGCTCGACGAGGTGCTGATGCGGTACGAGGAACTCCAGCGCGGCGGCGCGTCGTTCGCCCGGGTGGAGGGGCTGGCCCTCGCTCCGCGGGCCGCGGCGGACGACTCGGCGGTCCCGGAGCACGACCGCATCGACGTGTCCGGGGTGCGTTACTCGTACGACCGGGGCGGCGAGGTGCTGCGCGGGGTGGACCTGACCGTGCGGCCGGGTGAACGGCTGGCGGTCGTCGGACCGTCCGGGGCGGGCAAGTCCACGCTGAGCCGGCTGCTGGCGGGCATCGACGCGCCGGACGAGGGCTCGGTGACGGTGGGCGGGGTGCCCGTGGCCGCGCTCGCCCCGGAGCGGCTGCGCCGTCAGGTCGTGCTGGTCACCCAGGAGCACCACGTCTTCCTGGGCACGGTCCGCGACAACCTGCTCATCGCCGAGCCGGACGCGACCGACGACGAGCTGTGGGCCGCCCTCGCCGCGGTCGGCGCCGAGGAGTGGGTGCGGGAGCTGCCGGAGGGCCTGGACACCGAGCTGGGTGGCGACGGCGGCCGCGCCGACGGCTCCCGGGCCCAGCAACTGGCCCTCGCCCGGGTGGTGCTGGCCGATCCGCACACGCTGATCCTGGACGAGGCCACCGCCCTGCTGGACCCGACGACGGCCCGGCACACCGAGCGCGCGCTCGCCGCCGTACTGGCGGGCCGTACGGTCATCGCCATCGCGCACCGGCTGCACACCGCGCACGACGCCGACCGCGTGGCCGTGATGGAGGACGGCCGGCTGACCGAACTCGGCACGCACGACGAGCTGGTGGCGGCCGGTGGCGCGTACGCGGCGCTGTGGGAGTCGTGGCACGGCCGGGCGCCCTCCGTCGATGACGCGGCGGCGGCCGGCCGACTGAGCGGGCGGTCAGTAAAGGACACGCACGGCAACCATTCCGTATATCGAACATGAACGCCCGGACAACGAACGATTTCCGGCCAACTTACTGACGCGGTCCTGACAAGGGTCCGGATCTCCTGCCACTCTTCCCACGGCCGCTCCACAGCGCCCCCACAGCTTCCTGTCAGCGCTGTGCCGCGGCCGGCTCTTGGCACGTGGTTCTGCGTACCGCCCAGCTCTGCCCGGACGGCTCATCCGCCGCCCGGTCTCTCCCGGCCGCGCGACCCGCGGCCACGCAGAAGGAGTCAGTGTTGAGCAGCAGCACTCCCCACAGACGCACCTCCCACACCACGCACCGCCGCGCGGCGGGCATCGCCCTGGCCGGTGTCGCCGCGCTGATCGCCACGGCCTTCCAGGCCGGCGGCGCCACCGCCGCCCCGCGGCCGGCCCCCGCCCCGGGCGCCGAATCCGTCAAGCTCACCCCGGCCCAGCGCGCGGAACTGATCCGGGAGGCCGACGCCACCAAGGCCGGGACGGCCGGTGACCTGGGCCTGGGCGCCAAGGAGAAACTGGTCGTCCGGGACGTGGTCAAGGACCGCGACGGCACCCTGCACACCCGCTACGAGCGCACCTACGACGGACTGCCCGTCCTCGGCGGCGACCTGGTCGTCACCACCGCCGCGTCGGGGAAGACCGAGCGGGTCGTGAAGGCCACGGCCAAGGCGATCAAGCCGGCCACCGTGACGCCGAAGATCACCGCCGCCAAGGCCGAGCAGCAGGCGGTCTCCGCCGCCAAGGCCGCCGGCGCCGAGAAGCCGGACGCCGAACGCGCCCCGCGCAAGGTGATCTGGGCGGGCAACGGCACACCGGTCCTGGCGTACGAGACGGTCGTGGGCGGCCTCCAGGAGGACGGCACGCCGAACGAGCTGCACGTCGTCACCGACGCGGCCACCGGCGCCAAGCTCTACGAGTACCAGGCGATCCACCAGGGCACCGGCAACACCATGTACAGCGGCACGGTGACGCTGGGCACCGCGCAGTCCGGGTCGTCGTACACGCTGACCGACACGGCGCGCGGCAACCACAAGACGTACAACCTCAACCGCGGCACCTCCGGCACCGGCACGCTGTTCTCCGGCACCGACGACACGTGGGGCAACGGCAGCGCGTCCAACGCGGAGACCGCCGCCGCCGACGCCCACTACGGGGCCGCTCTGACCTGGGACTACTACAAGAACGTCCAGGGCCGCTCCGGCATCCGCGGCGACGGCGTGGGCGCGTACTCCCGGGTCCACTACGGCAACAACTACGTCAACGCCTTCTGGTCGGACAGCTGCTTCTGCATGACGTACGGCGACGGGTCGGGCAACACCCACCCGCTGACGTCCATCGACGTGGCCGCGCACGAGATGACCCACGGCGTCACCTCCAACACCGCCGGCCTCAACTACAGCGGCGAGTCCGGCGGCCTCAACGAGGCGACCAGCGACATCTTCGCCACCTCGGTCGAGTTCTACGCGAACAACCCCTCGGACGTCGGTGACTACCTCATCGGCGAGGAGATCGACATCAACGGCGACGGCACCCCGCTGCGCTACATGGACAAGCCCAGCAAGGACGGCGCGTCCAAGGACTCCTGGTACTCCGGCCTCGGCAACATCGACGTGCACTACTCGTCGGGCCCGGCCAACCACTTCTTCTACCTGCTGAGCGAGGGCAGCGGCACCAAGACCATCAACGGTGTCACCTACGACTCGCCGACCTCGGACGGGCTTCCGGTCACCGGCATCGGCCGCGCCAAGGCGGAGAAGATCTGGTTCCGCGCGCTCACCACGAAGTTCACGTCGACCACCAACTACGCGGGCGCCCGCACCGGCACCCTCGCGGCGGCCGGTGAGCTGTACGGCACCGACAGCGCCGAGTACAAGGCGGTGCAGGACGCGTGGGCGGGCATCAACGTCGGCTCGCGTTCGGGCGGCGGCGGCGGGGGCGGCACGACCCTCGAGAACACCGCGAACGTGAACATCCCCGACTACGGGTCCGCGGTGACCTCCTCGATCACCGTTTCCGGCCGCACCGGCAACGCGCCGAGCAACCTCCAGGTGGGCGTGGACATCGTGCACACCTGGCGCGGTGACCTGCAGATCGACCTGGTGGCCCCGGACGGGTCGACGTACCGCCTGAAGAGCAGCGGCTACGACCCGGCGGAGGACGTGCACGAGACCTACACGGTCAACGCCTCGTCCGAATCGGCCAACGGCACCTGGAAGCTGCGCGTCCAGGACAAGGGCTCGCAGGACACCGGCTACATCGACGCCTGGCGCCTCACCTTCCCGTAGGCCGCGGGTCCACGAGGCCGCCGGCGCACCGGTCCGCGCGGCCGCACCACAGTCAGGGCGCCGTTCCCGGAGGTTCGACTCCCGGGGGCGGCGCCCTCTCCATGGCCACCCGTTTTTTGCCAAGCCCATACGTGGCCGAGGTTGCGGTTTTACCGAGGTCACACGGGTTCACGTTCCCGCAACATGCGCCCGGGCATCGACTTTCGGCCAACATCATTCGACCCCGATGACATGTACGCGGCATGAGTGCCACTCTTCCGTCACTCACCGCACAACTTCGCAGTCACCGCCGGCCGGCACCCCCACGCCGGCCGGACTCCCCACCGAAGGAGCTTGTGTGTCCTCCCTCTTCGCCCGCCACAAGCGCACCACGCTGGCCGCCGCCACCGCCGTCGCGGCCGGCGCCCTGCTCACCACCGGCCTGACCGCCGGCAGCGCCGCCGCCGGCCCCTCCGGCCCCTCCGCGCCGCGGGCTCTGCCGGGCGCCCCGGTGCTGCTGTCGGACTCCGCCCGCACCGCGCTCGTCCAGGAGCAGCAGCGCTCCGCGACCGCCACGGCCCAGGAGATAGGCCTCGGCGCCAAGGAGAAGCTGGTCGTCAAGGACGTCGTCAAGGACGTCGACGGCACCGTGCACACCCGCTACGAGCGCACCTACGACGGGCTGCCCGTCCTCGGCGGCGACCTCGTGGTGCACCGGGCGAAGTCCGGCGCGACCCAGGGCGTGACCAGAGCGACGAACGCCGCCATCGAGGTCGCCACCGTGACGCCGAAGATCGCCGCGGACCGGGCCGAGCAGCAGGCGCTGGGCGCCGCGAAGGCCGCCGGGTCGTCGAAGACCGCGGCCGACTCCGCGCCCCGCAAGGTGATCTGGGCGGCCGACGGCAAGCCGGTCCTCGCCTACGAGACCGTCGTCGGCGGCCTCCAGGACGACGGCACCCCCAACGAACTGCACGTCATCACCGACGCGGCCACCGGCGCCAAACTGCACGAGTACCAGGGCATCGAGACCGGCTCCGGCAAGAGCCTGTACTCGGGCACGGTCACCCTCGGCACCTACAAGTCGGGCACGACGTACCAGCTCTACGACACCGGGCGCGGCGGCCACAAGACGTACAACCTGGCCCGCAAGACCAACGGCACCGGCACCCTGTTCACCGACGCCGACGACGTGTGGGGCACCGGCACCGCCTCCAGCTCCTCCACCGACCAGACGGCCGCCGTGGACGCCGCCTACGGCGCCCAGGTCACCTGGGACTTCTACAAGAACAGCTTCGGCCGCAACGGCATCAAGAACGACGGCAAGGCGGCCTACTCCCGGGTCCACTACGGCAACCAGTACGTCAACGCCTTCTGGTCCGACAGCTGCTTCTGCATGACCTACGGCGACGGCTACGGCAACACGAACCCGTTGACCTCGCTGGACGTGGCCGGGCACGAGATGAGCCACGGCGTCACCTCCAACACCGCCGGCCTCAACTACAGCGGCGAGTCCGGCGGCCTCAACGAGGCGACCAGCGACATCTTCGGCACCGGTGTGGAGTACTACGCGAACAACTCCGCCGACAAGGGCGACTACCTCATCGGCGAGAAGATCGACATCAACGGCGACGGCACCCCGCTGCGCTACATGGACAAGCCCAGCAAGGACGGCGCGTCCAAGGACTACTGGTCCTCCAGCCTCGGCAGCGTCGACGTGCACTACTCGTCGGGCCCGGCCAACCACTTCTTCTTCCTGCTCGCCGAGGGCAGCGGGGCGAAGACCATCGACGGGGTCAGCTACAACTCCCCGACGTACAACGGCGCCACCGTCACCGGCATCGGCCGCGCCAAGGCGCTGCAGATCTGGTACAAGGCGCTGACCACGTACATGACGTCGACGACCAACTACAAGGGCGCCCGCACGGCGACCCTGAACGCGGCCTCGGCCCTGTACGGCTCCACCAGCACCGAGTACAAGACGGTGGCCGCGGCCTGGACCGCGATCAACGTGAACTGACCGGCACGAGCACCGGCACCGGCACGACGGGCGGCACCCGGAACCACCGGTTCCCGGGTGCCGCCCTAGTCTTGGTGCCCATGTCCTTCACGTACGACGACGTCGGCGCCACCCGCGAGCAGGCCCCCTGCCCGCCCGGCTTCCGCCCCATGCACGTACGCACGCGCCTCGGGGAGGGCGAGCCGGTGTTCCGGCGCGCGGCCGAGGCCGTGCTCACCTGGGAGATGCACCGGGCGATGGGCGTCGGCATCGACGCGAGCGCGGACCGTGCCGCGCCCGGCGTCGACGTCACCGTCACCCTCGCCGGGATGATCAAGGCTCCCTGCCGGGTGGTGTGGACGCTGGAGGAGCCGCGCCGGGCCGGCTGGGCGTACGGCACGCTGCCCGGCCACCCCGAGTCCGGCGAGGAGGCCTTCGTCGTGGACCGCACCGGCGACGGCACGGTCTGGCTGACCGTGACCGCCTTCAGCCGCCCGGCCAAGTGGTACGCGAAGGCGGGCGGACCGGCGACCCGGGGCTTCCAGCACGCCTACGCCCGCCGCTGCGGCACCGTGCTGCGACGGCTGAGCGGCGGGGACGACGCGGACTGAGCCGCACCCGCCGCTTTCGGGCGTTCACCGCATCAGCAGCCCCGCCGCCTCCCCCAGCTCGTCCGACGCCACCGCGACCAGCCCCATCTCCGCGGCGGACGCCAGCAGCCGGTGGGCCGGCAGGATGCGGACCGTGTAGCCGAAGGGACCGGTGCGGTCCAGGGCGAGTGGGCCCTCGTACATCCAGCGGCCCTCCAGGTCGGGGCCGCCCACCGGTTTCAGCGGCACGGTCGCCGCGTCCGTGATGCGGTCCTCGGAGTCCACCCGGCCGAAGGCCGCCTGGACCTCCACGTCGTCCGGGGCGAGGTCGCCGAGGTTCACCCGCACCCGCAGCCCGAGCGTCGTGCCGAGCTCCGCCGTCGCGGCGGGCGCGGACGTCTCGACGTGGTCGACGCTCACGCCGGGCCAGGCCGCCCGCAGGCGGGCCTTCCACTCGGCGAGCGCGCGGGCCGCGTCCGGGTCCATGGCGCGGTGCGCCTCGGCCGCCGGCGCGTACAGCCGCTCGACGTACTCCCGGACCATGCGGCCGGCCAGCACCTTCGGCCCGAGCAGGCTCAGGGTCCTGCGGACCATCTCGATCCACCGGTCGGGCAGCCCGCTCGCGCCCCGCTCGTAGAAACGGGGGGTGATCCGCTGCTCCAGCAGGTCGTAGAGGGCGGCGGCCTCCACGGCGTCGCGCCGGTCGGCGTCCTCCCCCACCGCCGAGAGCGTGGAGGCGCCCCCGTCGGCACCGTCGGCGGTGGGGATCGCCCAGCCGAAGTCCGGCTGGTACCACTCGTCCCACCAGCCGTCCAGCACCGACAGGTTGAGGCAGCCGTTGAGCGCCGCCTTCATGCCGCTGGTCCCGCACGCCTCCAGGGGCCGCAGCGGGTTGTTCAGCCAGATGTCGCAGCCCGGGTAGAGCTTCTGCGCCATCGCCATGCCGTAGTCGGGCAGGAACACGATGCGGTGCCGCACCCGCGGGTCGTCCGCGAACCGCACCAGCTCCTGCACCAGCCGTTTGCCGCCGTCGTCCGCCGGGTGCGCCTTGCCGGCGACGACGATCTGGACCGGCCGCTCGGGATGCAGCAGCAGCTCCCTCAGCCGGTCCCGGTCGCGCAGCATCAGCGTGAGGCGCTTGTACGACGGGACGCGCCGCGCGAAGCCGATGGTGAGCACGTCCGGGTCGAGGACGTCGTCGATCCAGCCCAGCTCGGCCGTCCCCGCGCCGCGCTGCCGCCAGGAGGCGCGCAGGCGCTCGCGCACCTCGGTCACCAGCTGCTCGCGCAGGGTGCGGCGCAGCTCCCAGATGTCCTGGTCGGGGATGTCGGCGACCGAGTCCCAGCGGTCCGAGCCGCCGACGGTCAGGGCGTCCTCGGCGCGCTGCACGCCGATCTGCCGGGCGCCGAGCCGGAAGACCTCGGGGGCGACCCAGGTCGGGGCGTGGACGCCGTTGGTGACGGAGGTGATCGGCACCTCGTCGGCGTCGAAGCCGGGCCACAGCCCGGCGAACATCTGACGGCTGACGCCGCCGTGCAGCAGGGAGACGCCGTTGGCGCGCTGGGCCAGGCGCAGCCCCATCACGGCCATGTTGAACAGGCCCGGATCGCCGCCGGGATAGGTCTCCATGCCGAGCCCGAGGACGCGCTCGACGTCGATGCGCGGGAGTTCGGCGCCGGGGCCGAAGTGGCGGGCGACCAGTCCGCGGTCGAAGCGGTCGATGCCGGCCGGGACGGGCGTGTGGGTGGTGAAGACGGTGCCCGCCCGCACCGCCTCCAGTGCGGAGTCGAACTCCAGCCCCTGGTCGCGGAGTTCGGCGATGCGCTCCAGACCGAGGAATCCGGCGTGGCCCTCGTTGGTGTGGAACACCTCCGGTTCGGCGTGGCCGGTGAGCCGGCAGTACGTCCGCACCGCCCGGACACCTCCTATGCCCAGCAGCATCTCCTGCAGGAGCCGGTGTTCACTGCCGCCGCCGTAGAGCCGGTCGGTGACGCCGCGTTCACCGAGGTCGTTCTCCTCGACGTCCGAGTCCAGGAGCAGCAGGGGCACCCGGCCGACCTGGGCCAGCCAGATCCGGGCCCGCAGCTCCCGGCCGCCGGGCAGGGCGAGGGCGACGCGGGCGGAGGTGCCGTCGGGCTCCTTGAGCAGGGTCAGCGGCAGCTCGTGGGGGTCGAGGACGGGGTAGTGCTCCTGCTGCCAGCCGTCCCGGGACAGGGACTGCCGGAAGTAGCCGTGCCGGTAGAGCAGGCCGACGCCGATGAGCGGCACCCCGAGGTCGCTGGCCGCCTTCAGGTGGTCGCCGGCCAGGATGCCGAGGCCGCCGGAGTACTGGGGCAGGGCGGCGGTGATGCCGAACTCGGGTGAGAAGTAGGCGACGGCGGCGGGCAGTCGGCCCGGCCGGCCCTGGTACCAGCGGTCGCCGGTCATGTAGTGGTCGAGGTCGTCGGCCGCCGCGGCCAGCCGGCGCAGGAACCGGCGGTCCTCGGCCAGCTCCGCCAGGCGCGCGGGCGGGACGGTGCCGAGCAGCCGCACCGGGTCGCGGCCGGAGGCCGCCCAGCATCCGGCGTCGACGGACCGGAAGAGGTCGCGGGTCTCCGCATGCCAGGACCAGCGCAGATTGCGGGCCAGATCGCTGAGGGGCCGGAGGGGGTCGGGGAGAACAGGACGGACGGTCAGTCGACGGATCGCCTTCACACTCCACCTCTGCGCGTTCGCTCGATTGGACGGGGTGTGGGCCACCTCGTCGCTTATGACGGTACCGGCGTCACTCCGTCCCCCGCCGGGCGCTTCGCCCCGAGACTCCCGAATCGGCCTGAACGGCTCTGTTCCCGAACTCCCCCGGAGGGGGTGCCCGCAGGACGGGCCGCCCGTACCGGCGCGTCGATATGGCCGGATCTTTCCCCATCGACCTCCTTGTGACAGGTCGCCCCCGCGCGAAAAGCTGCACATGTCGCGGAGGCACTGATTGCGGGGGCGCCGCGCGGGAAGGCGTTCGGTCAGGGACCACCGCATGTGTCGACATACGCGCGAGTAGTTAACAAAGTGCCGGATTGCCCACCCGAACAGTGTGGGAAGGCTCCTGCGGTACGCACGGGGGAACCCCCGCAGGACCCACCTCCCCCAGAGTCATCCGCCCACCCTCGTTGACGCGGACAGGAGCGGTCATGCCCGCCACGCACCACTCGTCAGCCCCCACCGCCTCCGGCGCCGAAGCGGTCCCGGAGCGCCCGGCCGACGCCGGCCCGCCGGTCCCCGGGCCGCCCTCGGCCGGGGACTCGACCGCCGTCGGGCGCATCCCCGTCCTCGACGTGCGCCCCGTCGTCCTGCGGGGGCGCCGGCCCGCGAAGGCCGTGACCGGCGAGGCGTTCGAGATATCGGCCACCGTGTTCCGGGAGGGACACGACGCGGTGGCGGCCAACGTCGTCCTCAGAGACCCCCGGGGCCGGCCGGGCCCGTGGACGCCGATGCGGGAGCTGGCGCCGGGCACCGACCGCTGGGGGGCCACGGTGACCGCCGGGGAGCCCGGCCTGTGGTCGTACACCGTCGAGGCGTGGGGTGATCCGGTCACCACCTGGCGGCACCACGCGCGGATCAAGATCCCGGCCGGCCTCGACACGGAGCTGGTCCTGGAGGAGGGCGCGCGGCTGTACGAGCGCGCCGCCGCGGAGGTGCCGGAGAGCGAGGGGCGCGCACAGCTCCTGGCCGCCGTCGACGCGCTGCGGGACGAGTCCCGTCCGGCCGCGTCGCGGCTGGCGGGGGCGTTGACGCCGGAGGTGGAGGCGGTGCTGGCCCGGCACCCGCTGCGGGAGCTGGTCACCTCCTCCGACCCGTTGCCCCTGCTGGTCGAGCGCGAACGCGCCCTGTACGGCTCCTGGTACGAGTTCTTCCCCCGCTCCGAGGGCACCCCCCAGCAGCCCCACGGCACC